>CADEGN010000190.1 GCA_902826865.1 uncultured Myxococcales bacterium
GGGGGCCCTACCGGAATTCACTCGAAGAGAGAAGGAAGGTAGGGTCTACCAATGGCGCTGCGACATGGTTGGGATCGGCGATACGCGCTCGTCTGCGCGGCGGTGGCAGCGATCGGCTGTGGAGGGGGCTCGCCGCGCGTCGATGCGACGGAAAAGCTCGACAGTAAGCCTGCGCTCAGCCGCGAGACCAAATCGCCGCCGAGCAAGCCTGCCAAAGAAGTGCCACCGCCACCGCGGCAGATACCGCGCGTGCTGGCGACGGTCGCAGACGCCGAAGCCAAAGCCGCGGAGATCTGGGCTGCGAGCGGGAAGACGTTCGATTGTGGCTGCACCTACACCGCACAGATGAAATCGGTGCGTGCCTCATGCGGGTACAAGACCCGCGCCAACGAGGAGTTGGCCTACCGTGTCGACATCACGCACGTCGTTCCGGCCAAGGCGTTCGGTGCACATCGCGAGTGCTGGAGCTCGGAGCTGTGCGTGCGCGAAGACGGGAGCAGGTTTGGGGGCGTTGAGTGTTGTCGCCAGCGCGACCCCGAGTTCAGCGCGATGGAGCGGGACCTTCACAACCTGGTGCCGATGATCGCAGAGCTTGCCGCCGACCGATCGGACTTTCGCTTCGGGGACGTTGACGGCGAGGCGCGGTTGTATGGCCTCTGCGACGTCGAAGTCGACCCGCAGGCCAAGATCGTCGAGCCTCTGCCGCAGCTCCGCGGCGACATCGCACGGATCTATCTATACATGTCGCATGTGTACGGCCAAGGCGGGGGCATGCAACTCGATCCGGGGGAGGAGGCGCTGTACGAGCTCTGGCATGTCGAAGATCCGCCGGATGCGTGGGAGCTCGAGCGCGACGCGGCGATCGCCGCAATCCAGGGCGTTCGCAATGCGTTGATCGTGCCTGGCCAAGGCGGAGCAGCCGCCGAGCCTGGGGCGCGCACGGATGCGAAGGCGCGCACGGATGTGAAGGCGCGGGCGGATGCAAAGGCGCGGACGGATGCGAAGGCGCGGACGGACGCAAAGGCGCCGACGGATGCAAAGCAGCCGGCCCCGACGCCGATCAACATTCCAAAGGATGGGTAGTCGGGCCCGTGAATCAGAATCCAACCGTCAACTGCAGGCGCGCGCGGTTGGATCTCACGTTCGCCTCGCCCCAGCCGTGGGCATAGTCGAGCTGTAGCTTCACCGAGTGCTCCGCGAAGTAGTACGACAAAGCTGGCCCGGCTTCGTTGACGTTTCTGAGGCTGCTCGCACCATATTTGTGCACGCCCGAGTACCGCCCAGCGATTTCCACCGGGACCCGCGGAATGAGGTAGCCGGCCTGTGCGGTCCAGCCCATGCCTTGTCGCACGGCTTCCTTGGCAGCCGGCGTCATCGTGCCGTCGGGCTCGGTGATGACCGCGTTGCCGAACTTGCGCTGGCCCGTACGCAGCCAAAAATCCGCGAACAACGAGAACCCGGCCCATTTGAACATCGCGTCGGCAGTGACGTTGTGCGTGTCGCTCGTGCCCCCATCGCTTGGGGCGGCGCCGTTGACGGCCTTGTTACGCGCGTCTTTGTTGGAGAAGGCGTAGCCGGCACCGATGCTCAGCTTGGGCTTCAGTCGACGATTGAGGTCAGACTCGATGTAGTCGTCGAAGTCGCCGAACGGCAGGTACTCGACCCGGCCGACATAGATCATGCCGAAGTCAGTGGGGCGGGCGTAGTTGGTGCCTTCGCCAAGAAAGACTCCGAGGTGGTAGCGAAGCCGATCGAGCCCGAGGAAGTTCTTCGACATCAGCTCGACGCCGATGTCGCGCTCGAGAGAGAACTCGGAGGAGGCGAGCGAGAAATCGACGAACTGCAGGCGTGTGATCGGCGCGACCCGCTGGCGCGAGAATGGGATCCACTGTTGGCCGACCACGGGCACGATGTTCCGGAACCGATCGAAGGCCGCCCACCACAAGAACACCGGGGACTGGGTGATCTGGCCGTCCTTGTACCCGAGATCACGCGGGGAGAACTGCACGTGGACGAGGTACTTGATGTGCTGGGAAAAGACGTTGCCCTGAAAGATCGCGCGCGCGCGCCGGATCTCGAACGTTTGCGTGGCCGTGCTCTTCTGCCCCATCGGAAGCGGGCGCTGGTCGTTGAATGTGTAGAGGAACTGGCCGACGATGCTGATGTTCATCGAGTAGCGGCCGTCGTCGCTCGTGGCCGAGAGGCCTCTCATCGGAGAGAACACAAACTTGCCAACGGGACGCTCTGCCATGCGCTCGACCTCGCCCCGAGGGCGCAGGGGTGAAGGTGGATCACCAGGCTTGCTCGGTGGCGCGGCCGGCGAGGTGGCGGCACGTGTCGCTGGGGCCGTCGTCGGTGGGGACGGCGCGGGCTCGCTTGGGCCGGGCGGGTTTGGGCTCGGCTCGCTTGGGGCGCGGGCGCGGGCCTCCCCGGGCTGCGCAGCAGTCTCGGTGGCCGGCGGCTCGCCCCCGGGCCACGGCACGGACTCTCCCGCTGGCGTTGCCCGATGGTTCGGCGGCGCCGTGTGGGTTGTGGCGGGCGCGGCGGAGGCTCGCGGGCGCCAGCCGAGTGCGACCAGGAGGATCGAGATCGAGATCAAAGATGCGCGCATGATCGTGTTGGTGGTTCCTTAGGTCGCTCGCAGTCGGACGACGTCCGCCGCACGAGCGAGTTCTTACGTGCCGTTGCCGTCGCATGGGGTGGCGGCCGTGCACGTTGTTATCATTCTGAGATGCGTCCGGTGCCACGGTGCACGAGCGCGGCCCTCGCATGTGCCGCAAGTTGTGCGTCGAGCCCGTCCTCGAACGCTTCCGAACATGCTCGTGACGCCCCCGAGCCCGGCATCGCTACACTTGTCGCCGTGGAATCTCGGCAAGCCGATGCGCGTCATGGGACCGTGGCCGACCGTGCCAAGTGGTCGCGACGTCTGCAGACCGCCGGCTGGGTGCTCGTCCTCGCCTGGGCCGCGGCGGCGCTATGGCTCGATCGCTGGGGTGCGCAACACACCGTCGCGCAGCAAACGCATGATGCCATCATCGTGCTCGGCTGCCGAGTCGACGCGGACGGTCGCGCGAGCACGTGCTTGCGGGCGCGGGCGGAGCGGGCGGCCGATCTGTTCCATGCCGGTGTCGCGCCCCGGATCGTCACCACCGGGGGCCTCGGTGACAACACCGTCTGCGAGGCCGACGCGGCCGCCGAAGTCTTGCTGGCCCACGGTGTCCCGACCTCGGCGATCGTGCGCGAGTCGACGTCGAGCTCGACCGAGCAAAACGCAGAGCGGACGGCGGAGCTTCTCGGACCAACCAGTGTGGTCATCGTCAGCGACGGGTACCACTTGCTCCGGGCGTCGCGGGTCTTCGCGCGCCGCTTCGTCGACGTCGATGTTGTCGCGGCCGACGCCCACGAGCCGAGTGCGCGCTGGTTTGGGGCAATGCGTGAAGTGGTTGCGCTCCTCGCCTACGCCGCCGCCGGTCGGTTGTGAGGAGTGCGACCGCGACCCGCGTTTATGGTTGAATTCGTTTCTGCCAGCGCACAAATGATGTGTCCGGGTCGTACGCGCCGGGATTCCACGTGTAGTCGGCGATCGTGCCCTGCACGGCCCAAAAAGCCTCGATCGGATGCGCCCCGCGTTCGTTGAGCACCGGATTGGCGTAGAACCCGGCCACCACCAGCGGAAGATCCGCGGCGCGGCCGGTGAGCGGGGCGATCTCGGTTGGAAAGTTGTCCCAGATGCTCACCTTACGGCCCAGACGATCGACGATGGCTTCCATGTCCGCGGCTTCCATCTGCGCTGGGAAGATGCTCGGTCCGGTCCACATGACCTCGATCTCTGGATCGATCCGTGCGCCGAGCTGGGTGTTGTACTCGTCCCAGGTCGGCCAGAAGTCGCTATAGGCGGCGCCCACCACAAGAAGATGAGCTGCGGCATCACGCTCACGCAATGCCTCGAGCATCCGGTTCATCAAGAACGCGTGCGCCTCTGCCAGTGATCCGAATGCGGCCTCGTCCTCTGGCCAGAAGAGTTCGCCGGAGACGTCGTCGAGAAACAGGGCGAACCGGTCGATGCCGAGGGCGCCAACGCTGTCGACCTTCGCCATCAACGTGGCGAGATCCTGGTCGCTCGAGTAGGCGATCGATTTTCCGGGCGACGACATGGTGAACGACAGCCCTGGGCTGACGCTCCATGCGAAGTCGATGTAGTTGGCCCGGGCCACCTCTGCGGCTGCGCCGAGCTGCTCGGCCAACTCTGGGGGATAGGGCTGCGCCCAGTCCGTTCGGGCGTAGGGATCGTCCTTGGGGCCGTAGATATAGAGGCCCTGCTTGAGCTGCGCCATCAACCGGATCGTCGCCGTGCGCTCTTCTCCCGAGTAGGGTTCACCGTAGAAGCCCTCGAGGATTCCGCGCGGCGCCAGGCCGGGAAGATCGACGAGCATGGCCGTGGCGACCACGGGTTCGGCATTGGGGGCGTGCGTGAGAAGCTGAAGCGCTGTGTCGAGGGCGAATAGGGCGGCGCGCGGGGAAGCGGCCGCGAGCTCACCCTCGGCATGACCGTCGACGAATCGCACGCGCACCGCGTGCCCCTCAGGGTGGGCTTGCGCGTCCGTCCAAACCTCCGCGGCGGCGGCGGGCAGGCTCCACGACGGCTCGGCGACAACGTAGATGGTCCAGTCGCACCCGCACGGATCGCCCTGCGCGAGCGTGAGGCCCGCGGCCGCGATCCGTTGGCCGGCGGCAGATGCCCACATCGTGTCGCCGGCCAGCGCACCAGGCTCGAGGCAGACCTCGGACACCGGGGTCCCGTTCGCGTGCAGCTCGAGCCACCGCGGAGTCGGAAAAACGTCGGGGGTCGTGTGTGTGGGGACCTCCGCTCGCGCAGGACAATCAGGTCCGTGGCCGCTCGATTCTGAGGCCGCGGTCCCCGCCGAATCCGTGCTGGACGACGACGCGGGAGCGGTGGTCGAGGCGGGCGCGCCTGAATCGTCGGGGTTTTCTGCGGGCGGAGCGGACGAACATGACAGCGCTCCCCCAAGCACGATCGCAAGCGGGCTCCGATCCAACATTGGATCTGCAGCCTTCGCGATCCACTGCAGGGTGTCAACGCCGGGCGTTTCGCCACACACCAGGAGTGAGCTTCCTCGCCCGGCTAATCCCGCGACGCGACCCGGTCGCCGCACGCGCAGGCGGCCCCAGGGCCGGGCCCCGTCTCGAGCTCATCCGTGAACGTGTTTGTCGCCCTTGCGAGCGATCGACCCAGACGCCTATTCTCGAAGCTGGCCGTGCCGGTGCCCGAGGCCGAGCTGTCCGTCGAGTTGAACCACCATGCTGCGTTGGATTTCCGCTTCGTTCGTGGTCGCTGCATCCGCACATGCGGCCGATCGGCCCGCCACCTGGGACATGAGCCGTCGCGAGCTTGAGGCCGTGGGTCTCGGCCAGTCACGGGGAGATCCGGTGCCGATGCCGCTCGTCACCGGGTCGCGGCCAAGTCGCGCCGAGGGCGACAACGTCATCTTCGTCAATTTCGACGAGATCACCATGGCGGCGACGCCGGGCGAAGATTCGCAAAGCGACAGCACCGGCATCTTCCCCGGGCAGCATTTCGCCGCCTACGGAGGAGCCATGGCCGAGCGCGCGGCGGTGATGCAGGCGGTGCGCGCCGACTGGGCCGCGTACAACATCGTCGTGGTCGATCAGCGACCGAGCTCCGGCGACTACACGATGAACGTGACATCGCCGACCAATCCGCTCGGTGCCGGCGTGCTGGGCATCGCCCCACTCGACTGCCACGATGCGATGCCCAACAATGTCACCTTCGCGTTCCACGGGGCGCAGGATGGTTTCGGGCCGGCGATCCAGGCCACGACGATCGGTCAGGAAGTCGCCCACAGCTTCGGCCTCGAGCACGTCGATGAGCCGGGCGACATCATGAACCCCTACAACGCCGGCGGTGATCCGGCGTTTTTGGACAAGTGCATTGATGTGGTTGCGAACGGCGCTCCGGTGCTGTGTGGCATGCAGCACGCCGAGCACTGCGGTTCCCAGACGTCGCAGAACGCCCACCAGGAGCTGCTGACGCTGTTCGGTCCATCCACACCCGATCATGAACCCCCGAGCGTAACGATCACCGAGCCGGCCGATGGCGCCCAATTTGAAGTGGGTTCGGAGTTCCACATCGCCGTGGAGGCGAGCGACGACGTCGCGCTCGCTGAGGTGCAGCTGTTCAACGGAAGCGAAGCCCTGCAGGTGGATGTGACCGAACCCTTCGGCTGGGACGTGTCCAACATCCCCGAGGGCGCGTATTTGTTTAAGGCGGTCGCCACCGACATCGCCGGGAACTCGGCGGGCAGCGCCATCGTCCACGTGTACATCGGCGTTGAGCCACCGCCGATGGAGATGGAAGACAGCAGCGGCGGCGGATCCGGCGGTTCAGGGGAGGAAGACGGCACGGGCGGAGGCGGCCAAGATGGCGGAGGCGGCGGTTGTGGCTGCCACAGTGCTCAAGCGCCGAGCGAGCTCGGACTCCTCGGCCTCGCGGTGCTCGTCTTCGTCCGTCGTCGTCGTGTTCACGGCGCGGCTTGACGCCGACCGCCGCGACGGGTGACCTTCACCGTCGTGGGGCGGGGGAGAACCACGGCCAACCTGTGCTTCCTCGTCTTCGCGCTCGCGTGCGCCGATCCGCCGCTGGGATCGTCGAGCTCGGGGAGCACGGCTGCGGTCGAGACCGGTAATACGTCTAGCCCTGACACCGATACCAGTGCCGGCGTCGACCCTAGCGGCTCGAGTGGCGCAGGCGATTCAAGTGGCGGATCGCCGGTGGGTCCGTGGAACTCGGGGTGGCCGATTCCGGCCGAGCCGCAGACGCCCGGCGACCCGGCGGCCGGCTGGCACCAGCTCGTGCACGAGGGGTACGTCAGCTGCGGAGTTCCCATCTCGCTATGGCCCTTGGTGCGACCGTTGATGGGCGACTTCGTCGGCAGCGAGATCCTGCCCGCTCGCAGTGGTGACAACGCGAACATGCCGTACAACTGGAACGTGGATCTGTCGCCGTCTGGGGTGAAGATCGCCTCGCAGAACTGCCTGACGTGCCATGCCGGACACTTCGGCGGAGAGCTCGTGATCGGGCTCGGCAACGCCGACATCGATTTTACTCGCCGGCTCGATCAGACCCTCTCCGCCATCCCGACGCCCGACTTGCCTGCGGGCGATCTGGCCGAGCTGTCGCGCTTTATCGACCGGCTCAAGGCCATGGGTCCGTACACGACCATGCGGACGATCGGCACCAATCCGGCCGAGATCCTGGCGGTCACTCTCGTCGCCCATCGCGATCGCCACACGCTGGCGTGGTCGGATGAACCGCTCGAGCCGTTGCCGCAGATCATCATGCCGTCGGATCCACCGCCATGGTGGCGTGCGCACAAGAAGAACGCGCTCTTCTACAACGGGATGGCTCGTGGGGATCATCGCGGCACGATGGTACTAGCGACCGCGCTGTGCACCGACAGCGTCGAGGAAGCCGAGAACACCGTCGCATACTTCAACAATATCCAAGCGTTCATCCGTTCGGTCCGAGCGCCCACGTATCCGTTTGCCATCGACGAGGGACTGGCGGAGGTCGGCGAAGGGGTGTTTCTCGAGGCCTGCGCCGGGTGCCATGGCACGTACGCGCCCGATGAAGCCGACGAGACCTACCCCAATCTCCTGTTCCCGCTCGACGTGATCGATACCGATCCCGTGGTGGCGCTGATTGGGACGGTGTACGCGCCACACCTGGTGCAGTGGTACAACGAGTCCTTCTACGGTTCGATCACGCGGATGGTCGCCGATGAACCTTTCCCGGGATACGTCGCGCCGCCCCTCGACGGCGTGTGGGCGACGGGGCCGTTTTTGCACAACGGCTCGGTCCCCAACATTGCGTTGGTGCTCGACAGCACCAAGCGGCCCACCTACTGGAAGCGCGTTGACTACGACAGCGCCAACTTCGACGATGTCTCACTGGGCTGGCCGTACATCGCGCTGGACTACGGACATGACACCGCTGCCGCCGCCGAGGTCAAGTACATCTACGACACGACGCAGCTGGCCCACGACAAGGGTGGGCACACGTTTGGCGATCACCTGAGCCTCGACGAACGAACGGCCGTGATCGAGTACCTCAAGACCCTTTAGACGTGGGTTGCCGCCGCGCGGGGCCAGCGTCTATCCTTGACCGGCCGATGGACGATGCCCGGGGTTCGAGCGACGCGACCACGCACTCCGACGCCCCCGGCTGGATCGGCCGCGATGTGCCGCGTCGGGATGGGCACGACAAGGTCACCGGGGCGGCGCTCTACGTCGACGACATCTCGCTGCCCGGGATGCTTCACGGCGCAACGGTGCGATCGGAGGTCGCCCGCGGACGCATCGTCGCCATCGAATACCCACCGGAGATCCCCTGGCACGAGCTTGTGGTCGTTACCGCCGCCGATATCCCCGGCCCCAACGTCGTCAAGCTGATCGAGCGCGACCAGCCGCTCCTCGCTGACGAAGTCGTGAATCACTGCGACGAACCGATCGTGCTGCTCGCCCATGGCGATCGCGAGCTGCTCGAGCGCGCGCGCCGGGCCGTGCGCGTGGTGATCGAGCCCTTGCCGGCGGTGTTCGAGATCGAGTCCGCCCTGGCCAAGGACGTGGTCATCTGGGGGGAGGACAACATCTTTCGCCGCTACGCGGTCGACCGCGGCGACGTTGACACCGCCTTGCGCGACCCCGACCTCGTGATCGTCGAAGGGACCTACGAAACCGGCGCCCAGGAGCAGATGTACATCGAGCCCCAGGGGATGATCGCGGAGTACGACGAGGTCCGCGGTGTTACGGTCCGCGGATCGTTGCAGTGCCCGTACTACATCCATGACGCCCTGATGTCGGCGTTTTGCCTTCCGGCCGAGCAAGTCCGCGTGATCCAATCGGCGACCGGTGGTGGGTTCGGTGGCAAGGAGGAGTACCCATCGGTGATCGCGGCGCACGCGGCCTTGTTGGCGCGCAAGGCCGGGCGCCCCGTCAAACTGACTTACGATCGGGTAGAGGATGTGATGGCGACGACCAAGCGTCATCCGTCGCGCACCCGCCACCGCACAGCGGTGCGCCGGGACGGAACGCTGGTCGCGATGGACATCGAATTTGTGATCGATGGCGGGGCGTACTGCACGCTGTCGCCGGTGGTCTTGTCGCGAGGCACGATCCACGCTGCCGGGCCTTACCGCTGCCCGAACGTTCGCGTTCGCGCGATGGCCGTTGCCACTTCGCATCCGCCCCACGGGGCGTTCCGTGGGTTCGGGGCGCCGCAGAGCATCTTTGCGCTCGAACGCCAGCTCGATCGGGTGGCTGCGACGCTGCATCTCGACCCCGCCGAGTTGCGTCGGCGCAACGCTCTGCGCCAAGGTGAGAGCACGGCGGTTGGGCAGGTGATCGGCGAGGCGATCGAACTCGATCACCTGCTCGACGCCGCGCTGACCCAGGCCAGCTGGGACGAGCGCAGGGCGACGTTCGCTGCCCACAACCGGACCACCCAGGGGCCGCTGCGCCGCGGAATCGGGCTGGCCATGTTTTTCCACGGCGCGGGGTTCACCGGCGCTGGCGAAGTTCACCTTGCCTCGGTCGCACGGATCAGCGCTCATCCTGACGGCACGGTTCGCGTCTTGGCCGCGTCGACGGAGATCGGCCAAGGAACCACCACGATCTTTGGCCAGATCGTGGCCGATGCCCTGGCAATTTCGATGTCGCGGGTGGAGATCGCTCAACCCGATACTGCGCTGGTTCCCAACAGCGGTCCGACGGTCGCGTCGCGAACGACGATGGTGGTGGGTGATCTCTTGCGTCGCGCAGCCCTGCAGATCCGCGGCGTGCTCGCGGACGAGGCCGGGCTCGGCGAGCGTGGCGATGCCGCGTTCGCCCGCGCCTGTCGGCGTTATTTTGATGCGCACGACGAGCTGGTCGCCGAAGCTCGCTACCAGCCGCCGCCAGGGTTGGCATGGGACGAAAAGACGTTCTCGGGCGATGCCTACGCCGCCTACGCCTGGGCGGTCTACATCGCCGCGGTGACAGTGGATCTGCGCACCGCCGAGGTCGTGGTCGACGATTTCGTCGCGGTCCAGGAAGTCGGGCGCGTGGTCAACCCGACGCTGGCGGCCGGGCAGATCGAAGGTGGCGTCGCCCAGGCGATCGGCTGGGCGTTGTACGAGCACGTGGTCTGGCGAAATGGTCGCGTCGCGAATCCGCAAATGACCAACTACATCATCCCGACCAGTATGGACGCGCCTGAGATCCGCGTGTCGTTCCTGCCCGCGTTTGCTGGCGCCGACGCGCCGACCAAGGGGATCGGTGAGCTTCCGATGGATGGGCCGGCGCCGGCGATTCTGGCCGCGATCGAGCACGCCACCGGGATCGCTGGCACCGGCATACCATTTCTACCCGAGCAGCTTCTGGCGGCGCTCGAGGGGAGCGGCTGATGCCGAACCGCGAGCGCACCGACATCGCATTCGAACTCAACGGTCGATCGGTCGAAGTGGCATGTCATCCGCTCACGCGCTTGCTCGACGTTCTGCGCGTGAACCTCGGACTCACCGGCACCAAAGAAGGATGCGGTGAAGGGGAATGCGGCGCGTGCTCGGTGATCGTAGATGGCGCCGTGGTCAATAGCTGCCTCGTTCCGGCGGCCCAGGTCGTTGGGTGCCGGGTCGAGACGGTTGAAGGATTGGTTGCCCACCGCGAGGGCCGGGCGTTGCAGGCGGCATTCATCGCCCACGGGGGCGCGCAGTGCGGGATCTGTACGCCGGGTATGCTGGTCGCCGCCACGTGTTTGCTGCGTCGACGCGATCGGCCGACGCCGGCCGAGATCCGCGAGCAACTGGCCGGAAATCTGTGCCGCTGTACCGGGTACGTGCGCATCGTCGAATCCGTCGACGCGGCGGCCGTAGCCCTCGTCGATGGGCGCGAGGAGCCTTCGTCGTGAGGGGGATCGCCAACGATCATCGGTGCGTGACCCCGCCCGATCTCGACGCGGTGCTCGCGCTCCTGCGCGAGCCCGGGCAAAGCTGGCAGCTGCTCGCGGGTGGGACCGACGTCATGGTGTCGTTCGCCGCCGGTGTGCTCCCACCCGGATCTTGGATCAGCATTTTTCACCTGGACGCGCTGCGTGGCATCGAGGTGCGCGACGAAGTGGTGGTGATCGGTGCGCTCACGACGTACGCCGACGTGTTGGCCCATCCGCTACTCGCCCGCGAATTCGCCATGCTCGGTGCCGCCGCTCGCCTGAGCGGTGCCGCGGCGATCCAAAACCGCGGAACTCTGGGCGGAAACATCGTCAACGCATCGCCGGCGGCCGACACGCCGCCGGCCCTGTTCGCCTATGGTGCCACCATCGAGCTCGCGAGCTTCGGCGCGAGGCGGATGGTGCCCTACGAAGATTTCCACACCGGCTACAAGACGACGACTCGCCGACCCGACGAGCTGGTGGCGGCCATCCATCTGCCACGGCGCGCGACCCCGTGGCGCGAGCACTATCGCAAGGTTGGTACCCGCAAAGCCCAGGCGATCGCGAAGGTCGGGCTTGCGGTGGCCATGGAGATCGAAGATGCCGTGGTGGTGGACGCACGGGTTGGCTTGTCCAGCGTCGCTGCCGTGCCGCTCGCAGCCGTGCGCACCGCTGCGGCCTTGCGTGGGCTCGACCTCGCGGCGGGGCCAGCGGCGCGCGCGGAGGTGCTGCGGACGCTGTGCGACGAAGTGCGCCCGATCGACGACGTGCGATCGACGGCGGCGTACCGCAGGCGGGTGGCGGCGAATCTCCTCGACGATGTGCTCTCTGCGATCGCCGATACTTGCGCGACCGCGCATCGCAGCTGATCTGGGGGTCGACGAACCTATTGCAACCGGCCCCGCTTTCGCCAAACTGTCTTCTGGGGGGGGCCATGGATCGCGTGACGCGGGCGCAGATCGACTCCATGCTTTACGAAGTGCGAAGCTTCCCGGGCCGTGCTCCATGGGGCGTGGACGCCCTCGCGCGGCGGTACAATCTCGACCCTATGATCGTCCGCGGTCTTCTTGAGACCGAAGGGGTCGAGATCTCCGGGTCCGACCTGGAAGCCGTGGATCCCAACGAGACAACGATGGTGATAAGTACCGCCGAGATCCTGTCCTCGGAGTCGTGAGCGCAATCGGGGTCGCGAGGCATCGCCGCGCGGGTGTGCACCGTTGTATCGTTCGCCCGGATGCTCGCCGTCCCACTGCGCCCCCGCCGAGGCCCGATCGGTTGCGCGTGCGCTGTGATCGCCGCGCTCGCGGGGTTGGTCTGCCCCGCAGCATCGGTTGCTGCCGCGCCGCGTTCCTACGAGGGCCCGGCCAACGTCGATGCCGACGTCAGCGAAACTGACATCGCCTCTGCCGCGCCTGCTTCCGCCGACGCGGCTGCGCCAAGCGACGCGCCTGCGCCGGAAGCAATGCAGGTCGGCGAGTCACCGCCAACCGCGGCCACATTGGCGGATGCGGAACCGGATCGCCCCGTAGCCGCCGCCGGTGTCGAACCCGACAACGCCGCGGGTTTCGGCGGTCGGGACCAGCCGCTCCTGCGCCACCGCCTGATCGCGCGCACCCTAGTGGCGGGCCGGATCAATCCTGCGGGCGCCCTGCTCGAGAGCACCGTGGGCTATCGTCGGCAGCTGTTCGCGCGCGATACACCACTTTTTCGCGACACGTACTTGTTGCTCGGCGTGCACGGCTTCTTGACCCCCGCACTCGCGCGTATTGGCCCAAGCGTCGAGATCCAGCCGGCCGCGGTGATTCAGTTCGGCGCTCGCTACAGCGTTGTCGGCACGTTCGGTACGTTCAGCCAAGCGTTGTCCTACCCGAGCGCGACTGCCGACTGGGCACCATCGACGATCATCCGTGACGCCCGCAACGGCCGCAGCTACGCCACCTTGGGGAACCTCGTCACCGTGCACAACGTGCTGCAGGGGCGCTTTGGACGGGTCGGGATCCGCAGCACGCTTTGCGCCTATTGGGCGACGTTGCGCCTTCGCCAGGGCGATCGCGTTTACTACGACCAGGCCATCGACATGCTGCTGCCGGCGCGCGGGTGGTCGCTTGTCCACGATTTCGACCTGGTCTACAGCTTCGACTTCGGCCTGCGCTTGGCGGCGCGTAACACGTTGACCCACGCCTTCTACCGCCAGCTTGATTTCTACCCCGGCCAGGCAGTGTCGCAGCCCAACGGTCCCAGCGCGCGCGTGGGTCCAGCGGTCCTATATACCTTCTATGATCGGCCGCTCGCGCGGTTCAACCGCCCGACCGTTCTGCTTCTGCTTCAGTGGTGGTATGCCCACCGCTTCCGGACCGGGGCGGATCGCAGTGCCGGGTTCCCGCTGGTGGCCATCGGTTTTTCGTTCGACGCGGACATACTGCCCGTCGCCCCTCGGCGCGCCAGGCCAGGCGCCGGCTCCTTGCGAAGCGCACGTGGGCCAAAGCGGCGCTTCCACGGGGCGGGTTGAACGCTGCGCCGACGGCGGGGCACAATCGCGGCGCTAGGAGCATCGATGACCGCCGGATCCGAGGAGTGGAAGCGTTGTAGTTCGTGCAAGAAACCCATCGTCTTTCGGGGAACGTATTTCGCCTGCAGCGTCTCGACCTGCACCCGCAAGCGCACCGGCTTCGTCTTTTGCTCCGTCGACTGTTGGGAGACGCACCTGCCGATGATGCGGCACCGCGAGGCTTGGGCCGTCGAAGAGACCGCGCCCACGCGCGAGCAGTGGGCGGCGGAGCAGGCCGGCGAAGGTCGTGAGGATGCCGATGACAGGCCGCGCGCTAGTTCTTCGGTGAGCAAACCGGCCGCGCGCGCGCCCAACCAGCCCGTGGTTCGACCGGCCGACGACGAGGGCCCGCGGCGAATCGCGGTCTCAGCCGGGCCGGCGCCGGCGGCCAACGTACCCAAGGAGATCCTCGTGATCGCGTCGCGGTTCAAGGAGTACATTCGGTCGCGCTACGGCATGAACACCTCGGATTCAGTCTTCGACGACATCTCGGAGCACCTGCGCAAGCTGGCCGACCGAGCCGTAATCCACGCGCGCGACGACGGGCGCAAGACCGTGCTCGATCGCGACTTCGCCTTCCTGATAGAACCGAGATGAGCGTGCGATCGGTGCTCGCAGTCGGTGCACTCGCGCTCGCCTGCGAGAGCAATGCGCGCCGCGCCGATCCCCCAGCACCCGACGTCACAAACGCGCTGGAGCCTGTCCCGCGCGCTGCCCCGATGCCGTCGGCCCCTGGGATCGACCGGGTTGCGCCGACGCGCGTGGTGGATCCCCCGGCTGGACTCGTCGACCTGCGACAGGAAATCCCTGACGTGCGCCTGTCGATCGGTTACGCCAGCGCGGACAACTTCACCGGCGCTCCGCTGCCCGGCTACGAGATCGCCGCTGCTTGGCTCCACCCCAGGCCCGCGGCTGCCCTCGTCGCGCTTGATCGCGAGCTCGCGCCGCTCGGTCTCGGCTTGCTCGTGTTCGACGCGTATCGCCCGCGGCGAGCGAGTGCGGCGATGGTCGCGTGGGCGCGCCGGACGGGCCGGGAGGACCTGCTGCGTGACGGCTTCATCGCTGCTCGCTCGCTCCACAATCGCGGATTGGCGATCGATCTCAGCCTGTGCGACCGCAAGACCGGCAGACTGATCGACATGGGCGGTGCATGGGACAGCTTCGGCCCCGAGGCCGCGGCTGACGCAGCGAGGGGCCCGGCGGGCGTGCACCGCCGCGATCTGCGGGCGCGAATGATCGCCCACGGGTTCCGGCCCCATGACGGCGAGTGGTGGCACTTCTCCTGGACCGAGCGGGATGCAGCCGAACTGGATGTGCCGTACGCCCGGCGCATTCCCGACCGCTAGGAGCGTGACCCCGTAAGGGGTCTCGCTCCTCCGTGCCCGTGCCCGT
>CADEGN010000191.1 GCA_902826865.1 uncultured Myxococcales bacterium
CTTCACCGAGCCAGCGCGGCTGATCCTCCCGCGCGGGCTCAGCCAAACCCAAAGTGGTGGATGGTCGTGGTTTCCCATTCGCGCGCGTGATCCCGACGTCCACGGCCTCGCCCGTGGCATCGACACCGCGGCCGACCGCCTTGCCGTGGCGATCGCCGAGTTGTCCCGTGCGCGGCCCACCCTGGGTAAGCCGATCGTCACGGGCTTCTCGCAGGGCGGCATGCTGAGCTTCGCGCTCGCGGTCGATCACCCCGACGTGATCGGCGTCGCCCTGCCGGTGGGCGGCTGGCTACCACCCCCGCTGTGGCCGAAATCCAAGCCCACCGCTGCACCGCCGCCGATCGTCGCGTTCCACGGCACCGACGATGGAGCGGTGGCCCACGAGCCGACCAAAGCGTGCGTCGATCAGCTCGCGCAACTCGGTTGGCCGGCGACCCTGCGCAGCTATCCCGGCGTCGGACACCTCATCACCCCCGAGCTCCACCGCGACCTCGACGACGTGCTCGTCGACGCGGTCCGGACCATCGCCCGCAACAAACGCAAGCCCGACAAGGCCACCGCCGCGAGGACCCCATGACCGAAGCGCCCGACGATGACGATTCCCGGGGTGAGACGCGTCGAAAGCTGCGCACCTTTCCCGATCTCGATCCCGCCGCAGTGATGCATCCATGGGATGTCCAGGCCACGCGCGCGCTGGCCAAGGTGCCGGGGCTCGAGACGCTGACCAAGAAGGTGATGGAGTACGGCTTCGAGCGCGTGTTTTACCTCGAGAACATCGCCGACAACGTCCGCGTCACCGACAAGATGTTTCCGCGGCTCTATCGAATGCTGCGTTGGGGTTGCAAGATCCTCGGGGTCGCCGAGCCCGAGCTCTACGTCACCACCGACCCGGTGCCCAACGCATACACCTACGGCCACACCCGGCCGTTTATCGTGATGAGCTCGGGATTGGTCGACATGCTCGACGAGCAGGAGCAGCTCTTCGTTCTGGGCCACGAACTGGGTCACATCAAGTACGGACACGTGCTCTACACCGTCTTGGCCCGCAACCTGTCGGTGATCATCGAGATCATTGGCCGGGCGACGCTTGGGCTCGGCAGCCTGGTTGGATTCGCGCTCGCGTTGCCGCTTTTCGACTGGTATCGCAAGGCCGAGCTCTCTGCCGACCGTGCCGGTTTGGTCTGCGTGCAAGATGGCGACGTGCCGTTTCGCGCGCTCATGAAGATCGCCGGCGGCAGCCGGGATATGTACGGGGACATGGATCGCGGCGAGTTCATGAAGCAGGTGCGCGCCTACGAAGACGCCGACGAATCGACGCTGAACAAGATGTACAAGGTGTTTCTGACCGCGTTGCGCACGCACCCGTTTCCGATCATGCGCGCGAAGCACCTGGATGAGTGGATCACGAGCGGCGGTTTTCGTGGGGTCACGGGGATCGATCTGGCCGCAGCTACGGGATAAACCAGAAGTTCGTCGTTGCCGTCGCGCGCAGCTGCACGACTGGACCCTCGCCTTGGCTCTCGTCGGCGTGATAGCGGATGAGTTCGTTGCCGCCGCACTCGCCACACGACCAGCCCTGGGCATAGAGCGCGTCGAGGAATGCTCCCGGAAGCTCGAGCTGGCCGAGGTCAGGGCCTTCGCACTCGACTTCGACGGGGGAGATGCCGCCGTGGGTGCCGATGCCGGTCGTCATGCGCAAGTAGATCCGCGCGGTATCGATGGGATCGGACCAGGTGAGCATTACGGATTCGCCCGGCGCACGTTCAGCGAGCAACACTGCCCAGTCGCTTTCCGGCGTGGCCGCGGTCACCGGACACACCGACAGATCGAAGGCCGCGAATTCGCCCGCGCCCTCGCCGGCAATGCGAGGCATGCTGAGCGTGGGCGCGCTCTCCGTCTGCCACAGGTACGTGTGAATGTCGCTCTCGGGGACATCGACCGTCTGATCGCCGACGCCGCTGAGCGTGACGTCGCCAACCGAGACGAGCAACTCCTCGCGCACGCACGCGCCCTCGATACAAACCTCGGGCGGTATGCAATCCGGCGTGCAGATCGATGATTCGAACGTCAGCAGGCGGCACAGGCCATCGCGATCCGCCTCGCTGTGGAAGTCGGGACGTGGAACGGGGGCGGCAGTACCGCTAAGGCTGGTATAGCCGGGGACTTGGAACAAGACGAAGTTGCCCTCGCGGCGCGTGAAGATGGAGTCGGCACCGCTGCCGAGGACGGTTGCGCATGGGTCGGGGGCGCCGGTGGTGTCGACTGCGGTTGTGGAGCCCTCGGAACTCGCGGAGCCGGCCGACGAACTCGAATCAGAACCCGAACCAGGGGCCGTGCTCATCCCGCTGCCATCGGTGGGATTGCCCGTGTCGGCGGTGTCGGCACCACCCGTCGCATCATCTGAACAGCTGCACAAAGTGACCGAAATCGCGAGGCACGTCGCTAGTGGGGTAAGGTGCATCATTGCGTGTTACCGCGTCTGGTCTGACGATTCCAGCCGGGACCGTCAATAGCGTGGGCCCACGAGAATTCGCCGTCCCAGTCGCGATGGACATCCAACGTAGGACCGCCGCTACGTATCATCGGCCGAGCTCGAGCGCCCACGCGCCGGATCACCTTGTAGGTGGCGTACAGCCATCCGGGCACAACGCGTCGAGCTGCCGGATGATGGCGTCGGCCTCCTCGCGCAGGGCTGGGCCCACGGGCTCGGTGCGGTCGCGGGAAAGCACCAGGGCGAGCAGCACGAGGTCCTCGGGTCCGAGGGTCGTCGGCACGGCGCTGATGCGCTCGCGGGCAAACGAAAATAGCGCCGTCGCCCGCGCTTCGGCGCGTACGGCGTCGATCCGGGCTTGATGTTCTTTGGCGATCTCGACGCGCGATTCGCCCGCAACAACCACCGCGTCGTTCAGCACTCGCGTATCGGCGACGGCGGCAATCCACGTGCGAGCCGACTGGATCGGCCCCAGCGTGAGGGCATTGGCGCGCAACGCCGCAAGTGCATCGTGCCAACCGGCCGCCGGCGCGCGCATCGACAGCACAACCGGGCTGGCGGTGCGACCTGGACGGATCTGGATCCAGCCGCGCGTCGTGCCGTCACTCGGATCGGTGGACGTCATCGCGGAAAAGAGCCGATCGATCTCCACCCAATGCGGCGGGTACTTGAACCGGGCAACGTCGAGCACGAGCGCCCAGCCGCGCTCTTCGTGCCAGCCTGCGATCGGCGAAAAATGGCCCGCCCCGGCTTGCTCGAGACCGCTTCGATCGTAGGCGGCGATCAGCATCGGCCCGGCCACCGCGCGTGATGCCTCGGCGATCGTTTTGCGCAGATCATCGGGGCGAGCGTTCCCCGCGAACGTGAGCTGCGCGTCCGCGCCGTTGCACTCGGCTAGGCACGCAAGCTCGCGCATCGTCACACCGCGGCGGCGGACGTCGTCGAGCGAGACGCAACAATCGAGCAGCGTTTCGTCGAACCACCGCCACGGTCCCTTCCACGACCGTCCGGGGTCAATCGCGAGCGCGTTGAGCACGACCACGAGCGAACCAAGTCCGCAAAATGCCGGCTCGGACTGCGTATGGAACTGCTCTGAAAGGGCGAAGTAGCTCTCCATCGTGCCCCGATCGAGCGCTTCGCGGAATGCAGCTCGCCCTTCGCGGCTCGACAGGGCGACCGACGATTCTGGGAGTGGCCGCCGATAAAACGTTGCACTGCTGGCGGGGGAACTCATCGAGCTCGATCATGGTCGATGCCCGCACCGGCGCAACCCCACGCGTGTCACGGGGTCAGCAGAGCCGCCGCGGCAAGCGCCCGGCGTGCGAGCTCCGCGGGCTCCGAGCACGGCGTCGTCGGAACGCGGGGATTCAGGGCGCTAATCCCCAGCCCCCGAGACGATGCGCCGAACGAGCTCCGCCACCAGCGCAACGCCGTAGCCACTCGCGCGATCCTTTGGGACCGCCGGCCCCGCGAGATCGATGTGGCACCACGGCCGATGCACGCCATCGAGATGCGCATAGACAAACTGGGCTGCGCAACTCGACTGGGCGTTGTTGCGGTTCGCGACCGAGTTACGCAGATCGGCGATCGGGCTGCGAAACTCGTGGAGATACAGCTCCGGGGCAAACGGCAGTGGGTGCACGAGATCACCGCTGACCCGACCGGCCGCGACGGCGTGGGCCTCGAGAGCATCGTCGTTGGTGACGACGGCCGCGTGCACCAGACCGGTGGCAATGAGCTGTGCGCCGGTGAGCGTGGCAGCATCGATGATGACATCGGCACCGAGCTGGCGCGCCGCCCAACTGACGCCGTCGGCGAGCAGGAGGCGCCCTTCGGCGTCGGTGTTGTTGATCTCGACGGTCTTGCCCGAGTGCATCCGGACGATGTCGTCGGGCTTGTAGCTGCGCGCATCCACGGCGTTTTCGGCGATGCACAAGACGAGCGAGAGCCGACAGGGGTGGTCCTCGGCCAAGAGGACGCGAAACGCTCCGAGCAGCGCGGCGGCACCACCCATGTCGGCCTTCATGGTCTCCATCATCCCGCGGGCCTTGATGTGGAGACCGCCGGTGTCGAAACAGATGCCCTTGCCCACGAGGGCGACATGGGGACCACGGCGTTCACCGCCGCCGGTGAACACGAGCATCCGCGGCGGCTCCGTCGCAGCCCGCCCCACCGCATGGATTCCACCCAGCCCCTGGCGCACTAGCTCGTCGCCGACGATCTCGACCACCTTGGGCCCCTTGCCGACGAGCGCCCGGGCGCGCGCGGCCAGATGCTTGGGATCGAGCTCGGACGGCGGGGTGTCGACGAGGATGGCCGAGTCGCGGGCGCATGCGACGGTCTGCTCGGTTCGATCGTCGGCGCGCACGAACTTACCATCGGGGCCGAACGCGCCGATGACCACCTTGAGACGCGCCGGCTCACTGCGCACATCGAACGCCGGCAACGCGCGCGACACAGCGTTGGCCGCCGCGAGCGCATGACTCGGATCGTCGAGGAGCAACACGACCCCAACTTTTCCCTTCTTCCCGAGCTTGAGCTGTTCGACGGTAAAGCGGATCGAATCGGCCCGTGCCGGCGAGTTGTAGCGCGATAGCACGTCGGGTAATACCGCGACGTGCAACCACATATCCTCGCCGAGCAGGCTTGACGCTGTACTCCCGCGCTGCCCCGGTTTGGCCTGGGCCGCCAACGCGAGCAAGAGCTGCTGCTGCCGACGATCGAAGAGTTTACTCGGCAGCTGCGCCTTGCCCAACCGGCGTGCCGGCGCGACGACGACGAGGTGGCGGATCCCAGAGAGCAACGCCTTCGGCGTCGCGGCGAATGCGATTTCGATCACGGGGCGGACAGTACCGCGATTGCCCGCGCCGACTTTGTCGGCCTGCCGAATGCCAGATGATCGCACCGCGGCACCCTTGCGGTTCATTGTTGCAACTCGTTCGTCCTTCCCGAGGCCGATCAATCAGCCGTGGATCGACGCGCCGCCGTACACTGCCACCGACTCATCACGCGGAGAAAAATCAGCAACTTCGACGACGTCAAATTCAGCGCCGAGCGATATTGACCCGCGGTGTGTCGATGTGGGATAGGATACCCAAGTCCCCTTCACCGACGACAGAGAGCAGCTGCCATGAAGCCCAGCGTACTTGCCCCAGTTCTCCTTCTCGTTCTCGCCTGCGACGCAGCAACGTCGGATTCTCCGGAGGCTGTGTCCGGTGGTGGAAAAGCCGACGAGCTCGGATGCGAGGGTGTCCCCGCGACCGCCGACCCCGAGTGCATCGGCGTCTTCGCGAGTGCGATGACCGCCCTGAGCGAGCAGGGTGAGCAGTGCCTCGACCCTGAGGAGAACGCCAAAACCTTCAAGCAGATGGAGACGCTCGCCACCTTCCAATACGAGGTCGACGCCCCCGACGCCGGCGAGCTTAGCTTCGAGACCATGGTGTGGGTGAACCCCGTCGCGAGCACGGGCTGGCACACCGCGGCCCGCGTCAGGGTCACCTCCGAGAATGGCCCGGCGATCACCTACGAGCTCGCCCAAGCCAACACGACACAGTGGTTGTTCACGACCGCGAAGAAGGACGACGAGGTCACGGGGCTGACCTGCCACGAACTCTAAGAGCGCGTAGCAGCCCGTGGTAGAACCCGGGCTGCTAGGCCCCCGCCGCACGGCCGCGAAGAGAAGTCAGCGCGCGAGCGCCAACTTGACCCACTGCTCGACCGCACGCGCCGAGTCGACCCGCGGCACCATCTTCGCGTTCTTGGGATCGGGTTCCGTCCTGGGCTTCCTCGCTCCGCCCCGGTGCTGTCTTCCTTGCCCAACGTGATGAGATGCACCGGGTACGGGGCAACGCTCATCGGCCACTTGATGACGTTCGGTTGCGGTTCGTGGCACTCGCGTGCGCCCACCACTCGCTTACCGCACGGCCCCGGTTCGGCTGGCGCGCTGCCGCTGAAACGCGGCGCTCTTGTCGCGCAGAGCCACCGTGTTCGGATGGCCGGCGCCCGCCGCCTTCTCCATCACGGCGAGGGCCGCTCGATACTCATCCTCAGCCTCGTTCAAGCGCCCTTGATCGGCGAGGGCCGCAGCGATCCCTTCTCGGCACCCGGCGACATTCGCATCTTCGGAACCCACAGTTTTTAGCCACACGCCAAGCGCTGCACGATGCTCACGCTCCGCGTCGCTGGCCCGCCCCTGTTGGCGTAGCGCCACACCAAGGTTGTCATGCACCGTCGCCACGTCGGTGTGCTCGGATCCAACGGTTCGTTGCCACATCGCAAGCGCTGCTCGGTACTCCGCTTCGGCCTCTGCGTGCCTTCCCTGCCCGGCCAAGGCATGACCGAGGTTGTTGTGCGACGACGCCGTATCCGGATGATCGGGATCGAGCGCTCGCTGCCGCAGCGCGAGGGCTGCCCGGTGTTCGTGCTCGGACTCCGAAAATTTCCCCTGCCGATCGAGGATCACACCGATGTTGTTTCGCGACGTCGCGGTGGAGGGGTGCTCGGAGCCCAGGGTCTTCTCTTCGAGCGCGAGTGCCGTGCGAAACTCCGCTTCCGCCTCGGCGAGCCGGTCCCGATAGACCAAGAGAGCGCCGAGGTTGTTGCGCGAGAGGGCGACATCCGGGTGGTCGGCACCTTGCAACCGTTGCGTGAGCTCGAGGTGCGCGCGCAGCCATCGCTCCGCGTCGTCAAACTTGCCTTGAAGCATGGAGATCGCGCCGATACGTCCGAGCAAGAGGCGTTCATCCTCCGGCAGCCGCGAGAACCCCTGCGCGATCGGCAGGTAGCGCAGGCCTTCCTCGGCGCGCTGCCGATGATATCCAACCACGTACATGAGGCGCGTGCTTGCTGCCGCGACGGTCGATAGGTACTCCGCGGCAGCGCCGATCTCGAGGGCCCGCACGAGCGCCGTCTCTGCCTCCTCGAACTTCCCGCGCGCTTCAAGCACTTCACCCGCCCGCAGGGCTGCCTCAGCGCGCACGGGTTGGTATGTCACGTCCGTCAGCCGCGCCTCCGCCCGGTCGACCGCCCACTGGGCGTTTTCGAGGCGCCCGGCATCCCACTCGGCCCTAGCGGAAGCAAGCTGCGCGCGGACCTCCTCCACCGCGGCCGCCTCCTCGGCTGCCGGCGGCTCGATCTCCTGCGACAGCGCCTCGAGGTCCTCGCAGCGCGAGAGTGCCGGCAGTCCGCGCGACAGCTTCGCAGCGTTTTGTACGACCGTGGCGTCGGCGTTCTCAAGTGTCGTCACCGTCGCATTGAGACCCACCTTGGCGCGATGCAGACAACGCATCCGCAGGTCCATCGCCGCGGCCGACTGCTCTCCCCGCACGGTGGTGGCTTGGCACGTCTCCCGATGCATCGACACCCAAGCGCCCGCATATTCGTCCAGGTTGACGCGCGTCTGCTCCCAGGCCTGCGTGGTGTAGGGCTTGTCGACCTGGGCCATCGCCGTTTGCACCGCGGCGGCGCGGGCTTGGTCCCAAACCCCCGCGATCTCGTTCGCCGACCCGGAGCATCGCTCGGCCTGCGCGTCGCGCCAGGCGGTCCAGCCGCCAACGGCAGCGCCGGCTGCCGCCAGGGCGGTCGCAGCCAGGATCACTCGTCGCGGACGCGGGTCGCGCCTGAACTGGCGAAGGAGTTCGTCCATGTCGCGCCAACGCTGATCGGGTGTCGGCGCGAGCCCTTTGCGCAACGCCCGTACCCACCCGCGCGGCACCGAAACGCCGCGCGGCCATGCGGGCGATCCCTGCTCTTTCGCCTTCTGCGTGGATCGTGCGGATCCCTTGAGCTCGAACGGATATTGTCCGGTCAACGCGTGCCACAGCGACACGCAAAATGCGTACTGGTCCACGGTCGCATCGAGCTCACCGCCATCGAATTGCTCGGGCGCCATGAATCGCGGGGTGCCCAGGACCACACCCGGTTCCGTGAGCTCGGCCGAGATGTCCCAAGACGGCAACCAGGCCGGCTCGCTCGTATGTGAAGCAGGCCTCTCGGCGCCCACATGCGCCAGGCCGAAATCCGTCACTTTGACGTGGCCCTCGTTCGACACCAATACGTTGCCGGGCTTGAAATCGCGATGCAGAAGTCCGGCCCGATGGGCCGCGGCCAGCCCCTGCCCCGCGTAGAGGTAGGTCTCCACGATCTGCTGGCGCGACGGCTTCGTCCGATCCTGCCATTCGCGGAGCGTGGTGCCATCCACGAGCTCCATCGCGAGCACGACTGAGTCGCCCACTTGCTCAACGTCGTAGACACTCACAACGTTGGGATGGGACAGCTTGGCCATCGCCTGCGCTTCCCGGACCATCCGCGCCTGAAGATGCGAGGACAGCACGTCCTGCCGGAGCGCCTTCAATGCCACCTCCCGGTGCAGCTTCGGATCGTAGGCCCGCAGGACGATCCCCATCCCGCCTTTGCCCAGCATGGCCAGCACCAGGTAACGACCGAGAGACGATCCAATCGGGATCGTCGTCGCCGACGACGTCCCTTTGCCGGTGATCCCGCCCGTCTCTTCGACCTCAGCAACGCCGGGCGCGGCGAGCACCCGACGCGTGGTCGAGGGGGGAAGATCGCTGGCGGAGCCCATGATATGGAGCGGCTGCCCCGGCGGAAATTCTGACAGACTCGTGCCGCCGAATTCCAGCGCCAACGCCCGACCGCGTGTCGGGGCACGCGCCTTGGTGCTTCGTGCGCGTTCGCGAGCTCCACGCGACGGCCTGCAACGGGCGAGTCCGAGCTCACTCGGACGCCCGTGTGCTCGACTATGTCGGTAGCACGCTCACCGCACTTCGTAGACGCCGAGCGGTTATGGCCGAGGCGGTCGAAGCGACGTTTCCTCTGACGACCCTCCAGACCTGCAATCGTGCACATGATCCGGAACTCCCTGCGGTTCGCCCCCTGGGAAAGCCACGCGAAGGTCCTTCGGTCGTAGCCCCGCCGCCCACGCGATCGTCGGCCCACACTGTGCGAGTCCTACTGCGAACGGAGCGAGTCGTGCGGCGTCGACTTCCAAACTGCGCCGATCACTGTTTCGCAAGCGACCTCGATCACGCTTTGTTGCCGCCAATCTCTCCGACCTACTGCCAGCTCGGTTTCTGGTAAGCGGCACGTGACGTGTGGCCCAAGACGCGATGGCAGCGCCCTCCAGCGCACCAACCGGCTACCCACTCTGCTCACAACGCATCGTGCCGCTGGCTGGGAGCGTGAGCGCGTGAAAATCCAAGGACGATGCGATGAGTAGATCCGCGCCGTGAACAGCGACGGCCGGGCCGATGAAGCCGTTGTTCAAGTGGACGTGCGTTGCGACGTTGCTTGCCGGTACAATCGTGTCTGGATCGATCAGGACGAGGTTGACGTCATAGTCCGCGATGCAACCGCCGCAGTTCCAGATGATCGAACCCGACGCCCACGCCAGACCCACACGATCGTCGAGGTAGAACAAACTGGGCCACAGGTCGTTCTTGCCCTCTGCCGGGGAGTGGAGCGTGTGTAGTTGGCTGACGCCTTGGTCATCGACGTCGGCCAATTTCACCACGGCGTGACTCTGCGTCTGATCACCGTTCGTCCATTGTTCGATGAACGCCACCCAGAAGCGGTCCCCAACCGCAAGCAGGTTGGGTCGCGGGGGATGGCTGAATTCGGATGTCCAGCCGTCGCCCGCGGCTCGAGAGACACGTCGCGGCGCGAATCGTAGGGCGCCGTCGCTCTCAAGCATCACGAAGAAAACCTCGTGTTGGCCCCATGCTCCAGCGACATAGGCCACCGCGTAACCGCCGTCGGGTGTCGGCGTCGCACTGGCTGCGGCGCCGGTGTATGTATGTCCCACGTCGGCGATGTCCAGAGGGGATCCGATGGTTGCGCCATCGGCAGTGAGCAGAGCCATGCGCAAGCGTCTCGAGGACGGCATGTTTGCTTCACCGAACAGCAGCATGAAGCCTCCCGAAGGCGAGGGCGCCAGCGCTGCAGGGTTCACGGATGCTGCCGCCAACCCGGGGATTGGCTTCGCATCGACCACGGCGTTGAGATCGCCGTCGACGCGGGCGAACCGCAGTGACTCGCCGCTCGGGGCTTCGTTCCGTGTCCAGGCAGTGACCAGTTCGTCGCCGACAACGATCGCGATTGGGTTCCGCGTTTGCGTGTCAAGGTCGAGCGGAGTTCCGATGAGTCCATCGAGTTCAAGCTCGGCGACCGTGAGCCACTCCGATGTGCGCACGACGAAGAAGCGATCGTTCGAAGTCAAGACCGTTTCGGTTCGAGCCGACGTCGCAGCGGCTTGCTGGGTCACTGCGCGGGTCTCGCTGCAGGCATGGCTGACCGCAGGTTCGCGATCGAGGATCGGCGTCGGATCGACACCCCCGCTGTCCGATCCGTCACCGGTTTCGGTGGCGGATCGGCCGCTCGTTCCCGTGCCGCTTTCGTGGTTCCCCGTCGCCGCGAACGACGTCGCTTCGGCGCCGGACGACATCGTCGCTGCGGCTGAGGTTGTGTCCGTCTCATCACCAGCTGCGAGGCTGTCACCGCGGCACGCCGTCAACTGAGCTAGCGCGGCAGCGATGACTAAACGACACATACCGCAGCAGTCTAGTCCCTGGACTAGCTCGGGGGAAGGCGAGGTGCGGGGCCGTCAGATCGGCGAGCGAGTCGGTGTATCTACTTCGCGGATGACGATGTCGCGGAGAACCGCGCTGCTCGGCACGGCGACCATGACGTTCGGTTGCGGTTCGCGGCGCTCGCGAGTGGCACGCCGCCTGGCGAGGCCCACCACGATGCGGACGTCGTCGTCCGTCGCGCGTGGCCCACGATCCCTGGGATCCGGACCAGTGTCGCCGTTTGAGATGTTGCCCGATCAGCGGGCGAAGGGAAACCTTTTGGCGGTCTTGCTCGAGTTAGAGCGAGCGGAGGCTGCGTACGCGGATGGGCCGATGTGGGAGGACTATCTGCAGGTGCGCGCGTGGCTTCACGCTTACTTTGGGGAGGACGATCCGGCCAGCGAAATGTTCCGGCGGCTCAACGCCAACGCGCCAGTGGTGTGTCCGGCGCTCGAGGACGGGACCGTCGTGGACGTGAACGCGTTCGTTGCGGATGTGGCGACGACGCGAACGGTCATTTTCGTCAACGAGGCGCATCACGTCCCGCGCCATCGCGCGACGACGATAGAACTGCTGGGGCGGCTCCACGAACTCGGGTTTCGCTACTTCGCGGCCGAGCTGCTCACGGCCGCGCACCGGGCCCCTGGTGGCCGGTTTCCGAGGTTGACGGGTCTGGGTTATTACCACGACGAGGCACTGGCGGGCGAGATGTTGCGAACGGCGATGCGGCTTGGATACCGCATGGTGGCCTATGACGATGACACCGGCTGTCGCATTGCTGACGAGGCTTGCCACGTCGATCGGGAGCGCCGACAGGCTGCCAATCTGTACCAGTCGACCCTGGCAGGCGATCCTGACGCCAAGATCCTCGTGCACGCGGGCTTCGGCCACATTGCCAAGCGATCGCAAGGAACGTGGGTGCCCATGGCGCTTCACTTCGAGCACCTCTCGGGCGTGGTGCCGTATTCGATCGATCAGACGATGTTCGACGGCTGCCGCCGCACGGGTCCACGCGAACCCTCGTTCGACATTGGCGGTGAGCCGCGCGTGCCGTTCGCCGGGTGTGTTCGCCCGTCCCGAGGTCTCGGGGCTTCGCCCTACGATGCCTACGTCGTCCATCGTTCGGCGGAGTACTGCGACGGTCGGCCGACGTGGCGTGTGGGACCGAACCGAGGGTTGGTGGAGGTGCCGAGGTCGTCGCGGTGGACGGGGCAAGACTGCGTCGCCGAGGTCGTGCGGGCCGACGAAGGTCCGCGGGCCGTGCCGGTGGATCGCATTCGTCTTCGACCGGACCGCGAGCATCCCCCGGTGATCGTGCCGCGCGACGTTCCGCTCGACCTCCGCGTGATCGCGCCGACGGGGCAGATCCTGCTCCAACATCGGGTCGCTGTGGTCGCAGACACTCGATCTTCGGGGTGCACGCGATCGCTGGGCCCGACCCAGCCGTGAGCCGGCGCCGACGTGCCCCGACGGTTGACGTACTGGGCCGTTCTTGGTCGACTGCGGACACCCCTCGGGGGTCCGTTGGCCATGGCGCGCGCACGCAACATCGATCACGCAGGACGCGTCGTCGACTTTGGCAGCACCGCGACGGACTACGACGAGTACCGGCCCGGCTTCCCCGATTCGTTCTTCGCACGCGTCGCGAGCCGCGGCTGGCTCGCCCAGGGCTTGCGCGCGCTCGACCTCGGCACCGGCACGGGATCACTGGCGCTCGGTCTGGCCAGCGCTGGTCTCGACGTGATCGGGCTCGACCCGTCGCGCACGTTACTCGACGTCGCTCGTCGGCGGGCGCGTGCTGCCAACCTCGAGGTGCGCTTCGTCGAAGGGGTCGCCGAAGCCACCGGCATGTCCGACGCATCGTTCGACCTGGTCACGGCGGGTCAGTGTTGGTGGTGGTTCGACGAAGCTGCGGCCATGGCCGAAGTTCGGCGTGTTCTCGCCCATAGTGGTCGGCTGATGATCGCGAACTTCTGTTACGTGCCCCTGCCCGGCCAGGTCGCGGAGCGAACCGAGGACCTCGTGATCGCGCACAACCCCGGCTGGACGAAGGCCCGCGAAACGGGTGTGTTCCCAAGCCAGGTCGAAGCTCTCGATCGTGCTGGGATGATCGACGTCGAAAGCTTCTGCTACGTCGAGCCGGTGCGGTTCTCGCACGGGCGGTGGCGCGGTCGCATGCGGGCGTGCAACGGCATCGGCGCCACGCTCGCGCCCGAGGCCGTTGCGGCGTTCGATCACGAGCTCGCCGGATTGCTCGCGCGCGAGTTTCCCGGCGAGCTGACGATCCCGCACCGGGTGTTCGTAGCCACGGGCGTCATGGCGTAAATCGGGCGCGTGCGACGATCGAACCACTCGCGCCTCGATCGGCCCTTGAGTCGGCCCGGTTGCCAGGCCCGAAGTGGGCGTCGCGGTGGCAGCCGGGTCCCGAAACGGCCCTCGCTCGCCGATGACTTCTGCGTCATGGAAAGGATCGATGAGCTTCGTCCCGGCCATTCGTGCATCGTCCGTCGCGTTCGTGATCACCGGTGTGGGCTTCGGCTGCGGGGATCCCAGTGGTTCGTTGGAAACGGGATCGACCGGCACGTCGGCGTCCACGGACGCGGGCGACTCCACCACGGCAGCGCCCGGCACGTCGACGGCTAGCTCCATGGATACCGGAATGCTGACAACGTCCAGCGGCGCGGGTTCGGGAACTGCATCGGAAGGCGCGGCCACGACTACGGAAACCGATGCCGGTACGTCATCCGACCCATCGACCTCGGGCGACGGCTCGGACACAGCCGCATCGACCTCGGGCGGCGGGTCGGACACGGCCGCATCGACCTCGGGCGGCGGGTCGGACGCGGGCGCGTCGAGCTCCGGTGCCGGCTCGGACACGGGTACGTCGAGCTCGTCGGCGACCGATGCAACGACGACCGCGCTCACCAGCGGCGAAGATGGATCGAGCACCGGCACCGCGGCGAGCAGCGATGGCGGTGGAACCACCGGCGTTGGGTCGGACGGCGGAACGACGACCGGCGGCGCGCCGCAGATCCTATTCGAGGAGAGCTTCGTCGATGCGGTGTTTCCACCCGGGTGGGCGCGATACAACGTCGATGGCCGCACGCCCAACGCAAACGTCGCGTACGTCGACGCTGCATGGATCAGCCACAACCTGATCGACACGATCGTGCCGGGTCAAGGCTTCGCCGCGACCAGTACGTCGTGGTACACGCCGGCCGGTTCTGCAGATGATTGGATGGTGTCTCCGGCGATCGGCGGCATCACAGCCGACACCGTCCTGCAGTTCAATGGCCTGGCGCCCGATGCGTCCTACGCCGATGGCTTCGAACTATGGGTAACCGACGCTGGCAACACCGTCGATGATTTTCTCTTCGACGGTACCCTCCTGTTGGGTGTCCCAGAGGAGCAACCCACCCTGACGCTCCATGAGATCGACCTCGGAGCGTTCGCCGGTCAGACGATCCATCTTGCGTGGCGCAACAACTCGACCGACGATTTCTTGCTCTGGATCGATGACATCGTCGTCGTCGATCCGTGAGCTCGTCCGGTTGCGCGCATCGCAGCACCTGCCGCTCGCCTGGATCGAGATCGCTCAGCGGGAGTTCCCCGGCAGCGCGTTGTCCGACACGTCACCGGTCGATTCGAGCTCGGGCGCCTCGTCGGGCAGTGAGTCGAGCGCCTCGTGCGGCTGCCCGATGGGCGAGTGAGAATCTGCGGCGGACTCGTCCGTGCGGGGGCGCCCACGACCCGCGTCCACCCGCGGATCCACGCGCTAACGGCCCACCGCGGACCGGCGGCTAGGAGCGTGACCCCGTAAGGGGTCTCGCTCCTCCGTGCCCGACTATG
>CADEGN010000192.1 GCA_902826865.1 uncultured Myxococcales bacterium
CCTGCGTGGGCGATACCACCGAGCGATCTGCTGGCGAATCCTCAACCGGCGCGGCCTGCGACCGCCGCTTGCAGCTCAAAGCCCACGCGCGCACTGACGTTATTCGAGCCGCCGGTGGCGGCGAACGTCCTCTGCACGCGGTTTGAGGCCCGCGGCGGTTGTCGATTCCGTCGATGATCGACGTCAGTCGATCACGTCGGGGAAGCCGAGCACACGCGCGAGTTCATCGTGAAGCAAGTGCAGCATGCGCGCGGCTTCGACGTTTGCGTTCGCGAATAGCGAAACGGCGGTCGGGACGAGGTTAGGGTTACAATCGAGGCTGACCCCTACGCCGTCGTCACGGCGGTCCTTGGGGGTATTTTCGTCATAGCTCCACGTGGTGACCTTTACGCGTAGCCCCGAGGGCGCAAAGAGAAGTGCGCCAGGGGGGTAGCCTCCCGGGAGACGGGTGAGCGTCCAGTTCAGCCTCTGGGAGGCGAGATGCGCGGCGAGAAAAGCTGACTCAGGCGTGCCCGTGACAAAGCGTAGATCGAGCCGGAGCGCCTTCGCGGGCCGATTTCGCAAGTCCGGATTCGCCCATGGCAGGCGCCGGTCCTCGATGTTGCGGCTGAGGGGTCGTCCTTCGAGGCGCATGTTCGAATGGAGGTACTCGGCCAGCCGGCCCCCGGATCGAAGTCACGAACGGGATGACGAGTATCTCGGTCGCGCGCGACTCCACTGCTCGGCGCCGGCCCGGTGCTGCGCGGGCGCCACTCCCCTATCCTAGTCCCCCCTCACCGTGCGCATGGGCGTCGATCTCATCCAGGGCGCGCACGTCAGACCGGCCGCAGACCCGTGCAAAAATACGGTGGGTCAGCAACGCGGATGGCATTCCCACGCAGGACCGCCCTCGCCCTCGTCGCGGTTGCCGTGATCATCGCGGCATGGATCGCCCTGCTGAAGCCTGCCTCGACGCGCGAGCCAGATCCGCCGGCAGTGGACGAGCGTCCCCGGCCGACGGTGTCCCCCAGCGCTGCCGACGACGACACCCGCCGAGTCGCCCGCGCCCGTTGGGAGGATCGACGCGCGCGGATCTCGGCCGCCCACGCACATCGGCCGCGCAACGACGCACCGGGCCCACGGGCCCCTTCGTCGCCCTCCCCGCCAGATTGCGCCGACGGTGACTGCTCGCCCGACGACGCCCACAACGGTGGCGACGCGGTGTTCGACTCGTTCATCGAGGAGACGACGACGCTCACCCAGGGGTGCGAAGAGCTCCTTGGCGCCAAGCCCAGGGCGGTCCGCATCGAGGCCCGTCTGATCGGCGCGCCCGACATCGGGACGATCGTCGAGAGCGTCGCCGCCTCCGGGCCGGACGAGCGCATGGACGCGCTGACCGAGTGCCTGACCGAAGGGATGTACGCGCTCGAGCTCGGCGACGCGGGCACGAACTTCCAGCGCGACGCCGCGTTGATCCACGGTCTGCTCGACGACGTCGCGGGCGAGGGCTGGCTCACACCCCAGCGTGTCGGTGAGATCCGCCAGCAGATGATCGACGGGGGGCTGGATCCAGCGAAGGATCCGATGGTTGCGGTCGACGCGGACGAGCCCTCGCCGACGCCGTGATGGACGTCAGAGCGTCTTGAGGTACTCGACGAGCGCGTCCTTGTCCTCACTGGACAGCGTGGTGCCATACTCGTGGCCGCCGTTACCGTTGCCTGCGCGTGCGATGTCGAAGCGGGAAAATGGCCGACCATCTTCGCGCTCGACATCCGAGACGAAGCCCACTCGCTGCGCGTCGTAGGTATCGTTGCCGCGGAAAAACACCGCAGGGCGATTGGCGGGTGGCTCAAGCAAGTCGCGCAGCGTTGGCACGGATCCGTTGTGGAGGTACGGAGCGCGGAGCCAAATGCCGTCGAGGAGGCTCGCAAGATAGCCGTCGGTCTTCTTGAAACCGCTGAACTCCCAGCCCGCGCCCTCGAGCCGGTTGGTCGCATCGATCCCGCCCGGGCTCACCGCGTCGAGCCGATTGGGGTCGGTTCCGACCTCTTCGATCGGGATGACCTCCCACAGGAGCTTGCCCCCAACGTCGTGACACTCGGCGCACTCCACTTGGTACAGCTCCTCGCCGCGGGCGGTGAGGGTCGCGTCGATCGCGAAGGGGTATGCCGGTGGTGGAAGCTTGTCGAGGAATCCTTGGATCGCGGCGATGCTCTCCAGTGGAACGGCGTCCTTTGGCGTGCCAGCGCCGACCGCCACGAGCACGTTGCGTTCCAGCGCAGTCGCGGCTGCTCCATCCCAGTGCAACGCATGCCCGACGCGAACCGCCTGATTCCAGACCGAGGGATAGTCGATCGGCGCGGGCACCTTGGGCAAGAACTCCTCCCCGAGCAGCGTTGCCGCAGACAAACCGATCGCGTCGTCGCGGCCGGGGCCCCACGGGCCGTCCGTGACGACGCTGCCCCCCTGCTCGCGAAGATTGGCCGTGAACTCCTGAATGAACCCGCTCTTGAACGCGAGCAGGCGTTCGAAGCCGCCAACGTCGAGTTGGTCGAAGGCGTCGTCGAGCGTGCTGGCGTTGAATCGATCGGAGTCGGCGATGCATCCCAGCAGGAAGTCGCTATAAGCCCCGACGTCGAAGCGGCCGTTGGGTGCGCCGAAGAAGGTGACACGATCCGACGTTGGTGTCTCTCGAACCGTAGCAGTGTGGCATTGCGAACACGTCGTTCCGGTCAGCTCGATGCCGAGAAAGGGCATCTCTCGCGTCGAGAAGCCGATCGGTAGATCATGCCCCTTCTCGTAGATGAGCCCGAAGGCCTCGAACGGTCGCTCGAGCGGATCCGCACCCGCCGGCAGGGTGTCGGCACAAACGATCGGTATCGCGCGGAGGATGGACTTCGGCAGCCCGAGTTGGTCGGCGCCGATCGATCCGTATTTGAACTGCTTGGACAGCGGCGACAGGATCGGGGTGGAAAACGCGTCTGCTTTCCCGCCATCTCCCGTCTGACAACTGTCTGCGAGCGCGGCTTGTGCTGCGTCCGCGTTGCATGACTCTGCAAACGCTTCCGCCGCCACGCCCCCGTAGCAGTCCGCCACCAGCTCGACGGCGGCATCGCAATCACCCGCCGCCGGTTCAGCGCAGGCGATCATGAGGCTCGATGGGGCGATAACGGCAACAAGTGACAGGCGAAGCATGCAGCTGTTCTAGCGGGCCGGTACGCCCGCTGCCAGGAGAGAATGCGGCCCCACGGTCGTGTGTGATGCGGATCTCGAACGATCACAATTGATCGATCGTGCGTGGGAGCGCACGAAATCGCGGGATGGGCACGAGCCCGGATGTGCTGCCACAGTTGGCGGCGTTCCATAACAACCTCATATCGAGATAGACGTATGGAGGACGCCGGTCGCGGCAAGTACTCCGCCGCCGCGGTGCGTCTGTGCAAGACGTGGACGCGAGCAGCTCGTCGGCGCGTCGTTCATGCAACTTGGCGCTCCGCAACACCACGCCCACGGAGAGTTTGCGACCCGTCCCAGAATCACGACGGCGGGCTCGTCACCGGAGGATCCGTACTCACCGCGGGCGGTGCCGCCTCCGACGGCACCTGCGCGGGCGAGGGCGCCGGCGACGTGGTGGGCTCGGCGGACGACGGCTGCGTCGGCTGCGGCGATACCACGGGGCGATCTGCTGGCGAATCCTTGACCGGCGCGGCCTGCGAGGGCCGCTTGCGTGGCGGCACCCCGGCAGTCGGCGAATCGCCGCCCCGGGGTCGTTCTCGCTGCTGCCAAAACGGCCACGCGACCGACACCCCGGTGATCACCGTGAAACCCGTGTTGGAGAAGTCGGGGAGCCCGGTCAGCTTGCGCCGTGCACTCCACAGCTGCATTACCTCGCCGCTCAGCGCGACGTAGTTGAGAACGCGGACCTCGAGACCCGCGTGGAGCTCAAAGCCCACCCGCGCACTGACGTCGTTGGAGCCGCGCGAGCTCGCACGCGCGTACGAGACGCGCAGGACATCGAGCCCGAACCCGAGGCCAGCAAAGGGACGCAGAGGAAAGCGGGGAAAGAGATAGAAGTTGCCCCCCAAGAACAGCGGGACCGTGAAGTAGGAGAGCGATGTCGCCTGCCCTGCCGGCGTTGCGTCCGTATCGTCGAACCGGGCCGCCCCGGCTGTGTAGCTCGAACGGAAGTACCCGAGCACCCGCGGGTACTTCTTGTCGCGCGAGACATTGAACACCTGCCACCGCAGGTCGATCCCGCGCAGCGCCGGGTTGCGGCTCGGGTGGGCGCGAGAGAGCCCGCCGCTGAAACTATCCGAGGTCACGCGCGATGGCGGGGCGCTACCGCGAATCACACCGCGTGGCGCAAACGGGGTGACGATCACGCCGACAGAAATGCCGCCCCAGGTATCGCCAGGCTGCCAACTCGGCGTTTTCTGCTTCTTCGCCGGAGGTCGCGGTGGTGGCTGCGCGGTGACCTTCGTCGTTGGTGACGCGGTGGCCGGCGGAGCCGCCTCCTCGGCGACCGGCCGCTCCCGGGTGGCGTCCTTCCAGACGTCGGCGTGCCACTGCAGGTTCCGTAGCGGCAACAGGCCCGTGCGATCGGTGTAGCCGTCGTAATATCCGCGCCCAAACGGAGTCGTAAACAACCCGGCACGAAACGCGGCATCGAGGCTGCCGCGCGCGCGCTGCTGCCCCGGGGCGAACGTCAACGTGCTCGACAAAACCATCCCTGCGCGGTCGGCCGAGATCTCGACTTCCTCGCGGATCGCCTCGCCCCCGGCATCGTGTTCCCGGGTGATGAACATGTCGCCCGGCGGCAGACGCACGTACGCGGGACGGTCGCCGCTGCGGCGGATGTCGGCGACCCGGATCCCGCGCCGATCCTCAACCGTGTAGAGATCCGGCACGTCGCCGGTGATGAACAACACGCGGGTGGCAACGAGCGCTGGATGCACGAGCAAAGGACGACGTTCGTCGTCTGCCGGAGGCCGAACCACCACCTGCAGGCGTGCGCGGGGGTCGGTCACCGCGCGGTTGGCCGCCGACACGAACGCCCCGATCTCGCTGTACTCGAGCTGGCCGTCGCCGTTGAGGTCCGCCCCTCCACGAAGGCCGGAGACCAGCTCGTGGGTAAAGATCCCGCCACGGTAGTGTTCCCACTCGTGCGTCTGCTGATCCACGGAGTGCGCGAGCAACACGCCGGTATTCGGGAACGCGGCGAGCTGGTGCCGCTCGAGGTAGCGGCGGACGTCTTCGTCGTACCCGGTGGTGGCATCGTCGCTTTTCCAGCGCCGCTTGCCACGGGTCAGGACAAACTGTTCACTTTGGCAGGCGTCGAGCAAGACGTGGTTGTGATCGGCGGGCGAGGATGCGAGCAACTTGCCGAACAGATCACTGCGCGTGAACTTGCCATCATCGAGCGTTAGATACCCCTGGCCATCGGGGCCCACGTCGCCGTGGCCGCTGTAGAAGAGGATAAACTCCACCTTCGATCCGCGATCCTTGGCGGCTTGCATGCGCGCACGCAGGGCGGCCCAGCGCGCCTCCAGCATCCGCCGGCGCGCCGGGTGAGCGACGCCCACCTGATCGGCCCAGATGGCCTGCGAATCGCGGTCGAGCGTCGCGAGCAGCTCCACGTCGACCTCGGCCTCGCGCAGCACCTCCGCCAGTTTCGCGGCGTCGTCGTCGGCGTAACGCAATGGGGCCTGGCGGCGATCAAGGGTGTGATTGCTGCCGATAACCAACGCGAATCGCCGGGCATGGGCGCGCGGCAACAGCGGCAATGTGACCCCGGCCGCAGTCGCCGGGTCGGCGTGGGCGAGGCGCGCCCACGCCAATGCGAGCACGAAGGCGATCGTCGCCACTTTGCCGCGCCGGGGCACGCGTCGCAGGGAGGTGGCGCCCGATCGTTCTCGGGTGGCGAGGCGCGGGTCTAAGGCCCTGGGGATCATCGGGCATCTCCGGTGACGTAGAAGACGAACTCCGCCGCCGCACATTCCCTGTCGCCGGTGCAGATCGCTGCGATTGGTCCGCGACCGGCGAGCCGCTCGATCCAGTCGGGATCACCCGGTGAAGCGATCGAGGCATCGATCGCGGCCGCGGTCGCGTCGATCTCCTCGATCGTAACCGGCCGAGGTGTGACCGCCGCGTAGACACGCACGGCCCCTTGGCCGTGATTCACCGCCAGGCGGACGGCCCGCCCAAGGGGTTGCCAACGATTGCGATCGAGGCGAGGCGCCGGCCTGCCGTCCGGCGTGGGGACGTAGTAGAGCAGCTCGCCAGCTTCGTCGATGCCAAAGACGATGAGTTGGTCGCCGCCGACGAAGCGGCCGTCGAGCCAGGCAGCGAACGTCAAGGTGCCGGCTACGTCGCACGTACCGCCGTTGGCATCGACGAGCTCGCCGGAAGCGCGGGCACAAAGGGCCTCGATCGCCAGCGGTCGGTTTCGCCCGGCCCCCTTGGCCGTAAGGCGCTCGCCCGGATCAGCGCGTTCGGGCGGGCGCAGGCCAAACGCGAGGACCGCTGCCGCGGCGCAGGCCAAGAGCACCACCCATAGCCGGGCAAGCGGGCGAGCCTCGGTCGTGGCCGCGAAAGCCCCCTTGGCAGCGAGCCAATGCTCGACCGCGTCGACTTCACTCGACGCCACCATTCGGCCCTCGAGCGCGCGCATCACCTCGGTGGCGCGATCGTAATATGCACGGCGCGGCACGTCGCCGCGCACGCGATCGAGCGTCCCGGCGAGCGCCGACCCGGACAGTATTCCGGTCACCGCCCGTTCGATCCTCGCGAGCTCGCGGCGATCGATGGGTCTCACCGTAGCACCTCGACCATGGCATGCACGAGCGCGGGCGGTAGCGGCATCAAGGCCAGCATCGTCGCGCCGGCGTCTTCAGCCCCGAGTCCAAGGTCCGCCAACAGGCTCGGTCGCACGAATGCCAACAGGCGCGCGCGAAGCTTGGCCTCGCGCGCGCGGACCTGTTGGCGCCCGAGCCCGAGCATGTCAGCGACATCGCGTTGCGAATGGCCCTCGACGAACCGCAGGGCCAACAGCTCACGATCGCCAGGATCGAGCGTGGCGAGAAAGTCGGCCACCATGCGGGTGACCTCGGCGCCGGCGATCGCCACCTCCGGCGAGGCTGTCTCGTCGTCATCGACCAGCACCCGCGCGTCGTCGTCGCCGGCTTCTTCGGCGATCGGAAAGACCTCGCGCTGGGACCGGAAGCGCTTGAGCACCACGTTGCGCGCGATGGTTCGCAGGAAGGGTGCGTAGGGGCGAACACCGTCGTAGCTCATCCGCGCGCGGGGCTCGAACGCGCGCAGAAAAGTCTCTTGCATCGCGTCTTGGAGTTCGAACGCGCCCGCGTAGCCGGCGAAGCGGTGGGAGCGACCGCCGCTTTCGAACGAGAAACCGATCCGCAGCAACCGCGCGATCTGGTCGGCGTAGCGGCGGTACACCTCCCGGAGCGCGGCCGCGTCGCCGGCCCGAAACCCGCGCAAGATGCCCCAACTCCACCCGTTGGGGGCGGGCTCGTCATCGCGCGGGGTCGCGGCCGGGTCCACGTGGCCAGTTCTATCCGCGCGGCGGCGGCTTGGGTTGGCGCCGCGCGCGGGCGCGCACGACGGGGTAGCCTTGGCATGCCCCCGATGACAGCCCCGCGCTCAGCCCGCCAGCTTGAGGCCGATCTGCTCGCGGATGGTCGTGAGCAGCTTGAGCGCCGCTGCGGGAGTTGGCGCCTCCGCCATCTCTATCCGCACGGCCCCGACCTCTCGCTGCTCGTGCTGGCGTGGCAAGAGCTCGATCGCCGCCGGGCCATCGGCATGGCCGGCCACTCCCCCGCCGGCGATCGTCGGGCGCTGAAGCGGCTGATCCGCGCCTACGTCCGGCGCGACGCGCTCGCGCGCAGCCGCCGACTTACCTACGCGGTCCCGGTGGTTCGACCCGAAGCGGTGGCGATACGGCCGACGTTGCTCGAGGAGGCGATTGCCCACCTCGATCCCGATCTGCGTGTGGCCCTTGAACCGTCGATCAGAGGGCCTGCCCCCCCGGGGGATGGCTCGACTTCGACCTCGACGTTGACCGCCGCGCGTGGCCTCGCGCAGCTGCGCGAGGCCCTGTTGTCGTTGGCACTGTCGCAGCCGGAACGCATGCGTCAGCTCCCGCCGCAGGTGATCGCGCTCATGGCCGCGGCTCAACCTGACGTCCGCCGCCATCCGATCGCCACGCTGCTCCTGGTCAAGCTGCCGCTGCAACTGCTGATGAGCATCGTCATGCTGCTCAACGGCGCGTACGTCGGCGCGTACTACTTCTTCAACGATGAGGTCCTCGGGCGCTTCATCAGCACGAAGGTGAGTGGGCTGCTGCAGGGCGAACTCGAGATCGGCAGCGTCCACTGGCATGGGGATCTGATCATCGACTTGGTCACCGGGCAACCGCACCACGTCATCGTCGATGATGTCACGGTGTGGGAACCCTACAAGGACTACGGGGGCACACGCCTCGAGCCAGCCGCGCATGCCGATCGCATCGACGCAACCCTGGTCTTGCACGAGATCATCCCGTGGAACCGGCTTGGCATCCCGCGCGTGTTCGAGATCCCGTGGGTCCTCCACTTCGGTGAGGCCGATATCCAGGGGGACAGCTACTTCCACGTCCGCGGCTACTACGGGGAACGCGACGATGGCAAGCGCATGCGTCTGGTCGGCCTCCGCGACGCGTTCACGTTGTGGCACCCGCTTCCGCCCAACGAAAACCGCGGACTCTCGTTCATGGTGGACACCGCCAAGAGCGACCGCACCTCGGTCGACGTCGATTTTCGCGAGATCGCCAACTGGCGCTTCGCCCACCAGTTCAACGAGGCAGCATTTGCGCTCCGGTTTATCGCGTTCGACCCCGACGAGCCGCTGCCGAAGGCGCTGCCCTTCGCCTATACCGTCGACGGATGGGGTGGACAGGGCGAATTGTTGATCAACGACATCGACGTTCCGATCGAAGCGCTCGACGAGTTTCACGGCCGCGGAGGGGTACAAGAGGTGGCGTACGGCGACTCGGGCTTCGAGGCGAGGGCAATCGCCGCGGGCTCCGATGTGCGCGTGCGCGGCGAGCTGCGCAACGCCCTGGCCCGGGTGATCGATCCCAACTCGGAGCCGCTGCCATTCGGCAGCAACGTCGTTTGGGGGCCGACGCCGATCGTCTCGCTTCTCGCCCAGACCGCCGACGTCGGCCCGGTGCTCGCGCACGTCGCCGACCGTCTCGGTCTGCCGCCCGAAGCGATCGCCGGCGACGGTGCGCCGGCGACCGCCCGCATCGAAGGGTTCGTCTCCGATCCTCGGTATCAACTCGCCGCCGAAGGCCTGGTGATCGATCCGCTCGATGAACCGGCGTGGATCCTCGATGACGCGGAGGTCAGCCTCGAGCTGGCCCACGCCGCGCCACCGGAGCGATTCGCCCATCACTACCTCGATCGCCGCTTGACCGCGACGTTCGACACCCTGCGTGCAACGGCGCTTGGCGGCCGAATCGAGCTAGCGACCAGCGACGTGCCCGCCCAAGCCATCCTTCCCGCCCTCGAGGGAGAGCCCTACATTCTCACCGGGAGCATCGCCACCCAAGGCGTCGACCCCGGCAAGCTTGCCCCCCACGATCCGAACGTCGCGGACATGCTAGCGGGGAAGGCCAGCGGAACGCTCGTGGTCCATGAACTGCGGCTCGGGCCTTCGCCGCCGCCGCCGGGGAGCAGCCCAGACGCCACGGGTGTGGGGCTGCGCCGCGCCGAACTCGAGTTCCAGTCGTTCGCGCTCCGCCGCGAACGCGGTCCGGCGGATGACGGATTGCCCCGTTCGTTGCGCGCCTCAGGCCGAGTGAGCATCAACGAGTCCGGAGCGATCGACTGGAGCGGCCTTTCGCTCGCAACCGACGGAGCGCAGGCAAGCAGCTCGGCCGGTGGCGTCGACGGCAAGCTCACCACGTTGGCCAACACCAAGCTCGCCATCGACATCGACGACGGCGCCGCGTTTGCCCGTGCGTTTGGACTGCCGCACTACGTCGATACGGCGCACGCGAAGATCATCTTATCCGGCGCAACGCGGCGGCCGAACGGCCGCGATGGTCGTCTCCTCCTCAGCACCGCCCAGGGCGCGCTCACGGGTCCAACCGAGATCGGATTTCGCATCGAAAACGGGGTGCTGCGCCTGCGCGCCGACGACGCCCGGCTGTTCGGCGGACGCGGACGGATCGAGGTCCACATCGCGCTCTTCGATCGCCACGGTCTGCGCGCCGACCCGTCGATCTCTGCCAGCGCGGCCCTGCGGGGCGTCGACCTCGGCGTCGTGAGCAAGGGGAAGCTCACCGGCGTTGCCGACGTGGAGCTCGAGATCGGCGACGGACAAGGCGGCGCAGCGCGGCTGTCGGAGCTCCGGGTCACCGGCACGGCGGTGGCGCCGCGGGTGCGCTACGCCGGCACGACCTACCGCGACGCCTCGATCGTGTTCCGCTGGCGCGACGAAGAGCTGGCGATCGAGCGCTTGATCCTACCGCTGTATCGGAGCACAACCCTGGTCGGGACCAGCGGCAAGGAGATCGAGGTCGGTCGGATCACCGCCACGGGTACCGTGGGACTCGCCGCGGATCCGGCCCTCGATCTCCATGTCGTCGCCGCAGGGATCCCCCTGTCGCTGGTCGCCGATCTGCTCGACCTCAAGACCCCGGTGCGTGGGCAGATCGACGCCGGCACGCGCCTCGACGTGGCGGGGACACTCTCGCGCCCGAGCGTGGAGGGCAAGGTGGCGCTGTCCGGTCTCGCCGGGCTCGGGATCCCCCTGGGCAGCGGCCAACTCGATGTCACCAGCGAGGACGCGGCCGCCGAGGGTGAGCTCGGCGCGCACCGAGAGCTGCGCGCCCGCGGCAAGCTCTCGACCGGGGCACGTCGCGACGGTGAGATCGAGTGGAGTGTCGATGCGGTGGTGGCGATCGGACGACCTGAACGACGGGGTGACCCACCGCGGGTTTCCGCGCAGGTCGACGTGGGATTCGAACGGCTTGCATTGCCGCTGTTGTTGCGCGCGACCGGGACGTCGATCTCGGGTCTGCAGGGCGACCTCGAGGGGTTGGCGGCCAGGGTGCTGACCTGCAGCCGTGGGATGCCGATGCTGCCCGATTGTGGCGCGACCGCGAGTCCGCCATCTTTGTCGATCAAGCTCGCGTTCGAACGGGCGTGGCTGCGCGCCGCACCGAAGACCGCCACCGCCAAATCGCTCGCCCAACGGGCCACGGACCCCTGCCAGGTCCCCGGCACGCTTTGCGCGGACCCGGTCGCGGCGACGCTCGACGGGCAAACGATCGTGCTCGACCGCCCGCTACGCCTGCGCTCGACCGACGGCACCGACGCGGAGCTCAGTGGCACGTTCGACCTCTCGCCGGCATCCCAGGCAGTCGCCGCCGCCGCCGCTGCCTGCGAAGCCCCACCACCGCCGCCGCCACGCGTGGCGGCGACACCCGAAGGCCCGCCGCAACTCACCGGCCAGGTCGGTCACGCCGTGCTCACCGGCAGCGTGGCGCTGCAGTCATTCCGCGCCTTGCTCGCATCGTACGGGCTCGAGGCCGCCAAGGGGCGTATCGAGCTCGACCTCTCCGTCGATGGACCGATCCGAGCACCGACCATCGGCGGCCGGCTCGACCTCCCTGCCGAGGACAACGGCCTGGTCCTCGACGTCGCCGGCGTGCCGTTTCCGGTGGAGTTTACCGATCTCGCGCTCGCAGTCCGTGACGGATGGATCGCCGCGCGTGGTTCTGTCCGCGTTCTCGGTGAGGATCTGGCGTTTGGGTCGGTCGATGGCGAACGAACGGGAATCGCCTACGCCGGGGCCTGCGCGGGCGCATTCGAGGTCGCGGCGACGGGCACCGTCGGCGCGCGGCTGATCGCCCGGCTTATCGATGACACGAGCGGCACCACCGAGGGCGGCATCGACGTGCGCAAGGCGGTGGTCAGCGGCCGACTCGCGCCCGAACTCACCATCGAGCATGCCGCAGGCACGTTCGGCTTCTTCGATCACGACCTCGAACTCGATCTCGGTGACGGTCTTGACGACCTCGCACTCCGCGAGGGGCGCTTTGAGCTGCGCCGCTGCGACGCGGCGCACCCCTGCCGCGCCGGCACGGAAATCCCCGATGGGAGCATCGCGCTCACCGTCGGCGGGGCAACAAGCCGCGGCACCACCGGGGCCCCGCCCGAGGCGGTTCGGGCCGAGCTCGGCGCGCGCGGCCAGGTAACCGTCTGGGGCCGGGCCTTCTTTGAATCGGGCACCTTCCGGCCCATTCACACCGAGCTCGATGCGATCGTCGATGATGTCGCCTACCGAGACTACGACGCGCGCGGTCGTCTCGTCGCCGAGGCAGAGCTGACGAGCCCGCGGATCGCCTTGCGCGGAGCCGAGCCGATCGTGGTCAAGGGCGACGTCGAGATCTCTCGCGGACGCTACGTCAAGGACGCGATCCAAGGGGTGGATATCCTCGCGTTCACCGAGGCGGTTCCGCTCGACGACCGACCCCCGCCGGGGCTCATTCGCGAGCTGCAATTCGACATCTCCGCCCAGACCGACGACCCGCTGCGCATCGACAACAACATCGCTAGCGGCGTTGAGGCCAACGTCTCGGTCAAAGTCACCGGAACCTACGACGCACCCGATCTTGTCGGACGCATCGACCTGCGCTCCGGTGGCAAAGTGGATCTCCCGTTTCTCAGCGGGACCTACGCGATTCAGCACGGACGGGTGAATCTGCTCGGCGCGGTCGAGGACGCCCAGGTCGACATTATCGCCGCGCGCGAGGAGCCGATCTACGTCGACGCGAATCCTCAGCAACTCAGGCTCTTGCTCGAGGGCACCCTGTCGTCGATCAACTGGCGGTGCAGCACCGACGCCGACAAAGCATCGTCGACCCAGAGCCAGCGCTCGTGTTTTGACTACCTGGTACTCGGAACCGGCGATGTGCAGGTGTCAGACGCAGACGTCAAGCGTTTCGGCGGTGGTGGCGTGTCCGAGGCGCGCAAACCGCTGCAGATCGTCGGTCACGTCACCCAGCTGGACATCGGCGAGCGCGTCGTCGGCAGCGTGCCAAGGCTGCGCGGCTACCTCCCCGAGATGCGCCTGCGCCTCGGCCAGATCGGGCCCGAGCTCCAGGTAGATACGCCCGCCGAGTGGTTTGACTTCGACTACGGCCAGCTGTCCTTCGGTTGGGACTACGTGCGTGGGTATCCGGGGTTCTTTCTCCGCCAAAGCCGACAGCTAACCGCGCGACTGCGGATCCTCGACCCGGTCACGCTCGAGTTCGGCCGGCGGATCCGATCGTACCTCAACCAGCGGGTCGTCTTCGACCCACCCAACCAGCGCACACTCGAGCTTCGCTTCGACGTCGAGATCCCGAGCCTACGCTGAGCCCGACCCCGAGGATCGCCCCAAGGTCTTCTTCACCGGCCACGACACCTACGACCAACTCGATGTCGGATACGTCTCCGACGTCAAGTCAGAGAACGGCCGGCCGTTCATGAAGTTCGACGCGACGCGCAGCGGGAACAGCAACAAGGGGCACGTGTACGGCACGAAACTGCCGGCCGAGGACAAGGAAGCCTTCTCGAGTACCTCAAGACCCTGTGAGCCCACGGCCATGGCCACCGTCTCACCCGGTCGCGTTGTTCAGCGTCGTCTGCAGGCTTCGATCGGCAAGCGCTGCGGCCAGGTCGCTCGCGCCCCCGATCAGGGTCCCGCGCACAAACACCATGGGGAAGGTCGGAGAACCTGTCCACAGCTTGAGCGCCAAGCGACGCCGCCAGCCGCTCAGGTAGCTACCGTGGCCGATGTAGTGGTGGGCGATTCCGGCGGCATCGAGTGCCTGGCGGGCGCGCTTCACGAACGGATTCTGCGCCATGCCCACCACCACGACAGGGTGGCGCTCGATCGCTTCGCGGACCTCGTCGATGAAGTCGCGGTGCATCGACGCGAGCATCTGGTCGACGACGGCAGAGCGAGGCGGCGGGGGCGGAACGCGATCCAACATGGCCAGGTTTTGCCGCGAGGCCCACCGGTTTGGCAAGCGTGATGGGGGCGCGGCGGCATCGGGCTCCCGGGCCGCGCTGGGTTCGGGGCGGGCGCGATCCGCTATCCTGCACGGGTCGCCCTGGCCCGCCGGCCCGCCACTCGTCCGCGCATGCGTTTTCCGCCCCCTCGCCGTCCGCCTCGCGCGCTCGCAGTCGTGATCGCCTTCGTGATCGCGCAGCTAGGAACCGTCGGCATTGCGCGGGCAGCCGCCCACGGACCGAGCACGTCTTCGCGGCCAGCGGAGACGCAAGCGTGTGCGGCGTCGGGCGCCTCGGCGGATGCCTCGACGCCGAGCGAACCATCGGTGCCCGCGGAACCGCCAGGGGCCGATGCGCCCGATACGGCCGATGCACCCAATGCGGCCGATGCACCCAATGCGGCCGACGCGGCCGATGCACCCAATGCGGCCGACGCGGCCGACGCACCCAATGCGGCCGATGCGGCCGCGGCCACGGAGGCGGCCTCGGCCACCGGTGAGAACGTGCCGCCCCCGGCCGAGACGGCAGCGGATCCCCAGACCAAGCCGCCCGACGCCGTCGACCTCGGCGACCCGATGGCCCCGATCGAAGCCGTGCTCACAGCCCTGACCGACCACGGCTTCTCCGTTGCAGACGTCACACGCACCGCGACCGCGCTCCAGGGCGACACGATCTCGGCGACCATCGTCGGGCGAGAGCACGCGTACTTACAGTTTGTCCTGGAGCAGGTTGCGGCCGACGGATACCTCGTCTGGCTCCGTCCGGTGGCCGTCAATTCCTACGAGGTCA
>CADEGN010000193.1 GCA_902826865.1 uncultured Myxococcales bacterium
CGCGTGGGCACGACCAGCGTTGCGTCCGCGATCGCCGCAAAGATGCACGCGTCAACGCTGGCGCGAAGATCGGCGATGGTCGATGCGAGCACGACCGAGCCAGGGCCCGCGCGACCGGCCCCGATCTGGGCGTCGATCGCGACGGCGCCATCGAGGTCGACGCCCGGGCCAATCCACGCGTCGACCAGCACACTGCTGCGAACGTGCGCGCTCAGATCCAGGTGGGTGTTGCCACCAATGCGGTTGCCATTGGCGTCAGGAACGATGGCGTCGAGGTCCGCGAGGCGTCGGGCAAACTCGCCGTTGGCGTCGTTGCGACCGAGTGCGGAAAACGCGGCGTGAGCTCGGGAGAGTTGGCCCATGTCGCCCCACCAGCTGTCGGTACCAAAGTCGACGACCGCGATCCGCAACGGACGGCGTGTTAATGACTCGATCCGATCGCGTACGCGTAACGTCCGCGCCCGGAAGTCAGGCCGATCCGCCAAGAGCGCCCGCAGACCTGGATCGCGCTCGGTCTCCGCCTGCCAGGCCGAATCGTCGTGGGTCAGCGATTCGAACAGGTAGCCATCGACGTCGAGCCAGCCCGAGAGGTCGCCAAACTCCGCGTTGAGGGCATCGAGCATGGTGAAGGAAAGCGCGGGGCTCCCGATGTGCACGAGCGCCCGCGCGCCGCCGCCGGCGCTGGCGAGCCGTTCGCGGAGTGCGATTGGGCCCCGGCGGCGCAGCTGGATCACGAGCTGACCGTTGGCATCGCATACCAGCCACTCTTTATTGAGCGCCAGATCCTCGGTGATCGGCGCGGCGATTCCGAAGCGTACGGCATCGCAAGCCGAAAAATCGATGTCGCACTGCTCGAGGTCGGTGCTTGGAATCTGCGGCTCGTCGCCCCACTTCCATGTCAGGCCGGCGAAGCCTCCCCGCGCCAACAGGTCCGCCACCGCGATCCATGACCACACCGACGCCGCGCCGGCGTCGAGCCAGGGCCCACCTCGACGCGAGCGCACGGGCATGGGCACGAACGGTTTGATCCCGTGCCAGCGTTGGGTGAGGGGAGAAAGCCGGGTGCCTTGGCCCGGCAACATGATTCCAAGCATCACGCCCGCGCGCACCGCGAGGCTGCGATCGGCGTCGAGTAGGCCCAGCAATTGCCCGCGGCGGGTGTGCTCTTCAACCACGGTGATGCGCGTGCCGCCGTCCTTGCGAAAGATCTCGGTCGCGAGCCCCGCGAGGCGACTGTGCACGGTGTGGCCGTCGCCACCGTTGGTGATGGCGACGACGTCGCTTGGGCCGCGATTGGTGGCGACGATCCGTTCGAGTCGGCGAAGGCCGGCGGTGCGGGCGGCAAGCGCGGTGCGGGGGATCGTGGTCCGGGCAAGCACAGCCGTGCCGGCGCCCGCGATCCGCCAGCTCGACCAGGTCGCGGGTACGAGTGCCGTCGTGCCGCGCCCGAGCTGCGTGACTGGCCCATCCGGCCCAGCGATCGCGATCTCCCCCTCGCACGCGTGCACGACCGTCATGCGCCCCTCACCGCTGAGCTCTACGCCGAGCGGGTCGGCGCGGACCAGATCGAGCTCAAAGACGCCATTGTCGACGCAGCGCTCGACTGTGCCGGGGCCAGGTCGAATGATCAGGGCGTCGGGATCAACGGCGTGGTGATCGAGGGCCGCGAGGGCCCACGCGGTATCCACCGCGCGCAGTGGCAAGCGTCCGTGGTCCCACACGCGGAAAGTCGGGCCGGTGCAACGCAGTTCGAGGGCGAGCACGCGGGCGCCGGTGCGGTTGCCCAGGGCGTGGACAGTCGAGTCGACGCCGTTTCGTACGCGTACACCGTTGTGGATCACGGTGCCGACCGTGGCCGGTATCGCGAGCAGAGCGTCGAGCAGCACATCGCTGGTGTGGCGTACCGCGGCCAAATCGTCGGCGATTCCGTGCGCCAACGCGGGGTCGATCGGCTGGCCGCGAACGAGTGCGCGGCTGAGGGCGCGTGCGCGCGCGTCGTCTGCCGCACACGCTGCTTCGATGCGTCGCCCATGGGTCAGGGCACGGGCAATGTCGGCCGTGAGCTCGTTCGGGTCGACATCGCGGCGCCAGCCGACGTAGAGCGTCGCTCCCGGATCGGCGGCGAGGATCAAATAGGCCTCTGGATGTCCCGGCGGGTGGGCTTGAATCGACAGGAGCTCGTGAATGTCGAGTAGCTTGGGCAGAAGCGGCAAGCGGGGGCCAAACGCGTCGAGGTGATCCGAACCGACCAGTTCGGGAAACGCGTGGATCAAGGTGGCGAGGGGGACGCGACCGCCTGGGAGTTGGACGGTGCTCGGGTGGGCGCGAGCTTCTGCGTCCCAAGGATCGGCGGCGACCTCGAACGATTCGCCGATCGGTTCGAGATCGCGGCCGCCGAGCCGCTTGTGGCCACGGATCGCGTCGCCTCCCCAGGGGCGGGCGACGAGGTTATCGGGCTCAGGGACGAGCGCGCGCGCGAGGATCCACGCACGCAGCTCGGGGTCGCGACGCGCCACAGCCGCGAGCATCGAATCGGGAGCACCGGTCATCCGCGAGGGCAAATGAACGATAACAAAATCTGCACTTCCCCGCAGTTCGGGGGTTAGACGCGCTATCGTGGCGCGCGTGGTAACGCTCTCGCGTCGCAGCAGCGTGTGGGGCCTCGCCGCGCTCGCCGGGTGTGCTGGGCGTGCTGGCGCGCGCGCTCAACCGCCGGGGTCGCGATCCGCGATCTACGACGGCGAGGGGCGGGCTGCCACGATCGAGGCGTTCGTGGCGGCGAGTTCGGCCGCCGACGCGGTGTTTTTCGGCGAGCTTCACGACGATCCGAGTTGCGCGGCAATTGCCCGTGAGCTGTTGGAGCGATTCGTCGCCCAGCCACGCCCGGTGGCCCTGGCGCTGGAGTTTTTCGAGGCAGACCATCAGGCCGACCTCGATGCCTACCTGCGCGGTGACATCGACGAGCCGACGTTCGTGACGCGGACCAAGCGCAACCAGGGCTATGCGGCGACGCACCGCCCGTTGATCGAGTTGTGCAAGGCAAAGGGATTGGCGGTGATCGCCGCGAATGCTCCCCGCCGGCTGGTGAAGGCCTACCGCGAATCCGGGAGCGACTACGACGCTTACCTCGCCGGCTTGTCCGAAGCCGACCGCGCCTTCATGCCGCCGTGGACGCGTCCGCCCGACGACGCGCACAAGCGCCGGTTTATGGCCACCATGGGTGGCGACCGCGGGCCGCGGTTTTGGCCGTCGATGGCGCTGTGGAATGACGCCATGGCGGACTCGATGGCGCGGCACCGCACCGCCCACCCGGAGGCGCGCGTCCTGCTTGTCGTAGGGGCCTTTCACGTCGCGGGCAGGTTGGGGACGGTGACGGCGTATCGCGAGCGGCGAAGCGAGGACCACATCGCGGTCGTGACGTCGATCGATGGGGGTCTCGCCTTCGCTGCGGGCGATAGGGGTGAAGGCGATCTCGTGGTCAAGATCGCGACGTAGAACGGCCGCGTGCCATGGCGTAACGTCCGAGCATCGCGGATCCGATCAGAAGCGCGCAAGCACAGCGGTGACGTTGTCGCGCCCACCGGCCGCGTTCGCAGCGGCGATCAAGCCGTCGACAACCTCGACGACCGGTCGGTTTGTACGGCGAAGCGACGTCGCGATCGCCGCGTCGTCGACCATGCCGTACAAACCGTCGGTGCACAGGAGCAGCTGGTCGTCGAGCTCAAGCGTAAGATGTCGCAGCTCCACGTCGATGTCATCGCTGCGGCCTCCGACCGCGTTCACGAGCACGTGGCTGAGATTCGACTGCTTGGCTTCCTGCTCCGTCATGAGATCGACGTCGATCATCTGCTGGGCCAAGGTATGGTCGACGGTGAGCCGGAACAGCTGATCGTTGCGCAGTAGGTACGCTCGGGAGTCGCCGACGTGCACGAGCAAGAGCTCCGGCCAATGCACATAGGCCATGGTCAGTGTCGTTCCGAGCGACTCATCGAGGGCCTTTCGTCGGGCCACGCGGCGCACCCGGGCTTGGGCGATGCGCACGGCTTCCTGCAGGCCGGTGGCGAGCTCTTCACTCGTACACTCCGAACGGCGCTGCACCCACGGCATCGCGGCGAAGCAGTAATGCGCCATCGCGTCGATTGTGACTGCGCTCGCCACCTCGCCGCCGCCGTGGCCACCGATGCCATCGGCCACGACGAAGATGCGACCTTGAGGGGTGTCGATGAGCCGGGTGCCTGCGTCGGTCGGCAGGCTGGAGCCTTCGACGAGCAACGAACGTTCGAGCGCAGCGATCAGAAACTGGTCCTGGTTGCTCGCGCGCACTCGGCCGCGGTCGGTAGCCCCATAGGCATCGGCGATCACCGCAGGGTTGCTGGCGATCGCGCTGGCGTCGGCAAGGCTGCGCAGGCCGAGCACGCGCGGCGAGTTGAGAAGCTTGAGCGTGGGGTGCCGGTCCGCCGCGCTCGGCTGGGTCCGCCCAGGTGCTGCCGGGTCGTCGTCCTCGGTCACGGCACCTTTGATACCGCGCCCGCGCTCGCCCTGCTAGCGTTGCGACGAGCATGGACGAACACGAGTTGCGCGAGGTCCTGGCGTTCGCCGTCGAGAGCGCACAGCTCGCCGGCGCCTACACCCTGGGGTTCTTCAACGCTTCGACCCCATACGAGCTCAAGGCCGATGGCTCGCCGGTGACGATCGCCGATCGCGGTGCGGAGGAGCGGCTGCGCGAGCGCATTGCCAAGGCGTTCCCCGATCACGGCGTGCTCGGCGAAGAGTTCGGCGAGATAGCCGGCCGATCGCCGGCGCGCTGGATCGTCGATCCTGTCGATGGCACCGTCTCATTTCTCTGCGGTGTGCCGATCTACGGCACGCTCGTGGCGTTCGAATGGGCGGGCGAAGTGCTGGCGGGGGTGATTCATCTTCCGGCCCTCGGCGAGACGGTGTGGGCCGGCAAGGGGCTTGGCTGTTGGTGGAACGGCAGGCGTGCCCATGCATCCGATGTGCGCACGCTCGATCGCGCACGCCTTTGCACATGCGGCACCAAGCTCATGGTCGAAACCGGGCGCCACGACGCGTTCGTCCGCGTGCGCGACGCGTGCTTGCTCGACCGCGGATGGTGCGACAGCTACGCCTATGCCCTGGTCGCGACCGGGCGCGCGGAGATCGTGCTCGATCCGACGCTCAAGATCTGGGACACGGCAGCGTGTTTGCCGGTGATTACCGAGGCGGGCGGTGTCTTTTCGGATTGGGCCGGGGTCGTCACCCATCGATCGCCCGAGGCGGTCGCCACCAACGGGCATCTGCACGCGCAGGTGATGGCGAAGATCGCCGGTCCTACGTGAAGCTGCTGAAGTCGGGCTTGCGCTTCATGAAGAACGCCTGCATGGCCTCCGCGGCCTCGGGCGAGCGGAGGCGGGCGAAGAAGGCGGTGCTCTCGGCGGCGAGCGCTGCCGACAGCTCCGCGGCGATCGGCCCCCGCATGAGCTGCTTGGTCAACCGAACGGATGCCGGCGGGAGGGCGGCTAACGCGGTTGCGCGTTCGCGTGCGCGGCTGTGCAGCTCCTCCGGCGGCAGGACCTCGAGCACCAGCCCGACCTCTCGAGCCAGCTCCGGACCAAATGGTTCGCCGAATAGCAGGAGTTCGGCCGCACGCGGGTGGCCGACCAAGCGCGGCAGCAGGTAGCTCGAGCCGGCCTCGGGGCTCAGTCCGAGCGGTACGAACGGCATTTGGAACCGTGTCCCGTGGGCGGCGTAGACGAGATCGCAGTGCAACAACATCGTTGTCCCCACGCCGATGGCAGGGCCCTCGACGGCCGCGATGATCGGCTTCGCGAACTGCGACAACGCGAGGAGAAACCGGCCGACGGGGCTGTCGCTGGAGCTAGGTGGGTTCTGCATGAAGTCCGCGAGGTCGTTGCCGCCGGTGAATGTCCCGCCTTCGCCGCGCAGCACCACGACACGGATCTTCGGATCGTTCGATGCCTCGGCCAGCGCCGCGCACAGTCCGTCGTACATCGCCAGTGTCAACGCGTTCTTCTTGTTCGGCCGGGAAAACGAGACGTGAAGAACGCCTGCGTCGGCGCGGGTGATGATGTCGCGGACGGTCATCTCGGGCAGCTTACACCGATGGGCGCCGAGGGCTTGAACGCGAGTGCATCACGCGGGCGCGCCCGGCCGCGCCCGGCCGCGCGCCTCGCCGACGCTGTGGGCCGCGGCTGCGGTCGCAAGCCAGCAAGTCCCATCCGCAGTCCTATGCGCGTCGGCTCCGTCACAACCTCGAGTTGTGAGATGTCGGCGAAACCGAGCGCCAGCCGAGCCGCGGGCGTTGGGGTGCTCACGGAGGACCGCAAACATCTTGCCGGCCTCTAAACCCAGTCGCTCGACCGCCGCGAACGGGTGTACGGCCTCGCCCTTGGGGGTGCCGCAGCGGTGCCGGCGGCGAGCCCCGGCGACGCGATCGCCCGCGAACCGTCGTTGCCGCGAAAGCGTGGACGATGGCGCAAGAAACGCGAATTGGCCCACGCAACCGACCCGCGGTGCCGCCGGGACGCTGACCCTTCTCGTTGACAATTCCGCCAAGTTGCCGCGATCGTGATGCCGGGTGGGCGACGCGCATCACGACCGGCCGCCGGTTTCGACCGAGCTGGTGGGGTTGCGCATTATGGAGCGTTACCTGCTAACGGAGAAGATCGCGCGCGGCGGCATGAGCGTCGTCTACCGCGGGGAAGACGAGCGCTTGCGACGTCCTGTCTGCGTCAAGGTGTTCTGCGGCCTCGAACCCTCCCGTCCGGCCTATCGAACGGTTCATGAGCATTTTGTGCAGGAGGCGTTTGCGCTGTCGGCGTTGCACCATCCCAACACGATTCGCATCTTCGACTTCGGCTACCTCGACGACGAACTCGCGACACCGTTCTTCGTGGTCGAATATGCGGACGGCGGAACCCTCAAGGAGTTCGTGCGCAAGCAGGGGCCGCTGACGCTGGCGCAGACGATCGAGATCCTCGAGCCGATTGTCGGTGCGCTGCGAGAAGCGCACGGCGCGGGCATCATCCACCGCGATATCAAGCCGTCGAATCTGTTGTTTTCCCACGCCGGTCCTTCGTTGGTCATCAAGCTGGCCGACTTCAGCATCGCCAAGGCCATCGAGGACGCAATCCCGAATCGGGCGGACGACACCAACCTCGGAGGTCCCGAGAAGATCGGCATGTACTCGCTTGGGTGGGCTGCCCCGGAACAGCTGCAAGGCGAGCGCGTGGGCCCGTCGGCGGATGTCTTTGCGCTCGGGCTCACGACCGCGTTCATGCTCAGCGGCAAGGTGGTCTACCCCGGAGAGGACGTGCTGCAGCTGTTCGAGCTTCGCCGCCTGGGGGATACCTATCTCCGCCGCGCACTGATTGAACAGGGTCTCGATGATGACGTCACGCGCGTGCTTGCCAACGCGTGTCGCAGTCAGGCGGACGAACGGTTTCAGTCCGTCGAGACGTTTCTCGAGGCCCTGCGCGAGTCAGCCGACGAATCATGGCGCAACATCACCACCCGCCACGACCTCGCGGCACCGCCGCGCCACCAAGTCGCCGCCGCGACGGCTGGTGACCCGGCCGGAACGGAGAGTGTGCCGCCGCGAGACCCTGGGCAGGTGGCCGGGTCGATGAGCAACGGCGCTTCTTCTGCCTCGGTGCCGCCGCAGGTCGTCGCGCCGGTCTTGACCCTTGGGAGCTTCGCGGCCCCGGAGATCGTGGTCGGCGGGCGCCGGATTCGCTCGGCATCGGTCATCGACGAGCTAACGCTCGGTGACGACGCCGGCATCGTCTCGTCGCGGGCTCGCATACGCGTTACGCCTCGCGATGCCGGCGGGCAGATGGTGCACATCAAGGGGCTCAACTGCTTCGTGTGCCGCGACGCCGGCCGGCCGACGAGCGGCGTCGATGTCGATGGCGACTGCGAGTTGATATTCATCTCGGCGGCACGCGACGTGATCGAGAGAATCGCCATCACTGTTGGGTTTTACGACGGTTACGCCCGCACATTTCAGCTCCAAGGAGCAGCCTTGGCCGTGCCGCTGAAACTCGCCGACTGGGCAGTCATACTCGACCTCGGTCCCGGCCGCGAGACGCTGCTGTTATACCGACCCGTTGGAGGGCGTCCGTGAACAAGCCACCACGCCCGGCGGGCATCCCTGCGCCCACCCAACCGTCTTCGGCTCCGGGCGGACCCACCGCGCCGTCGGTGTCGAGCGGTGGGACGATTGTTCCGGGGAGCATGGGCCACGTCGGGGGACCGGACGGCGGCTATCCAGCGGCGGAGACGAGGACACCGCCGCCGCCGCCGATCGCCGCTCCACCGGGGCAGAACTTTGGCGGGCCGCCACAGCCAGTCCAAACGCCAAAGGCCAGCCACCACATCACGCGCTCGCGTGCTTACTCCTTCTTCCGCGATGCCAACGGCAATCCCGAGGAGCTCGGCTCGGGACGCTCGGGAAAGGCGTATCTGGGCGCGGAGCAATGGGTCGAGTCAAAGACCGCCTTTACGCGGAAGGTCGCGATCAAGATCCTGCAGCGAGGCGTACCGCCGGAGGATGCGCTGCGTTTTCAGATGGAGAAGGAGGTGCTCGAACGCGTGCAGGGGCACCCCAATATCATCACGCTGTACGCGTCGGGTGAATCCGACAACATCGAGTTCATTCCGCCGCCGATTCGAGACAAAGTCGAGAACGACTTCATGATCCTCGAGCTCTGCGACATGTCGCTCGAGGAGCGGCTCAAGGGGACGCGCGGAGGTGAGCGAGAAGACCTGCTGGCGTATCCGCCGCGCGATCGCCTGTTTCGGGTGCTGGAGTACCTGCTACCCATCGCCTCCGCGGTCGAGTACGCGCACTTGGCTTGCAACGTCTGCCATCGCGATATCAAGCCCGGCAACATCTTGCTGCGCCTGCCCAACCCGAAGCTGCAAGGGTCGACCCTCGACGTTCGCTTGGCCGACTTCAACGTCGGCAAGATCCGCGACGACGCCCAGGACCTCTCGGTCACCCGGCTCCATGGGGTGCCTGGCACGCTGTTCTTCCAGGCACCGGAGCAGGAGACCAACGCCTTCGAGATCCTCGTCAACGTGCAGTCGGGATCTAAGGAGATCTCGTACTTCGAGGATTTCTACATCTCAATCGCTCAAAACGACACGTTCGAGCTGTTCAACCGCGGGCGTCGCTACCCGGTGGCCAGCTGCGATCCGAAGAAGCGCAAGTTGGTCCTCGCTCGTCCCTACGAGGACGCGAGCGAACACAACGTGCGGGCAAAGATCATCAAGAGTGTCGATCGTCCCGCTGACGTCTATTCGCTCGGCGCCCTGTTTTACTATCTGATCACCGGCACGCACGGCAACCCGAAGACGCTCTACGACGCGTTTTACAAGTTCATCGAGTACGATGGTCCGGCTGATGGCGACGTCGCCAATCAAAACACCGTCGACGCCTATATCGAGCACGAGTACTCGGTGATCCAGAGCCTTCGTGCGCCCAAGGTCGACGAACACAACCAGCCCGTGCTGGCCCCGGCCGATCGCTTTTTCAGTTACAAGCAGTATCTCGACGGCAACAGCGAACTGCTCGACAAAGAGATCCTCAAGGTCATCGCGAAGGCGATGATTCGGAACAAGGCCGACAGCTACTGCCAGGCATGGGATGTCGGGACCGCGGGGATCAGCGCGTTGGTGGACGATCTTCGCCGGCTGTACGGCGGCTTCGGCACGTACATGCCCTCGCGGCCTGGTCACCTCGTGCTTGCTGCCTCGGCGCCGGGAGGAGCACGCAGTGCTGGCGCTGGTTTGGCCCAGTGGTGGAAGCGACTGATCGCGCGGCTGGGGGCGGGGCGTCAGGCGCTCGGGCAGGTGAGGAAGCGACCGCCCCCTCCGAAGGCGCCGAAGCAGTAGGAGCTCGGCGGCGATCGGGCAGGCTGGCGTCCGCCGAAGCGGTCACGATGGTGGCGGTGGGTCGGTTGGCGGGTCGAGCCGCACGTCGTCGAGCAAGCACTCGTAGGGGCCCGGTTCACCGCGGCCGATGTAGATCCCGGTCACGTCGTGCAGCGGTGCGTCGATCTCGCGGAGGTCGATCGTCACCTCGCGGCAGCCGTCCCACATCGCCTCGTAGCGCGACACTAGGTGCACGGTGGCATCGGGCCCGCCCATTGCAGCGTAGTCGACGTTGACCTCGTAGATGCACGCGAAGCCGCCGTCAGCGGGCGCGCACGCGAACACGTTTACAAGCCCGCCGTACGTCTCACGCGCCGAGAACGACCCGTCATCGGCCGGCTCGAGCAGGTCGAGCGACCAGTTCCGTGCGGGGCCCGAGTCGACGCCGCAACCATCGGGGACGATCGTGATGTCGCGTAACGTCAGGACGTAGCGGCCATACATCGCGTCTAGGGTGCCTGTGTCGCTGGTGCCGGGCTCACCGCTGGCGTCGCTTGTGGCGTTGGGCGCGCTGGCCATGCCGGAGCTCATGGTCGCGGCGGAGCTCGTCACCTCGGCCGTCGACGTGTCATCCGCGGTGGTCTCCGAGGAATGCGCGGTGTCGACGGGCGACGTGGCGGGCGCGCACGCGAACGCGGCGACGACCAAAACGATGGCTGCGTGGGGATGGATCGTGCGGGTCGGCATCTCGATTCGCCCGGGGGAGTCCGCGCGAAGCCCCGCGGGATTGCGCCCGCCGTCGATTTCTTCGATTCACCCTCCCAGACGGCCCTGCGACGGCGTTCGAAGCAATAGGAGCTCGGCGGCGAACCGGCTCAGCGCAGCGCCTGGGCAAGGGCGAGGTGAAAGTGATGCACCGCTTGCTCGCGCGAGGGCGAGTAGCGCCCGCCGGCGTAGAGCCGCGCGCGAACGCCCTGACCCACTTGCTCCACCACACGTTCGTCCTCGAACTCGACTCGGTCGAGCCCCGCCCCCGCTCCTTGTTCGCGACGTGCCTCGTCCCAGATCCAAGTTTGGTAGACCACGCGCGTGCACCTTGGCGAGAGCGGCTGCACGAAGTTGAGGGATAGCCCCCACGGATAGGCGTTGATCATCGTGGTCGGGAACACGTGGAAGTAGTATCCGGCGATCGATTGCCCGTGATCGGGGTGGCCCGACGGGAGAGCAAACGCGTCCTCGGCCCGCGTCGCGACACCGATCTGTAGGCTCACGCCCGGATACAACTCGGTGCGGTAGCTGCGGTAGTCGAGCACCGCATTGAGGGCCGGATGAACAAATGGGATGTGAAAACCCTCGGGGGAGTTGTCGCAGTAGAGCGCGCAGTTGGCGGCGACGTGGTAGTCGCGGCTGTCGGCGACCGAGAGTTGCGCCCGCGCGAGGGGCAGGAACCCGAGACGAGCGCGTACCGGGGCGAGAAGGGCCTCGAAATCGATGTTGGGCGCGATGGCGCTGAACGAAATCGGCCCCCAGCTCGCCAGGGGCACGCGGGGGAGGTGATCAGTTGGGCTCGGGAAGTTTACGACGCCCTCAAACTCGGGCATCGCGGTCATCGTGCCGTCGAGCGCGAATCGGCGCCCATGGTAGCGGCACCGCAGTCCTGCGGTTTGACAAGCGCGATCTACTAGAAGGTTGCCGCGGTGCGTGCACACGTTCGATAGCAAATGCAGTGCGCCGTCAGCGTCGCGCGTAAAGACGACCGGCTCGTCCACGCAACCAGGCAGCATCGTCCAGGGAACCACGCCCTCAGGGTCGGGCGGTGGCGTGGCCGGGACACCGTGCCAGCCACGGACGAGCACGCGTTCGACCACGGCGCGAAACCACTCCGGATCGCAATAAAGTGCCCTGGGGGGCGTCCGGGCGCGGCGGATGTCGGTGTCGATCTCGAACGTGCACATCGCCACCCCCACATCTATAACATGCCAGCCAAGTGATGGTCGGCGAGCCCCAGCCCCGCGGCGAGCCGAGTCACGGAGCAGACAAGCCAGGCCCATCGTCTGGCGTCGCGGGCGATCAGCCGCCAGGCGTCGGGTTTCGGGCGTTCGCAACCATCTGGTTGGCGTTGTTTCTCGATCTATTCGGGTTCGGGATCGTCATTCCCGTCTTGCCGTACTATGCGACGCACTTCGGGGCCTCTCCATCGCTCGTCACGATGCTGGCCACCGCGTTTTCGCTGGCGCAGTTCGTGATGTCGCCGGTGCTCGGGCGTCTCAGCGATACCTACGGCCGCCGACCGGTCATGTTGGTGTCGATCGGTGGATCGTGTGTGGCGATGGTCGTGCTTGGATTCTCGTCGGCGTTGTGGATGGTGTTCCTCGCCCGGGTGGTGAGCGGGGCCTGCAACGCCAACGTTTCCACCGCGAACGCGTACGTCGCCGATCGCGTCCCGCCCGAGCAGCGCGCGCGTTACATGGGCATGATGGGGTCGGCCATCGGTCTTGGCTTCGTGTTCGGCCCGGCGGTGGGCGGCTTGCTATCGATCGAAGGCCACCCCGAGGCGCCGTTTCTCGCGGCCGCCGGACTCGCCGCCGTCAACTGGGTGATGGCGTGGCGTTGGCTGCCGGAGAGTCATGCGCGGCGGGATCTACCGGCGCGCAAGCTGGCAACGCCGTGGCAGACGCTGCAACGTTTGTTCGGTCTCGGCCCTTCACCGTTGCGGCTGCTGGCGACGATCTCGTTCGGGTTCTTCTTCGCATTCTCGGCGATGGAGTCGACGTTCGCGCTTCTCACCAAGGCTCGCCTTGGCTGGGGCGAGAAGGAAACGGGCGTATTATTCTCGCTCATCGGCGTGTGCATCGTCCTCGCCCAGACGGTGCTCCTCTCGCGCCTGGTTGCGGCATTCGGAGAGAAGCGCACGTTGACGATCGGCCTATGGATCCAGGGCCTGGGTCTCGTGGCGGTCGGTCTCGCCTACGGCACAGTCGTGCTTGCAGTTGGCGCGGCGATGCTGGCGACGGGCAACGGCCTGGTGAATCCGAGCACGAGTGCGCTCGTGAGCCGGATCTCGAGCGCCGAGGAGCAGGGCCTCAATCAGGGCATTGTGCAATCCGCCGCCGCCGTCGCGCGGATCGTCGGGCCGATCATCGGTGGGTTCTTGTTCGAGTACGTGTGGGAAGGCGCGCCGTTTCTGCTTGGCGCCGCGATGGCCGTGGCCGTGGTGATGTTGTTTGCGCGGCGCATCGCGGTAACGGCGTGACGCCCTGCCACGACTCAACGAAGCTGCCCGATCGGGGTCAGTCTCCGCGGCCCGGACCTAAAAGCACTTCGAGCGCCTCGTCGCGGCCGCGCTCGATCCGCCCGGAAGCGCCCGGGGTTGCTGGCTTCACCAGCCGTAGAGGGTAACGGACGACGTAGATCGTGTCGTCGAGCTTGCCGGCCGGTACGTCGAGGGCCCATGCGGCGTTCGACATGCAATCGATCATTGTCGCGTCGTCCCACGTGAGGCGATCGACCCGCGCGCGGGCGAGCATGACTTCGCCTTTACCGACCTCGAATTCCAACACGATTCGCCCATCGAGCTCCGGGCGGCGCGCCAGCGCACGGTTGTAACAAACGCGCGCGCGCGGCAGCACGCGTTGGGTCAAGTAGGTCTTGAAGATCTTCTCGTCGAGGCGGCCGCGGAGCTCGCGGTTGCGGCCGCTCTGGGCGATGCCAGCGAGCGCGGCTCGCTCTTGGCGCAGTCGGTACCATGGCGGGCGGGCAAAACCCTCGTTGGAGAGAGCAGCCAAGGAGCCGCCGAGCGCTGCCACCCACGCCTCGGCTTCACTCGGCGTGGTGTGAGCCTTGAACCTGTGGACCGTGGAACGCACGCCGTTTCGTCCGCGGATGACGACGCCCTTGGGCGGCTTGCCGATGTAGCGCCCGCGCACGACCAGGGTACTGCCGGCCACCAGACCCGAGGGCAGCGGCGCATCGAAGACAACATTGTCCGGCAACTCCACCGCCAGGTCGCCAAGCACACGCGGTGCCCCGAGCACACGCAGGGCCGCGCCCTCGCCGAGCCGAGCCAACGATTCAAGGGAGATCCGAGCGCCGAGCGTCGCGGCGACCAGCGCGACCGGATGACTCGTCGGCAGTCCGCTGCGCTCGAGCATCGGTTCGTCGACCACGAAGAGCACTTCTGGACGCGGGCCTCCGCGAGCGGCGCCGTCGAATCGCTGGCGTAGCTCACGTGCGCCGACGCTTGCGGGCAACATTCCGTCGGTGATCACGACGATCATCGGGCGTTTGGCGGTGCGATCGGTGCGGATGCGCCGGGCCGCGAGCTCGAGCGCTGCCGCGAGGTCGGTGCCCTGGTCGCGGGCATTGTCGTCGAGTGCGCGCGCCACTGTCGTGCGCGCCGTCGTGTCGCGGACGCCGGCAAAGCGATCGCCGGCGAGCGGTACCGCCTCCCGCGCGAATGCAATCGCGTCGAATGTGGCGCTGGCCGGCAGGGCTCCAAGCACGCGCTCGATCAGCCGCTGAGCGGCGGTGTGCATGTGTGGCGACGTGCTGCGCGATCGATCGAACACGAACGTGACGTGGTCGGGGGGGCGGGTAGGCGTCTCGCCGAGGCGCAGCACCAAGCGAACGCGGCCGTCGTCGAAGCCGGCCGGACCGGGGGAGACGTCGAGGCGGCCGAGCAGGGCGCCTTTCTCGTCGGTCTGTGCCGGCCAGGCCACCATCACTGCCGCGTCGGGCGCGCTCAGCATCACGGGTTCGCTGCCGCTGGCAACGTCGTCGACCCAGAAGCTCTGCGCACTGCCGAGACCGCGCACGAGCACGCGGCGATCGCTGGCGAGGCCGCGGAGCTCACGGCCGCGTGAGGGTAGCTCTAGTTCCCAGCGTCCGAACCGCAGGGTCGGGAACACGCGCAGACGTAGCTC
>CADEGN010000194.1 GCA_902826865.1 uncultured Myxococcales bacterium
TGGCTCGGTAAAGTCGTTTAAAGACGGCAAATTCGGCATTGCGCTCGATCGCTTAACCGTTTCTGAAAAACCCGCACGACCAGAAAAGCCTACGCCATCTGAAAAACCTGACGCCGCAAAAAAGAGCAATAAAAAAGAACCTCTGGAGCGGCGTTTTACTTCCACACCAAAAAAATTGATAGAAGGCCGGGTTGATATGACCCGCACCGGCGCTGCGTACATTGTTACGGAGAGCATGGATTCGGATGTTTACGTTGCTGCACGGTATGTCAATGGCGCCCTGAATGGCGATACCGTTCAGGTATTGATATTTCCATCAACTTACCGCGGCCGAGGTTCAAAGGAACGGAAACCGGAAGGCGAAGTGTTGAAAGTGCTCAAACGCGCGCCAATCATACGCAGATCGGTCGGTGATCATGCTCGCAGCATCGATCGTCTGCGACGCAGGTCGCGAGGAATGTGCGATGCAGGACTCGATTCCTCCGCGAGACTCTGGCATCGATCTTCCCGTGGATCTCGAACGCAACAGGGGACTGGCGTTTCTCCTTTCACTCGGGGCGATGCCGGCATGCACCACCGGTGTCCAAGACGGTACGCAGTTCACCAGCGGTCAAGTGACGGGCAACGGGAGCCTCGGCCCCGGCAGCAATGATGGCGGCAACGATGGCGGAACTGACACCGGCGGCTCCGATGGCAGCAGCGACGGAGCCCCAACGTCGACGGATCCGACGACCGCTGCTACCGGTCCCGATCCAACCGCCGAGGGGACCACATCGATCGATCCGACCGACCCGGGCGACGGTTCAAGCGGATTCGCTGGCTCGACCTCCGGGCTCATCGATGGATCGTCGTCGGAGGGTCCGTCGACGATCAGCGTGTCCGACTCATCCGGCCCTGGCGATTCCGGACCGACCGACGACCCATGCGTCGCCTATGGCGAACACGTCGGCGAATGTCTTGGCGCTGACCCCTACGCGGTCACGGAGCAGTGCCAGTACTACGCCACGGTCTACGGGTCGGTCTCCCCGGCGTGCGGGGCCGCCAACGACGAGTTCGTCGCCTGCATCGCGGCGACCGATTGCGCGGAGCTCACCGCTGGTGGCGCTTGTCCGGCCGAGCTCGCAGCCATCGCCCCCGCGTGTGGAGCCTGAGCCGAGACTACAAGCCCGCGAGCGGATCGTCGCTGTCGCCGATTTCGATCTTCGTGTGGGCCGGGCGCGCCAAGAATACCAAAGCACAGCCTTCGCCCTCGATCCGCACCGGCTCGCTGGCGGTAACGGCGACATCGCGCGCGGAGGCAAATCGCTTGCCGTCGAGTTCGTAGGTCAGCGCCAGTGAGAGGCGGCCGTCGTCTGCCTTGCGCATCGAGAACTCAACCTCGTGCTCGTGCTGATCGGCGACGCGAAGCACCCGTTTCACTTCGCCGAGCGCGACGCCATCGGCGACAAAGCGGAGCTCATTGCCACGTTCGTCCGTCACGCCGATCTCGACCGCGACCTTCGCCCGGTCTTCGTTCGCCGCGCCGGCCGGGGCGGCGGCCAGCAGCGCAGCAAACCCCGCACACAGGCCGGCGAGCACGCGACGGCGGCACGGGGCTTCAGCGCGGGCGGAGCGTCGACGAGCACCTGGGGTGAGCTGCATGGAAGTTACGACGGCCACGGAGACGCTTGCATTGCGTCGCTCCGTCACGCCGCGCTCACGACACCCGCGCCATGACACGCTCGCCGCGGGAGGACGCGCCCGCCGCGGCAAAAGGGGGGCTTCACGGCCGGCGAATCGCCGGAAGCGCGCGCGCGGAGGCGCGACGCGCGTTCGCGCGCGGATCGCCCGGCAAGAGCCGCAGATCCGCGCGCGTTCACGCGTTTCGGTTTTCCCGCGTGTACCACGCGGCTCGCGGTGTTTCACCCGCGGTGAAAACGCCGCGGAGTTTCGCCGCGGGGCTAGGGAAGGAATACCGCGCGCGACCTCGATGATCCGCTCGCGGCGGCGTCAACGATCGTCGGCAGCGGCTCGAGCGCTGCGTGCAGCACCTCGATCATGTCCTCGGCAAAGACGATCTCGAGCTCATCTCGAACAGCCTCCGGGATCTCGTCGACATCGCGCTGATTCTTGCTCGGCAAGATCACCCGCTTGATCCCGGCGTGGTGGGCCGCGATCACCTTCTCCTTGATCCCGCCGACCGGGAGCACGCGTCCGCGCAGCGTCGCCTCACCGGTCATCGCGGTATTCGACCGCACCCGACGTCCGGTGAACAACGACGTCAGCGCGGTGAACATCGTGACACCAGCGCTCGGACCGTCCTTGGGAATCGCACCCGCAGGCACGTGGATATGCACATCGTTGCCCTCGAGGATCGCGGCATTGATTCCGAGCAGATCGGCGTTGCTCCGCACGAAGGTAAGCGCGGCCTTGGCTGACTCCTGCATGACGTCGCCGAGCTGTCCGGTGATCTGCAGCGCGCCCTTGCCGGGCATCTTTGACGTCTCGATGAACAAGATGTCGCCCCCGACCGGTGTCCATGCGAGGCCCGTCGCCACGCCAGGGACCGCCGTTCGCTCCGCCACCTCATTGAAGAAGCGGATCTTCCCGAGGTACTTGCCCAGGTCTTTGGCATCGATCTCGAGCCGCGGGGTCTTGCCCGCGGGCCCGCGAACGGTCTCAAGTGCGAGCGCGCGACACAGCTTGGTTATCTCGCGGGCGAGCTGGCGAACCCCCGCCTCACGGGTGTAATCGCGAATGATGGCGTCGAGCGCCGCATCCGTGATCGTTAGCGACTCGTCGTCGAGAGCGTGCTCCGCAAGCTTGCGCGGGACGAGGTGCGAGCGCGCGATCCGCCGCTTCTCCTCACCGGTGTAGCCGGCAAGCTCGATGATCTCGAGTCGATCACGCAGCGGTGCCGACAACGGCTCGAGGCTATTCGCCGTGGCGATGAACATCACTTCGGACATGTCGAAGGGAAGCTCGAGGTAGTGATCGGTGAACGTCTTGTTCTGCTCCGGATCGAGCAACTCCAACAACGCAGCTTCGGGTGATCCCATCCAGCCTTGCGTGAGCTTGTCGATCTCATCGAGCAAGATAACCGGGTTTCGCACCTTGACCTTGCGCAACGCTGAAATCAGTCGACCCGGAAGCGCCCCCACGTAGGTCCGGCGATGGCCACGGATCTCGGCTTCGTCTCGGACCCCGCCGAGAGACACGCGGATGAACGGCCGTCCGGTTGCGTCGGCGATCGATTGACCGAGCGAGGTCTTCCCCACGCCGGGGGGCCCGGCCAGGCACAGGATCGTCCCCTTGCCATTCCCAGACAATTTCAGCACCGCGAGGTGTTCGAGGATGCGCTGCTTGACCTTCTCGAGCCCGTGGTGGTCGGCGTCGAGTTTCGCGGCGACCGCATCGATGTCGAGGGTCGTCTGTGCGCGGTCGTTCCATGGCAGATCCGCGATCCACTCGAGGTAGTTCCGGGTGACGTTGGCATCGGGGGTCGCGGCGTTCATCCCCTGCAGGCGACGAAGCTCGCGGTCGACCACCTTCTGCACCTCCTCCGGGAGATTGGCGGCCCGCAGGCGAGATTCGAGCTTACCGAGCTCGCTGTCGCCGTCCTCCGCCTCGCCGAGCTCGCGCTGAATCGCGCGCAACTGCTGGCGCAGCATGTGTTCGCGCTGGTCCTTACCGATCTCGCGCCGGACCTCCTCACCGATCTTCTGCTTGAGCTCCGACCTCGCCTTGGCCTCGCCGATCGCCTTCGCGCACAGGCGCAACCGCGCGAGCACATCCAACGTGTGCAACACCTCGATCTCACGCTCGCGATCCAGCTCGAGGCCCGATACGATCCGATCCGCGAGCTGCCCCGGCTCTTTGATCGTGTCGATCAGATCGGCGAGCCCAGGATTCGCGGCAGCGGCGAGCTCTTTGATGTGCGCCCGGAGCTCGTCCGCCAACGCTCTTGTCTCATACTCATCGCCGGGGATATCTGACTTGGCGGTCCCGGTAGCGACGAGATGTGGGTCCGACCCGACGATCGACTCGATCTCGACCCGGCTGATCCCCTCGAGCAACACGCGATAGGCGTTGCCATCGCGGCCGCGCTGAATGCGGTTGACCCGCGCAAGCGTGCCAATCGCGTGGAGATCGAGCAGCCCCGGATCGTCGACGTCGGGATCGCGTTGGACTGCGACGCCGACGATTGCGCCGGATTCGAGCTTTTCGACCAGGGCGATCGACCGCCGCCGGCCAACCGGCAGGCTCATCGATGCACCCGGTAGGAGCACGCCGCTCCGCAGGGGCAGCAGCGGGAATTGACTGGGAAGGCGATGTTGCGTGGTCGTCATGATGGTTCGACTCCTCGGTAGTCCGGAGCGCTCAAGCTCGCGTTCCCGTGTGCACCTGGATCTCCGCGGTATCACCGGCGCGGAGGATGGTGAGAGTTACATCTTGGTCACTGCGCTCCGAGAGCACAGCGCGGAACTCGTGGGGAGAAGACAAGGGATTGCCGTCAAGAGCGAGCATGATGTCGCCAAGACGGACCCCGGCATGGCGAGCCGGGCCGTCTTCATCGAGCCCCACGACGACGGTCGCGATCCTCTGTCCAAGGCGCTCGGCCAAGTCAGAGGTAAGCCTCACCGGGTGGACGCCGACGCCGATGTAACCCCGGAGAACACGTCCATGTCGCGCGAGCTGCTCCACGACACGCTGGACATCGTTGCTCGGCAACGCAAGGGCGGAACCCCGCACGAAGCCGCGCGCGGCGATCCCAACCGCTGCACCGTCTTGATCAAGGACGAGGCCACCCGAGAACCCACGCGGCAGATCGCGGTCGAGCTCCAGGTAATGCTCAAGGCTGCGTCCGCCCGGCAGGCGCACGCGGGTGCCGATGACGCCGAGGACGGCGAGCGCCGCGCGAACCGTTTCACCCGGACGCGCGAGCGTCAGTACCGGTTCGCCGACCCGCAACGATGCAGGATCGCGCCAACCCAGGGAAACCGGTGGGCTGGCGCCGTCGGCCACGCGGACGAGACCGAGGTCAAGTCCGTGATCGCGGCCGACCACCTCGGCGCGGGCGCTTGAGCCGTCGGGCAGCGCGATCGCCACTTCGTCGGCGTGGGCGACGGCCCGCGCGGTGGTCAACCAGGTACCGGGTGTGCTCCATGCGATCGCGGTCGTGCCGCGGTGGTGGGGACCCGCGATGCGCGCCAGCAGCGGCTGCATGCGCTCGACGAGGTCCGGAAGTTCCGATGTTGTGGGCATGCTCCCCAGACTGAGGTGCCCCCGCACGGTCGCCAATCGCCCGAAAGGGCGGATCGCCGCCCGACCGATCGGGCGGTCCGCGATGGTCGACCGGCCCGATCCGCTTGGTTCTTGCCGGATGATCGATCTTGCTAGTTGAGCCTTGACGGGCCCGCGCCGGGCCCCATCCTCTACCCAGGCTCTCGCGCGGGAGCGCTCGGCCATGGACACGCCCAGCCCATTTCTGCTCGAGCGTCGTCATGCGCGGGCACTTCTCGTCGCCGAGGATCCGCTCGTCCGGGAGGGATTCACCGCCCGGCTTCTCGGGACCATCGCAGGAGAGGCCGACACCACCGAAGACCTTGGCGTGGCACTTACCCGCTGCGATGCGAACGTCGTGCTATGGGACCTCGGGCCTGGCGGCGCCGAGGAAGGGGAGATCACGGCGTTTGCCGGCGCGTGCGCCGTGCCCGTGGTCGCGTTGGCGCCACCGGGAACGAGCCTCGGCAATGACCTGATCGGTGCGGGCGTGGCCGGCGTGCTGTCCCGTGATTGCACGACCGCGGCCCTCGAGAGCGCCCTGAGCACAGTGTTGCATGGCTTGTGCGTCGTCGACCGAGCCCTATTGGCCGAGCCCGCCGCCGCGATCGCGGATTCCGACGCGGGAGTATCGATCCTCGGCATCGCAGCAGGTAGCACCGACAACCTCACCGCCCGGGAGCATGAGGTGGTGGCGTTGATGGCCGAAGGACTGTCGAACAAGCAGATCGCCGATCGCTTGGGGATCAGTGCCCACACCGCGAAGTTCCACGTCAACGCCGTCCTCAGCAAACTCGACGCGACCACGCGGACCGAGGCAGTCGTCCGCGCTTTGCAGCGCGGCCTTGTCATGCTCTGAGCCAGCGTAGGATCACGCTGGGCTGAGCCACGCGGGGGCGTCAACGCCCTGACGCCATGAGGGCACCGCTCGCGACCATCGCAACGACGAGAACCCAGCGGACGAGCGCAGCACCGCTGCGGACTTGAATGAGCGCCCCGAGCCATCCACCCACGACGCTTCCGACGCCGAGCACCGCGCCGATGGCCCAATCCACCTGGCCGGCCCATGCGAAAAGCGGCAGCGACACCGCCGTGAAGCCGAGGACGAGTACAACTTTGATCGCGTTGGCTGGCACTGCACCGTAGCCAAGGCCGGAGATGAGCAGGGCCAGCAGCGGGAAACCGACGCCCGCCTGGAGGAACCCGCCGTAGACGCCGATGGCGAGGCTCGCGACCTGGCTGGGCCATCCCGGCGGTCGTGGGTCATGGGCGCCATCGAGCACGCGCCCGGGTCGGACGACCAGCACGACGGCCCACGCGACCAAGATCGCGCCGAAAATCGGGCGCAACAGATCATCGGGCAACTCCGTCGCCGCCCAGGTGCCCAGCGCCGCCCCGACCACCATGGCCGGCAATAGCCGCCGCACCACCCCGAGATCGCCCAGCTTCTCACGGCGGAACGCGAGCGTCGAACCGATGTTCTGGAGCAGGACGCCCACCCGCATCGTCCCGTTTGCCACGCCTGCGGGGAGCCCAAACCACACCAGCGCCGGCAGTACCAGCAGGCCACCGCCGCCGGCCATGGTGTTGATGATCCCCGCCAAGCATGCGATCGCGGCAAGCAGGGCCACGCCCGCGGGGGTGAGCGACTCGGCGCCCGCGAGGGCAGGTGCAGCGATCAAGCTGGCCGAGATGCTCGCGTCCATCGCCCCATCCCCATCGGCGCCAACAGTACCAGCCGGGGGCCCACGGAATCGATTCGGACTTGCAGGGATGACCCCGCGTGTGAAACCTTGGGACGTGCGCTGGGTTGTCGGCGATCTCCAGGGATGCGCGCGCGAGCTCGAGGCCCTGCTCGTCGCGATCGCGTTCGAGCCGGCGCGCGACGAGCTGTGGTGCACGGGGGACATCATCAATCGCGGTCCCGAGTCGCTCGCGACGCTCCGACTTTGGCGTGATGTCGGCGGTCGAGGGGTCGTCGGCAACCACGAGGTGTACGCGCTGTGTGCTCGCAATGGGATCTGGCCGCGCAAGCGCGATACGCTCGATGAACTGTTCGCGGCGCCCGATGCCGACGAGCTGCTCGAAGCCCTGCGCGCGATGCCACTGCTTGCGTACCTACCGGCGTGCGGCACCGGGCCGGCGGCGTGGCTCGTCCACGCCGGTATTCATCCGCGCTGGCGTGAACTCGTCACGGTTGCCACGGCCGCCAACGCGGGCGAGCACGACGACGCCTGGCTGCAACGCGACGATGTCACCTTCGCGACACGAGTTCGGTGCTGCACCAGCGACGGCGTGCGGAGCAAGTTCGACCGCGAACCGACGGGATGCCCGGCACCATACCGCCCATGGGATGAGTTCTACGCCGGCGAAACACTTGTCGTGCACGGACACTGGGCGTGGCGTGGCCACTATCGCGGACGAAACACCCTTGGTCTCGACTCGGGCTGCGTCTACGGCGGTGCGCTGACCGCATGGTGCCAAGATGAGGATCGCATGGTTCAGGTCCCCTCGCGCCAGGGAACCTATTCACGCTCGGCGAGCAAGTAGGCCAAGAGCGCAAGCGCCCCGGCGTTGCGTTCGAGATGATCGGGATCGATCTTCTCGATCGTATCGGCGGGCGAGTGGTGAACATCAAAGTAGCGGCTCGACTCTGGCCGCACCGCGATCCCGAGCACGCCGGCATCGATGAGCGGTGAAATGTCGGCGCCACCCCAGCCTGCCGAGATGTCATCCGCCCCAAGCTTGCCGAACAGCGGGGCCAGCCGCTCCACGCTGGCGACCGTCGCAGGGTCCTTGCTCGCCACCGAGAATCCTTTCGGCGCGCCAGCGCCGGAATCCGATTCGATCGCGGCGACGTGAACCTCGCGGCCGTGGGCCTTGAAATAGGCCTGCGCCCCGGCGAGGCCATTTTCCTCGTTGGTGAACAGGACCACGCGGATCGTTCGCCGTGGCACCAATCCGAGCTCCTTAAGCAAGAGCGCGGCCTCCATCGCCATCAAACACCCGGCGCCGTCGTCGGCGGCACCGTCACCGACGTCCCAGGAATCGATGTGCCCCCCGATCAACACGACCTCTTCGGGACGCTCGCGCCCACGTAGCTCGGCGATCGCGTTGCCGCTACGCGCGTCGGGCAGTGTGCGCGCACCAAGCGACAGTTGAACCTTTACTTCACCTCGGGCGGCCAATCGCGCGAGTAGCTCGGCGCCCTCGTGCGTAATCGCGGCGGCAGGGATCTTCGGCGCGTCGTCGCTGTAGCGCAGGGATCCGGTGTGCGGCGTGTCGAGACTGACGGCGGTTACCGAGCGGATCAGCAGGCCCTTGGCCCCGTGCTTCGCCGCCCGAGAGGCGCCCTCGCCCCGCGGGCGCACAGCGGTGCCATAGCCGGACTCGGCTTTGTCGTGATCGTAGGCCGGCATCCTTTGGTTAACGAGGACGATCTTGCCGGGCAACTCCGCGCTGCGGCGTTCGAGATCGTCGAGATCGTTGACGATGACCACGGGGGCGACGAGCTTGCCCTTGGTACCAACCGTCCCTCCAAGCCCGAGTAGTTTGAGCTCGCGCGCGGTGGGAGAGACCACCGCGAGCGACTCTCGCCCTCGCACCCAGTGGGGCACCGTCACCGGCTCGCGGTGAACGTTCTCCAGACCGTCCGCGGCCATCGTCTCGAGCGCCCAGTCGATCGACTGCTCCAGTGCCTTCGACCCCGACAGGCGGTGGCCGAAACGATCGACCATGGTGGCGAGGCGGTCCCACGCGCGGCGCTTGCCGGACACGTGAGCTGTGATTTTCGCGGCGGCGTCGCGCATCCACGCGGCCGTGACCTTGCCCGGCGATGGCTTGGTCACGGGCTTCGCCGGGGCCTCGCTCCCCGCCGGTGGCGGCTTGATGGTCGGCGCAGAGCCACCGGATTGGGCCGGCGCCGACGAGAAGTCGCCCTCGTCGCCGACCGCGTCCGCGGGTCCGGGCTCGGGCTCGCCGATCTCCGGCGCATCGGGCGTTGTCAGTTCGCTGGGAGCGGATGGAGGGATCGCCGGCGCGGCAGGCTTGGGTTTGCAGGCCGCCAGGGTCAGGGCCAGGGCGATGAGGAACCGAGGCGAAAACGTCACGGGCGCTAGCTTCCCCACGACGACCGACGAGAGCAAGGGCGGAGCGATCCCACGCATTTCGGGCCGCGCTAGGCCGCTCTGTAAGCCGCGGCCGCGGGCCGGCGTTCTGGGCCGCGCCGCAGCTTCGCTCCCACGCGGCGCCCCTTTTGTCACGAAAGGCCGAGACGTGCATCGCTTGTTGCTCCTACTTCTTGTCGCGCTCGCAGCCGGCGCGTGCGCCAAACCATCCGCGGAGATGTCGGCGGCACCCGGCGAATACCGGGAGAGCGAAGCGTCGATGCCGATGCCTCCAAGCGACCCAGGGCCCGGGGGCTCGGTGGTAGCGGCGGGGGCGATGACGGAAGAAATAGCTGAGGATGCGGATGCTCCGCCGGCTCCGGAGCGCATGAGTGGGTGGCGCAGCCGCAGGGCGAGCCGCGCGGCGAAGAGCAAATCGGACGACGACGCGCCCACGACGGAGATCGCGGCGCCGGCTCCCGGCCCAGCCCCCAGCTCCCCCGCAACAACCACCTCCGGCGGAGAGCAGGCGCTCGAGGAGTCACGCAAGGACATCGGCGGCCGTCTGATCATCTATACCGCCGCGATGCAGGTCTCGGTCTTCAACCTCGAGGAGGCGATCGAGAAGGTCGAGCTCTTGCCCGAGAAGTATGGCGGCTATGTCCAGTCGATCCAAGGCGGCACGGTGGTCCTCAAGATCCCCGCGCGTAAGCTGCGGACCTGCATGACCGAGCTGGGCGAGTTCGGCGTGGTCGAAGCCCGCACGCTCGCCGCCGACGACGTGAGCGCCGAGTACGTCGATATCGAATCGCGGATCCGCGCGCTCGAGGCCACCCACAAGCAGTTGCTTGAGCTGCTCTCGAAGGCCCGGACCGTCGATGAGGCCCTGCATGTGCGGGCGAGTCTCGACAACGTGTCCGCCGAACTTGAGGTTCTCAAGGGGCGCATGCGTCAACTCGACAACCTGATCGCGTTCTCAACCCTGACGCTTGCAATGTATGAGCGCGGACCCAACCAGCCCTTGCCATCGAGCAACGATCCGTTTCCCTGGGTGGACTCGCTCGGCGTCGAAGCGACGGAGTGGAAGTGAAATGCGACGTCTAGCAACACTCATCATCCTCGCACTCACCTCGGGCTTGGCCAGCGGCTGCAAACCCTACCGCCTGAAACCGCCTTCGGGTTTTGCTGAGGTGCAAAAAAGTAAGGACGGCACACGCATGAAGGCCGGCGACGACGTCGGTCTCAACCTGCGCGTGTTCGACAACGTGCGCGGCGGCGACCTTCCGTTTTGGAGCGCGGATCTCGTGCGCAAGCTCGGGCGACGCGGCTACCAGCTCATGGGCCAGCACGCGGAGCGGTCCGACAACGGTGTCGTCGGCACGCGCTTCGACTTCAGCTATGTGCCCCCAGGCACCCAAGAGCGCAAGTTCTACAGCGCGGTGCTGTTCGTGACCGACAAGCGCGTATTCGTCGTGCAAATTGCCGGCAACGAAAGCCTCGCGGCGGTCTACACCCCTCGGATCGATGAGATCGCCAGCTCGACGAAGGTGCGCGGGTGCCGGGCCTGGACGAAGGTATGCCGCGGACCGCAGCCCGCCAAGCTCAGCACCCCGGCGAACACAGCGACCGCCGAAGCTGCGACCGAGACCGAGACCGAAGTCGCGGTCGAGGCGAAGTCGCCGGCCTCATGACCGAGGCGCCCACCTGCGACCAGGACGAGTCGATCGACTTCGCGGCGGCGCGACCGTAGCGTCCTCCGCGTGCCGCGCGGAAGCAGTGACGGCGCGTCAGGTCAACCCGACGATCTCGCCGTCACGCAGGTCGATCTTGCCCGCCTGCGGGATCTTGGGCAGGCCGGGCATGCGCATGATCTCGCCGGTGAGCACGACCAGGAAGCCGGCACCGGCGCAGATCTGGATGTTGCGGACCGTGACCTCGAAGTCGCGCGGGCGCCCGAGCAGCTTGGGGTCGTCGGACAGCGAGTTCTGCGTCTTGGCCACGCAGATCGGCAGCTTGGCGTAGCCGAGGCGATCGATCTCGTTCAGGTCGCGCTCGGCCGTCTTGGTGAAGGCCACGCGATCGGCACCGTACATCTTGCGCGCAATGGCCTCGATCTTCGCCGGCACCGGGGCGTCGAGCGGGTACAGCGGCTCGAGCCCACGCGTGGCACCCGCGGCGGCTTGCACCACCGCGCGCGCGAGCTCGGTCGCACCCTCGGGTCCGCGCCCGAAGTGCTCGCACAGCGCCACCGCAACCCCACGCTTCTTGCACGCCTCCTGCACGACCGCGAGCTCGGCCTCGGTGTCGGTGCCGAAGCGGTTGATCGCGACCACGGCCGTCTTGCCGAACGCGGCCACATTCTCGAGGTGTTTCTCGAGGTTGGGCAGCCCGGCCGCAACCGCGGCTGGATTGGGCTCAGCGATGTTCGCGAGCGCCTGGCCGCCGTGCATTTTGAGCGCGCGGATCGTCGCGACCAGCACCACGGCGTCGGCATCGAGACCGGCGCTTCGGCACTTGATGTCGAAGAACTTCTCGGCCCCCAGATCGCAGCCGAAGCCGGCCTCGGTCACGACCCAGTCGGCCAGCGCCAGCCCCGTGCGGGTGGCGATCACGCTGTTGCAGCCGTGGGCGATGTTGGCAAACGGTCCGCCATGGACGATCGCAGGCGTGCCGTGCTCGGTCTGGACCAGGTTCGGCAGCAGCGCATCGCGCAGCAGCGCCAGCATCGCGCCGGTGACCCCGATCGCGCCGGCGTGCACGGGCGTCTTGTCGCGCTTGTAGCCTACCAGCGTGCGATCGATGCGCGCGCGTAGATCGTCGGCATCGTTGGCCAGACAAAGCATGGCCATCAGCTCCGAGGCGGCGGTGATGTCGAAGCCGGCCTCGCGCGGCAAACCGTTGCTCTCCCCACCGAGGCCGACCATCACATTGCGAAGGCTGCGGTCGTTCATGTCGATGACACGGCGCCACGACACCCGCCGCGGATCGAGCCCGACGTCGGTGGCGAAGTGCGCGTGGTTGTCGATCGCCGCCGCGAGCAGGTTGTGCGCGCTGGTGATCGCGTGGAAGTCCCCGTTGAAGTGCAGGTTGATGTCGTCAGTGGGTTGCAGCCGGCTGCGACCACCGCCGGTCCCGCCGCCCTTGACCCCGAAACAGGGCCCCAGCGAGGGCTCGCGCAGGACCACGGCCGTGTTGTGGCCCAGGTGCGCAAGCGCGTCGGCAAGCCCGATCGAGGTCGTCGTCTTGCCCTCGCCGGCCGGCGTCGGCGTGATCGCTGTGACGAGCACGAGCTTGGCCGGCGTAGGCCGCATGCGGGCGCGCGCGAGCACCGTTCGATCGATCTTCGCCTTGTCGCGACCGAACGGAATGATGTCGGCGGGCTGGAGCCCGAGGCGTGCGGCGACGTCGACGATGGGCAACATTTGGCCGCCAGGCTAGCGCAGATCGGGGCGTCGCCTCCACCTTCGCCGACGCGTATTGCCGTGATCGTGCGCCGGGGCGGCGACACTCCCCCGGCGCGGCGACCACGCGCCACCAGGACGACTCGACCGATTTCACGGCGGCGCGATTCGTAGCGTCATCCGCGTGCGCTTCGGATCGAAGCTAGTCGTGAGCGCGAGCGATCGCCGGGCCAAGACCTCACGCAGCCCGAAAAACGGTGCCCCCTCGCCCGCTACGTCGCCGGGCAGCGGCCCCGCCGGCAAGGTGACCCTCCACGCCGACAGCGTGCCGGCCAGGGCGCCGGGATGGGCATTCTCCAGACTACGCAACACCGCGGGCGCCTGCGCCAGGCCGTGGATCAGGTCGCGCTCGCTCGCAGTGCCGCGCAACCGAAACGGGACCGTCGTTCCCTCGGGCGGCTCGAAACTCGGGATTTCGGGCCCGAGTCGAAGCCCGGCGAGATCGCTGACCAGCGGTGCATCGCTGAGGGTTTGGGCCCACGCAACGCCCTCGCTCGAAAGCTCGGCAACGATCTCGAGCTCGACGCCATCGCGACCGTATGGAGCCTGTAGCGCGAGGCGATCGACCAGCCGCGCCCCGGCGGCACGCTTCTCATCTTCGGCAACATACGGCGCGTCGGAGAGCGGCGAAAGTGCGATCTCCAAGCGGTCGAGGTCCTCGAGCCTGAGCGCGTCGATCTCGACAAGCGCGCCCCGACGAGGGTCGGCGAGCAGCGCTCGGCTTGCGCCTGGTCGGGCCATCGCCGCGACCATCGCGGTAGCGTGGGCAAGCTCGACGCGATCGACCAGGGCCAGCCGCCGGGCTGAGCTTCGCGGCTGCGCGAAATGATCGAGCACCAGCAACCCGTCCTGTTCGCGCGCAACAAGCACTGCGCGGCCGTTGTCCTGCACGATCACCGCAACCACGTGCTCGACTGCCAACAGGACCGGCACCAGCGCATCGGTGCGCCGCTCGATCGGCGCACCGCGCACGTGGACCGTCGAACCACCGGCGTGGTGGGAAACCAAGTTCGCTGCATGCTCGACAAACCATCCGGGGCGGTCGGTCGGCCCGACCAGCCGCCAGTGCGTCCAGGGAAGCGATCTTGTGCTCGTCGCGTCGATCAGGGGGGCGATCGCCGCGGAGACCTTGTCGCGCTTCCCCTCCAGTTCGCAGGAGGCCTGGGTCGGCATGTTTTGACAGCCGTCGACCAAACCGCGTTCGTCGAGGGCGCGAGCGACCTCGCAGCCGCAGCGTCCCGCGATTCGGATCACATCTCGCCCTACTTCCTCGTGCAGCCGGATCAACTCGGACGCGTTTTCCGCGGCCACATCGATCTGCTCGGCCGGGATCCCCTCAAGCACGGCGCAGGCAGGACGGTCGCGCTCGTAGCCGAGTTGATCGAGCACGAGGGGGTCAAGCGCGCGGGCGAGCAGACCGGTGGGGACCGTCGGAACCGGCAGTCCCTGCATCATCGGTGCTGGGCGCGCGGGCCCGGCGCTACCGCAGCGAACCACGGCCGCGCGCTCCGACAGCCAAGCTTCGAGCTCGTCACCACGACCGCACGCCGTACCCGCCAAAATTCCGAGGAGGGTCCACCGCACCCAACCCGGTGGGCGAGACGAGGCGGCACGCGGCACGAAGCGCACGTTACCACGGTCCTCGCATCGGCTACGCTCCCACCGGTGTCCGTCGGCGTGCTCGTGCGACCTACCATCGCAGCTTTGCTCCCGCTCACGCTCGCGGTCAGCTTGCCTGGGGTCCCCGCGACATGGTGGATCGCGCTCGCGCCGCTCGCCGCGATCGTCCTGACCCGACCAAACCGCCGCGCGGGCGCCGTCGCGTTCGTGGTTGGCGTCGTGTTGTCTGCGACGGCGACTTATGTTGCTCCGCGTGCGCGCACCCTCGCTGTCTTGGCGCTTGGCAACAGCGAGTGGCCGACGGTGGACCCGGAGCACCCCGAGGTCGCCAATGATGCGGCCTATC
>CADEGN010000195.1:0-7847 GCA_902826865.1 uncultured Myxococcales bacterium
GCCGGTGTTGGGATCGGGGACGACCTCAAGGCCGTCCATATGGTCGCCGGAGAGATCGGGGAAATCGAAGGCGATGCCCCAGGTGTTGGTTTCCTTGTCGTGCTGATAAACGCGGCGTCGCTCCTCCGACGAGGCATACCAAACGTCTCCCACCGGGTCGAATCCGATATGAGAGAGGAAGTACATCGTCGGCGGCGGCATCGTCAGTACGGTGGAGAAGTCGTCGCCAAAGCTGTGCTGGCGCAACCCCGCGCCCCCGACGAAGATCTGGTCGTCGGTCACGTAGAGCTCGCAAACATGGTTGAAGATCACGACGTCGGGGATGCTCAAGGTCTCGACGAAGGTGAGCGTACGTTCTTCCACCGGTCCCGTCTCGTCGGGGTTGTCCGGGTGCTGGTTGAGCTTGACCACACCGTCGCCATCGGAGTCACTGACCTCGATGCGATACACGTCGATCTTGCCAGGTGGAGTGCTGCTGCCGAGACCGTCACCGAAGCTGGTGACGTAGATGAGATCGCCGTTGCTATCAACGTCGTAACCGCCCAGAAATCCGTCGAGTGAGTTCGCGAATGCGGAGTATTGATAGTACGTTCCCGTCGACTCCGTGGAGCCGAGCACTTGAGCGGCCACGCACGTGCCGCTCGATAGATCGCATGTTTCATTGATTGCGATGTCGCAGGTCTCGACCTCGACCCAGTGGGGCTCTGGCGCAACTTCGCAGCTGAGCACACGGGGACCCGAGCAGGTGAACTGACCATCGAGACACGTGACGCAGCCGGTACCGTCGATACAGACGCCGGGCAGACGCTGGGTCTCTTTGACGACGCCCCCCTGCCCGTCGCATTCGAGCGCGAAGGTGCCGTGGCAAGTGGTGCCCGCGGGTTTGGACTCGCATTTTTTGGGCTCACTCACGCCACCGACGTCGAACTTCGATCCGCCATCGCCGGGATTCCCCGAGCTGCCGGCCGGTCCTTCCTCGGCCGACGAAGCTGCCGTCGTCGAGTCCGACAGCGGGGCGGATGTGCTGTCATCGCCGTTCGCGCCGGTGGAGCCCGCGTCGCTCGCGCTGCCGATGGCGACGCCGCTTTCGCCGCGACAGGCGCCCATGAGGCCGGCGAGCAGTAGTGCGGAGTGGAGAGCAGCTGAGCGGCGCATTGGACCCCCGTTAGCAACCGTCAATGCACCGCGGCGCTGCGTCCATTTCCCCGGGGTCGCAGCCGTGGTCGCCGTGGAGCCGCCCGCCCCGGAGGCGCTCCTCCCAAACCTCACCCTCCGAAGGCTGCGCGAACCGCCGCCTCAAGCTGCGTAAGTCCCCGCGCGACGTCCCGCCCGAGATGGACGCGCAACGCCCGACGCTTGCGTTGCACGAGTACCTCGAAGTCCCCTCGGGCTTGCGCCGCGGCGATGGTGGCGAAGCCCGCTCGCGCGCCGGGGATACCGAGATCGTCACCATCGCAAGTGATCTGCAAAACCACCCCGCTGGCGGGCCCTCCTTTGTACGCCTGTCCGGTCGAGTGGAGAAAACGCGGCCCGAACCCAACGCACGTCGCAGCACGGGTGCGCTCGCGGATGAGCTCGCGGATGGCCTGCAACGTGCGCTCGTTCTTGCTCGTCATGTCGAGGTAGGCCAAAAGCGCCACGTAGTCCCCCGAACCGATCCTGCGCAGGTGACTTGCGATCGCAGCTGCGAAGTCCGCGGCCCCATCGAGAGCCGCGACGTTCGCGGCGTCGGTGTAAAGTGCGATCTCGCCGTCCTGCAGCCACGGAGTCTCGGCCGGCAATGAACCCGACTCCTCGAACGCGGAAGTCATCGCGCGGGTCGCGATCTTGCTGGCTTCAACGTCAGGCTGGTCGAACGGGTTCAACTTCATCATCGCGCCCGCGACAGCCGTGGCGATCTCCCACCGGAAAAACTCCTGCGGAAGTGCCTCGAGGTCCGCGATATCGATTCGAACCACAGGTTGGCCAGCGGCGATCAACGCCCCCACCTTGCGATCTTGGCTGGCATCGGGTGCGCTCCCGAGGCGCAGGTATACGAACAACCGGTCGTGACCGTAGTGGCTGGGCGCCGCGATGGACTCCCCATCGACCGGGATGATGGCTTTCCCGTTTTTTCCGGTCGATTCGGCGATCAGCTGCTCAAGCCACGCGCCGAGACTCGCGATCGCGGGCGACCCAAAAATCGTGAGCTTGTCGCGCCCGTGGTTGGCCGCGGTGCCCATAACGATGCCGAGCGCGATGCCCGGGTTGTCGACCGCACGCGCGCTGTTGCGGCACGCATCGACCATCATGCCAGCTTCCGCCAGCAGGCGGCCGACATCGAGACCCATGACCGCCGCCGGTACGAGCCCGAAGTTCGACAGAGCGGAGTAACGCCCACCGATGGTTGGGACGCCGTGAAAGATGGCGCGGAAGCCCTCCTTGCGCGCCTGGGCCTCGAGCTTCGAACCAGGATCGGTGATCGCGACGAAGCGGCGCGCGGCATCGTCGCCGCGGTGCTTGGCCTGAGCGAGCGTGAAATCGGCGAAGACTTTGGGCTCGAGGGTGCTGCCCGACTTGCTCGCGACGATATAGAGCGTCGTCTCCGGGTCGACCGAGGATGTGAGGCGGCGGACTTGATCGGGCACGGTGGAGTCGAGGATCCGCAGCTTCGGACGCTGTTTATCCTTGATGCCGGGGCCATAGGTGCGAGCGAGCACATCGGGGCACAAGCTTGATCCACCCATGCCGAGCAGCAGCACGTCCTTGAATCCGCTCGCCGCGACATCGTCGGCGAAGATGCGGAGCGCGTCGACGTTGGCGCGTTGCTGCTCGACGATGTCGAGCCAACCGAGCCAACTCGCCTCGTCGCTGCCGGTCCACAGCGACGCGTCACGATTCCATAGCCGCGCCGTGTTACCGGCCTGGTCCCACGCGGCGGAGGCGGCGGCGACGACCTCGCCCAATGCCCCCGGGAGCGCGAGATCAAGGCGATTGAGCCGTGGTCCCTGGGCCTGTCGTTGTTTGGCCGCGACCGTCATGAGGAGCTGATCGATCGCTTCGCTAAACAGATCCATGCCGCGCTCGAGCAACTGATCGGTGACGGCGGCGAAGTCGATCCCCAGCGCCTTCAGCTCCTGCATTACGGCGCGTGCGCCGTCGACGTCCGCGAGCAATCGTGGCGCGAGCTTGCCGTGATCGCGGAAGGCATCGATCGTCGCCGGCGGCGCCGTGTTGACGGTGTCAGGCCCGATGAGCTCGTCGATGTAGAGCACGTCGGAGTAGGCTTTGTTCTTGGTCCCGGTGGACGCCCACAAGAGCCGCTGCGGCCTGGCGCCGCGGGCGGTCAGGGCCTGCCACCGTGCGTCGCGGATGAGGGGCAGGTAGACGTCCGCGTAGGCGATCTTTGCGTTCGCGATCGCCGCCTTACCGAGGAGGCTGTCGATGCGCCCCGCGTCGCCGCCCGCTTGCTTGAGTTTGGCCAGGCGGGCGTCGACCTCCGAGTCGATCCGGCTGACGAAGAAACTCGCCACCGAGGCCACGCGATCGATCGATTGGCCGGCGGTCACGCGACGCTCGAGCGCCCGGACATAGGCGTGCGCGACTTTCTCGTACGCGCTCACCGAGAACAACAACGTGATGTTCACGTTGATCCCTTCGGCCAGCAGGGTCTCGATGGCGTCCACGCACGCATCTGTCCCGGGGACCTTGATCATCACGTTGGGGCGATCGACGCTTCTCCACAGCCGTCTCGCCTCGGCGAGGGTGCCTTCAGGATCGAGCGCGAGACTCGGTGAGACCTCAATGCTGACGTATCCATCGAGTGCGTTGGTGCGGTCGTAAACTTCACGCAGCACATCCGCAGCCTCACGGATGTCCTCGATCGCGAGCGTCTCGAATACGGTCTTGGTATCGAGGTCCCGATCTCCGGCGAGAGCCCGCAGGCTCGTCGCGTAGTCGTCGCTCCCCGCGATCGCCTGCTGAAAGATCGCCGGATTGGACGTCATCCCGCGTAGCCCATCGCGCGCGACCATCTGGGCCAGCTCGCCGTTGCGCGTCATGCCGCGGCGGATGTAGTCGAGCCAGATCGATTGGCCTTGGGCGGCGAGTTCGACGAGCGGGTTCATTGCGCCCGAGCGTACGCCCCGAGTGACGCCATGCTCAACCTCGGGATCGATGAAAGGCCGCTGCCGTGGCCGAACGGTCGTCGCCCGCCGGCCGGCGCACACACCCACCGACGTCGGTGCGTGCCGGCGCTACTTGGTGCCCTTGCCCTCGTTTTCCTTGGCCTTGATCCGCTTGAGCACGGCTTCGGCGTCTTCGATGACCTCGTCTTCTTCGGTCTTGGTCTCGGCCGCCATCTTTGCCAGGTTGACGTCGACATTCTCGAATCGCGCGAGCATTTGGTAAATCGCGAGACGCGAGCCGGGCGCGGGGCCCTCCACGTCCTTGTCGTCGCCCTTGGCCGGGACGTGGATCTCGCCCGCCGCACCATCGATGACGCACTTGTGGGCGGCGTTCAGCAATGCCTGCTCGTCGCCACCGCCGCCGAGCCCGGCGAGGGTGGGAAACTTGCCGCTGTAGTGCTTGATGAGCGTGTCGAGTGCCGCCCCCGAACCACACTTCGCGTACAGCGGATCGTACTTGTCGGGAACGACCGCCGTCTTCGAATCGATCACGTTGTTCTCATCGCGCTTGGCAAAGTCACCGCCGGCGGTGGCGAGCATCTGGAAGTCGGTGAGCAGCCGGCCGTAGATGATCGAGCGCAGGTAGGCCTTCTTGAGCGCCGCGCCACCAAGCTTGCGCGAGAACACGAATGTGAGCTCGTTATAGCCACCGCCAAGATCCTCGCGAACGACACCGAAGCCCAGCGCCGGGTCGATCTTGGCTCCTTTGGCCTTCCCTGGGACCTTCGCCGATCCCTCGATAACCCATTGGCTGTGGGTCTCGTTGAGGTACTCCTCGCGGTCCTTGAGCTCGCGGAGATCCGTGAGTTTGATGAACAGCTCCTCGTTGGCGCGGATTTCCTTCGCCCAGGCCAGGAACGGACCGTCCATCGACTCTTCCCAGGTAAGCGGCGCTGGCTCTTCTTTGCCGAGCTCCTTCTTGATCTGGCGCAGCACGCCGCGAAACGGCTCTTCACCGGCCACGACGCGGCGCGCGTACATCTTCACCGCCATCCAGTCGTCCCACACCTTTGTTTTGTTCTCGACGTAGAACTTCTGCATGTCGACGACTGTGGATTTGACGTCGGCGGGCAGGGCGTCGATGGCCGCTTGGGCCTCAGCGCTGTTGAAGAACTGAAGCAGCCGCAGATTGGCGTACTGCTTGAGGATGAGTTGCTGCTGATCGTCGCCGTAACCGCGCTTGACCCGGTGGATCAGATCGGCGTACTCACGGCGCGCGTCGGGTCGATAGGCCCAGGCGTCGGCCTCGGCAGCGCCCATGACGATGGCGCGGATCTTCTTGTCGTCGGTCAGCCCGGCCGTGAGCTTGACGACCGCGGCGACGCCCGCCTGCACTTCGTAGTCGTAGCCACCCGGCGGCGCCGATTCGACCTCTGTCACCGGCGGGACTTTCTGCAGCGGGTAGATCTTCTCGAGGACCGGCAGGAGCTTCTCGCGCATCGGGTGCGCTGGGACCTCCTCCGCGACCACAACCTCCTTCGTCTCTCGCTTCTCGCGTTCGATCTGCCGCTTCATTTCGTCGGCGCGTTTATCGCAGCCGGCGGTGAGCAGCGCGGGTCCGAGGACGAGGGCAGCAACGACGTGACGCGCGCGATGCAGTGTCATCCGAGCTCCGCGAGATCCGGCGCGAGCGACGATCGATGGTCGAGCGGCATGCCAGACCCGAGCGACGGTGAGGGATCTCAGGCTCGCCACGGTAGAAAAACGCTCCTTCGCTGTCAAACGCCGGGGAAACAGGCCGCCGCCTCTTGCCGCAACGTGGCCGCCCCCTGCGGCCCCCGGCGACGCTCGAGCGACCAGGCACGGACGCTCGCCTCACGTGGGCGGCGAGCGGTGTTCCCCGCGGGAGCGCCCGCTGGCGCCTTGACCGGGCGCGGGAACCGTCGCATGTTACGTTACGTCAGGGTTGCAGCGCAAAGAGCGCAAACCGACGCCGGAAGGCTCCAATGAGCGCTGATTCACCAACCTCCGAAATTGCTCCTGCGGGCGCGCCCGCCGAATCCCCCGTCGTCGCCGAGGGCCCCCTCGCGGTCACCGAGCTCGCCGCGGACAAAGTCCGCGAGATCCGTGGCCAGGAGAACATTGAAGCCCACTATGCTCTTCGCGTGAAGGTCATGGGCGGCGGGTGCTCCGGCTTTCAGTACGACCTCTACTTCGACGAGCAGCAAGAGGGCGACTACGAGTTCGAGAGCAACGGCGTCAAGCTCATCTCGGACCAGATGAGCTTCATGTATTTGATGGGAACGACGATCGACTACGTAGAGGGGCTGCAGGGGGCCGGCTTCAAGTTCAATAACCCGAACACCACGGGCAGTTGCGGCTGCGGCAGTTCGTTTAGCGTCTGATGCGAGCTCACTTCTTCGCCGGGGCGCGCTCCTGGGTTGCGAGCCATGTGTCGACGGCGTCCGCTACCTCAGCCTGACGGGGAGCGATGCTGTGGAGCAGTTGTTGCGCGCGCCTGGCCAGTTCTAGTGCGCGCGCGGCATCTCCCTTGCTCACGTCACCGCGCTTCGCATACGCCTTCGCAAGCATGAAGGCGCTCGACCCCCGGCGAAACGGATCGACACGATTGGCTTCGCGGATCTCGAGGGCCCGCTCCATGTGCACGATGCCTTCGTCCAGCTGACCCGCCCGAGTCAGCAGCAGCCCGAGGTTGTGGACCGTATTCGCGGTGTCCGGGTGCTCGGGTCCATTGGTTTCGCTGCGAATGGCCAGGGCTCGGCGATAGAGCGCGATCGCCTCGGCGGTCTCGTCGAGCCGATCGAGCGCGCCCGCTTGGTTGTGTAGTGAGAGGGCAAAATCAGGGTGATTCTCCCCGAAGATGGCGCGGTACACCTCGCCTGCGCGCCGGTGCTGCGAGAGCGCGGCCCGGAAATTACCGCTGTTCATCTCGAGAGCGGCGAGGTTGTTGAGGGTCGAGGCGACTTGGGTATGCGGTGTGGTGAGGGTGCGCTCTGCCATCGCGAGCCCGCGCACAAGGGTTGCCCGGGCCGCCGAGATGTCGCCGAGGTGGAGTTGCAGGCTCCCGAGGGTGTTGAGGAGCTGGGCGGTGGTTGCGTGGTCGAATGGGACCAGCCGCTCTTGCAGCTCGACCGCCATGATGGCGTGGGCATGGGCCTCGGGCATGCGCCCGGTGTGCGAGAGGGCGGCGGCGATATTCGCGTGCATGGCGGGCAACTGGTCGTAGTCGGGACCGTAGTTCGCGACTGCGGTGAGCAGCACCTCCACGTGTTGTTGGAGCGCCTCGCTGTAGCGGCCCTGTTTGCTGAAAATCACTCCCCGACCCGCGCCAAGCTTCATCGCGTACTCAGGATCTTGGAGACGCACGAGCAGTGCATCCAAGCGTTCGCCGGCGGCGATCGCATCGTCAAAGCGATTGTCATCGGCGCCGAGTACCTTCACCAACTCGAGCAGCGCCGCCGCGCCGGTCTCGACGTGCCCGCTCGCGTCGGCCTCCCACACTGCCTCGCGAAGAACTCGTTCGGCATCGCGAGGAGTAGCGCGTTCCGCGAGTACCTGGCCCAGCGACAGCAGACCCTCCGAGCGAACCGCGTGATCCCCATCGGCGTCGCAGCGGGCAACAACCTCGCGGGCGAGCTGCTCGGCATCGGCCAAGCGACCGCTTGCCTGCAGAGCGCTAACTTGGGCGATGTCGGCGGCGAGTTGCGTAGACAACGCGCG
>CADEGN010000195.1:7857-14716 GCA_902826865.1 uncultured Myxococcales bacterium
GGCCAGACGGCGCCCCCGGGCCGCCGCATGGGACACGCCGGCGCGATCATCTCGAGCCGCCCCGCCTCGACGCAGCGTGCCGGGGAGCCAAGGGTCCCGACCACCTCGCGGGCTGCGTTGTCACCGAGCGCGGCGTCGCCGAGAACGTCGACGGTTGCGCGTAGCTCAACGAGGCGTCGGTCGAGACAGGTGAAACTGAGCTCGTTCTCGCCCTGGCTCGTCGCGTCACCGGTGGCCGCGACGCGACAGGCGTCGGCGTATCCGCTTTGCCACTCTGCAGCCCAGCCCTCGATTACGCCGAGAATTCGAGGCGCATCCGACGCGAGGTTGGCCGTGAGCCGATCGCGTGCGTCGGCGTTCCAGATGTTGACGATGCGGGTCGCGTGTGCCTCGCAGTCGTCGGGCTCGTCGAGGCTGGCGGCGGCGTAGCTCGCCGCTGCGACCCCCAGCGCGCCGAGACCGAGCAATGCTCGGCTCGCGCGCGTGCGCCGGTTTCGCGGCGTGTCCGCCAACGCCCGCAGGAGTGCGGGCATGTTTGGCCAGCGCTTGTCCGGATCGTGGGCGAGCCCTTGGATCACGATCGCGACCAACCAGCGCGGCACGTCCGATCGGGGCGGCGTGGCGAGGGCCGCTTGGCGGACCTTGGCCGCAACGTCCGCGGCGAGATCTCCGGCAAACGGACGGACCCGCCACAGTGCCTCATAAAGCGCCACGCAAAATGAGAACTGATCCGAGCGGCAATCCGCGGGCCGCCCCCGCCACTGCTCGGGTGACATGTAGTGAGGCGTCCCGACGAGGGTGCCGGTTCGCGTCCGCGACATCGCGACGTGGGACGGCGGCAACGTCTCCCCCAACGCGGCGTCCGTGTTGGGGTCGTCTGGCATCGTCGGCGCGATGAGCGACGCCCGCGCGAGCCCGAAATCCATCACCCGCACACGTCCGTCGTGACCGACCATTACATTGTGCGGCTTGAAGTCGCGATGAACTAAGCCGCAGGCGTGGATCGCCGCCAGGCCTTCGCCTGCCGGGAGGAACACCGCGACGATCTCCTGCCACGAACGGCGCTTGAGCTGCAACCAGCGTTCGAGCGTGCTGCCATCGACGAATTCGGTCGCGATGAAGGTGCGTCCATCGGCGCTGCCAACGTCGTGCACCGCGACGACGTTGGGGTGCATGACGCGAGCCATGACCTTCGCCTCGCGCATCCACCGGGTGTCTCCTTCGCGATCGCGTCGGCGCAGGATCTTGAGCGCAACCAGACGGTCGAGCTCGGGGTCGTAGGCGGCGTAGACGGTGCCGCCACTGCCAAAACCGACGCAGTCGCGGATCTCGTAGCGGCCTGCGAAGCGGTCGCCGACCCGCAGCGAGGCCATGTCACGTTGGTCGAGGCCGGCGCCGTTTTCGGTGAGCACCGGCTTGGATGCTCGCGAAGCGGGCGCTGCGAACACCGCGCCGTACATCGCGAGCATGTCCGCGCAGCGACGGCAGGCGTCGACATGGCGCTCGATCCCTTCGGCTTCGCGCAGGGTTGCGGTTCCCGCAACAAAGGCCGCGAGCGACTCATCGGCGGGACACGGATCACCGGCCGGTGCCACCTCCGACTGCACGTCGCGTGAAGTCTATGCCACGCCACGACCCCCGGTCGGTCGTTGGCGCGCGTGCGGAGCCAAGGGCCCGAGCGGAGCCGATCGTCGCTTCTCTCCCGGTGTGCGGCCCTGCCGCCCCCTCGGTACATCCACTCGTTGGGCACCGGGTGGATCCCCGTGCGGACAGCCCGCGTCGCCTCGGCGACGATCCCCTGACGGTGTTGCACCTCGCGGCCCTGCTCGCGGCCTTGCGGCCGGTTCCGGCCGATGGGGCGGGGGCCGGGCCCCGCGCGTACGCCGGTGTCGATGCGATCCTCGCCCCGAGCGGCGCGCCTGATCCCGCTTCGCCAGCAGGGACACAACCGCCGGGGACACAACCGCCAGGGACACGACCGCCAGGGACGCAACCGGCGACGTCAACAAGCTCCGACGCACCGGCCACGCCCGCGCCACGGTCCGCACCCGCGTCCCCGGAGGACTACCGCCTCGTCCGCGTGCGAACGCCGGGGCCCGATCTGTCAGAGCCCGATCGCGCCGGGAGTGTGGTGACCCGTCGCGAGCTCGACGAGCGCTTGCCGAGGTCCGCACCCGACGCGCTGCGCAACGAGCCGGGTGTCTACATCCAGCAGACAGCGCATGGCCAAGCTTCGCCGTACGTTCGCGGTCTCACAGGTCAGCAGACCGTGATGTTGTTCGACGGCGTTCGCCTCAACAACAGTACGTTTCGTCAGGGCCCGAACCAGTATTTTTTCACCGTGGATGCGCGGTCGATTCAGAAGCTCGAGGTGATTCGCGGCAGTGCATCGACGCGATACGGGTCCGATGCGATGGGTGGCGCGATCCTTACGACGCCGATCGAACCCTCGCTCGAGGTCGGCAAGCGGAGGTTGGTGGCCCACAGCCGGGCGATCGCCCAAACCGCCACCGCCGACGGGGCGTACGGCGGGCGTGCCCAGCTTGATCTGTCGTACAAAGGCAAGCTCGGGCTCTACGGCGGCGTGGGGTATCGCCGCCTCGGGCTATTGCGCGCGGGCGGCCGCATCATCGCGCCGGCCACGGGAGATCCGCAGAAGGCACCGCCGCTCTTCCTGCACGGAGACAACGTCCAGGCCGGCACCGGTTTCAAGGAGCTCGCCGGCGATGTTCGCCTGGTGTACGAGCCGAACCCTCGCCATCGTCTGACCGTGGCGTACTACGATTATCGGCAGTACGACGCGCCGCGGACCGATCGTTGTCCACCTCCGACCGCACCCCAAGACGAGTGCCTGACCTACAACGAGCAGTTTCGGACCCTCGTCTACGCCAAGTACGCCATGCGCGGGGGCCCGCCGGCAGCCGAGCGCTTGACGTGGACCGTGAGCTACCAGCGGCAGCACGAGGATCGCTTGTATCGCCGCGGTTCGCCGTCGCCAACGCGGTTGACCGGCGTGGACAACGTGCACAGCGTCGGTACGGCGTTGCAGGCGTCGACCAAGGCGTTCGAGCTGGCGCCGTGGGCCAACCTGACGGTCCACTATGGCGCGGACGGGTACTTCGACCGGGTCACGAGTGCCGCCTCGCAGTTCTATGCGACCACGAAGATCCGCCAAGACGACCCGTGGACACAGTACACAGACGGGGCGCGGTACTTCACATCGGGCGCGTGGATGATCGGCGAGCTGCTGATGACCAGGTATCTGCGCCTGCGGCTCGGCGGGCGCGGAGCTGCGGTGTTCGCCAAAGCGCCGGGGGATGTGGTCCGCGTCTCGGCGCCCGTGAATCGCTATTGGCTCGCGGGTGTGACCACCGCTGGGGTGCGCGTCACGCCGACGCCATGGCTCGCGTTTCTGCTAAGCGTCGACCAGGGCTTTCGCGCACCGAATATCGACGACCTCACGAGCCGTCAGCTCACCGGTCCGGGGTTCCAGTACGAAAATGATGGGCTCAAGCACGAGAAGGCCACGATGTTCGAGGGTGGGATCCGGATCCAGCACCGATGGATCGAGCTCAGCGCGTTCGGATTTCAATCGTGGATCGACGACTACATCCAGCGGGCGAGTCGCGACATCTCAGCGTGCCCCGCAGGGGACCCGAATTGCAGCAGCTCGCGGTATCGGTTCCAACTCGTCAACACCCCGGGCACTGCAATCCTGCGCGGCGCCGACGGTGGCATCCGTGTCTATCTCCCGGCCGATCTTAGTGCGGCCGCGACGTTCTCCTATGCCTGGGGCGAGTCACCCAATCCCGAGTTCGGGATCATCCCCAACACGCCGCGGCGGGCGCCGCTCTCCCGCGTGCCGCCGCTGCACGGGAGCGCCGAGGCGGGGTGGCGTAGCACGCGTTGGGGCGTGCACTTGGTCGGTGCGCTGCGGTGGGCGAGGCCGCAATCGCGCCTGGCGATCCAGGACCTGCGAGATATTCGGATCCCCGACGGTGGGACGCCCGGTTTCGTCGTTTTCGATCTACGAGCGGGCTATCGCTACGATCCGCACGTTTTGCTCGGGCTAGTGTTCGAGAACGTCGCCGACGCGGCGTACCGCCATCACGGCTCGAGCGTGAACGGGGCCGGGCGTGGCCTGATATTCGAGGCCCAGTTCGGGTTCTAGCCACCCGAGATTTGTCACACCCCGTGGGCGAGGCCGCGGGGCGGGCAGGTGATTACACGGGTGTGCAGGCCAGGGTCTCCACGCTTTTCGAGCCGGACCGCTCGGGGCGATGGTGTACCCATGGACCGACGCTCCCTTGGCGTAGCCCTGTTCGTAGCCCTGTTCGCGCTCACCTCTTGTGCCGACGACGACGGTCAGGCGGACACCTCCGATGGCACGTCTGCCGTCGATTCCTCCGGCAGTGCGGATTCGACCGGCGGCTGCGAACCCATGGACGTGATGTTCGCCGACGTCGACGAGAGTCCCTGCGCGCCACTTGCCACCGACTTCGTCCCGGGCGAAGACGACATGTGGCCAGCATGCGTCGCCGACAGTGGCGAGTGGACGCCCGTAGAAGATGACCCGCCGGGCGCCGCGGACCGATCGGTCGCCTACGACGACATCCTCGCGCTGCTGCGATCGGGAACGACGCCAACCGCAGACGACTTCAACATGGCCCGCACGCGCTACGCGGTCGGCGAGGGTCTCGAGTCGCGGCTCGTCCGGCGCGAGGATGTCCACTTTCCGGTCATCCCGATGGCCGATCAGGATCCTGGTGTGGACTTCGACAAGCAGTGCACGGTGGCGGACAACACGACCGCGTACCCCGATCGCTGCGCCGGGCCGGCCAAGATGGCCCCCTTGATCAACGACGCGTTCGACGCGGGCACCACCGGCATGGGCGATCCGAATGTGCATGCGGCGCGGATCGACGCGGGGATCGCCTGGTTCATGTTCGCTTCGACGTATAAGGAGATGGCGAGCTGCGTCCAGCTTCCCGACAACTGTGACTCCAGCCGCGGATACTTCCAGGGCGCGGAGCCGCGGGACCAGCCGAACGGTCTCGGCAAACAGATCCGAGACATTAGCCCGATGGCCTACAATGCGGTCTACGACGGGATGCTCGCGCTTCGTTGCTGGCGCGACCTATATCCGGGCGATATGGACCCGACGTGGGAAGAGCTGATGACGGCCGGTCAAGACGCGTTTGCCAGTGCCCAGGAGCAACTGGACAACGCGCTGTGGTATGCGATGGCGCGACTCGTTCGCGAGCATATCGTGCAGCAACCGGCGGAGTGCGGCTCGGCTGCCGACGCCAACTGGGCCTACCTGAAGGTCCTCGGTCCCGTGCTTGCGCCGGAGGCCGAGCGCCGCAACTCGGTCGACGCGACGACGCTCGCGGCGACGTTTGCTGCGGAGACTCCACCTGCGCCTGACGTGCTGCAGGCCTGCGTCGCCGCGATCGACGCCCTGTTCCCTTGCCCGCAGTGCGACAACTGCACCGTCGAGGGTTATCCGTACTGACGCGGCGATCTACGCCGGTTAGCGGTCGACCGTCGTCACCGCGTCTGCTCAGGCGTTGAGCGAATGCTCGGCATCCAGGCGCGGGCCGAGCCAGGCCCGCAGCTTGCGGCGGGCGTGGAAGAGCCGGCTCATCACCGTGCCCTTGGGGCAGCGTCCAGCCCGTGCGATCTGCTCGTAGTTGAGCCCCGAAAGTTCGCGCATCACGATCACCTCTCGGTGATCGTCGCTGAGTCGTCGGATCGCTTCCGCTAGGACGGCCCGGAGCTCAAGTGCCTGAAGCGAGCGTTCGGGCGTTGCCTGGGAACACGTCACGACGGCGACCGCCTCCACGTCTTCCACGTGAAGCTCCGGTCGACGCCGTCGATAGCGCCGCAGATCGTGACATACGTTGACGACGATGCGGGCCAGCCACGCCTGTGGCTGCGAGTGCCGGTTGAACGTGGCGACGCCTCGCTTCACGCGCACGAACGCCTCTTGCACGGCGTCGGCAGCATCGTCCTCGTCGCCCAGCTGAGCGCGGGCGAGAGCGTACGCGCGGCGATGGAAATCGCGGTAAAGCGCGCCGATATCGAGCTCCGGGGCGTCGCTCACCGCAACCAAGCCTACGCGAGTTTCCGACCCGGCGGGTCGCCGATCTCGATCGCGCGGGTTGCGGCTCGGGCTACGTGCCCCAAAAGAGAACCGCTTTCTCCACGCCACAGCGACGGCCCATCGAGTGTCGTCGTGTGCATGAGCTAGCGGCAGCAGCGAGCGTTACACGCCGCGAGCGCGGGCGGAGCAGGTGTTCCGGTGGGACACGCGGCTTCGAGCTCTTCGCGGCCCGGTCGGCGAGCGAGACGCGGATGGCCACGCGTGCCGCGATGGGCCTGGGCGGTTCGGCGCGCTAAGCTTCAGAGCCCGACGCGCACGCCCATGTCGCGACAGGCGCTGCGAACCCGGCGTCGGCGATCGCCGTCGAGTTCGTCGAAGGACGCGCGCGCCGCATCTGGTTGCCGCATCTTGCATGCAGCCAACGTGGATAGTTCGGTGGCCTCGCCGCTTGGTTCCTTGTAGCGGCTTTGATTGGCGTATTTGAACGTGTCGCGGGCGTTGCCGGCGTTCCAGGCCTTGCGGGCCAGCTCGAGCAGCTCCTCGGCCGAGAGCTTGCGCGTGTTGTCGGTCCGCGGTGCGGCCGATGTACCGATCGGCGTGGTCCGGCCGCTCGAGCCCGGGCCGTTGTCGGGCTCGCCCGCGATCGGTTGCGCGTTGGCCCCGCGTGCATCGGCGCTGGCGATGGTGTCGGTGCGCGCGCCTTCAACGGTCGGGTCGTCGTCGGTGGGCGCTGCGTCGGCGGCCTGCGCGTCG
>CADEGN010000196.1 GCA_902826865.1 uncultured Myxococcales bacterium
AACCGGAGAAGAGATGCGGCGTCTGCAAGACCACGCCGATGTTGGACTGCAGCCAAGCCAAGCTCCGCTGCCGATGATCGACGCCGTCGAGCGCGATGACCCCGCGTTGTTGTTCATAGAACCGCGCCAGCAGCGACACGATCGTCGTTTTGCCGCCGCCGGTCTCCCCCACGAGGGCGATGGTCTGACCTCGCACGGCCGACAGCGACACGCCGCGCAGCACCCAGCGTTCAGCTTCGTAGGCGAACCAGACGTCGTCGAAATCGATGCGGTCGATCCGCAAGCGACCGCCATCAGGCGCACGGTTCGGCGCGCCGCCCACGGCTTGGCGAGCGATCGCGGCGACCACCTCGGGGCCGTCGGCGATCGCCGGTGTCGTGTCGAGCAGCCCCTGCACGCGCTCGGCCGCCGCCTGGGCCCCCTGCAGCTCGGCCAAGCGGCGAGCGACATCTTCGATCGGCTGATGGAACAGCAGGGCAAACTGCATGAACGCCACCAGCGTCCCAAGGCTCATCCCCTCGCCGACCTGCACCCCACCGCGCCACAGCGCCAAGCCGAGGCCAATCGCGCCCACGGTCGATACCAGTGGCAGCAGCGCCGACGCCCAGGCGGCGTTGGCGAGGGCGTAGCGTCGCGCCTCGCCGACGAGACCGGAGAACTCGCTGAGCGCGCCTGCCTCGCGCACGAGGGCCTTGGTGGTGCGAACGCCCATGACCGCCTCATCAAACGCCGCGGTCATCCGGGCGTTGGTCCGCCGCAGCCACCGCGACGTCACGAGCAGCTTTCGTTGGAACCACCGCGCCACGATCGTCAAGGCAGGTACGATGACGAGGACAACCACGGCCAGGCGTGCGTCGAGGACGAACATCGCCACCGCGATCGCCACCGCCAGGCTCGGGCCCCAAACGAGATCGAGCGAGAACCACGGCACGAGCGACGCGATGCGATCGCAATCGGACGTGACGCGGCTGACGAGCCAGCCGACCGGGCGTCGATCGTAGTAAGCGAACGGTAGCTCCTGAAGGCGGTCGAAGGCGCTGCGCCGGAGGTCGTGGGCAACCCCAGCCGCGAGGATCCCGGCCAAGACGATGAGTCCCCAGATCAGCCCCACGAAGCCGACGACCAGCGCACCCCAGGTCCACCACAGCGGCGCGAGATCGGCGGGACCGGTCTGGGTCACCGCATCGATCACCGCACGGGTGAGGAGCGGGAACGAGATGTCGAGCAACGCGAGCACGACGCCGCAGCCGACAAGGCCGCCGAGCACGCTGCGATGGGGCCAGATGTGCCCGGCGATCCGGCGCCACAGTCCCCAGTCGATCCGCGCGGGCAGCCGCGCGTCGTCATCGACGTCGTCGAATCCACTCATGACACCGCTCCCTCGCCCCGAAGCTCGCTGGAGCGCGAACCCTCGGCGGGCTTGCTCACGGTGAGCTCGGTCTGCAGGGCCCACGCCCGAGCATAGACCCCACCACGGGCGAGGAGCTCCGCGTGGCTGCCCTGCTCGACCACACGGCCACGATCGAGCACCACGATACGGTCAGCCAGCGCCACCGTCGTTAGACGATGGGCGATCAACAAGGTGGTGCATCGACCACGACGGGCCGCCAGCGCATCGAGGATCGCCGCCTCGGTTTGCGTGTCGACGGCCGACAGCGCATCGTCGAGGATGAGCACCGGGGCCTCGGTGAGGAGCGCACGCGCCAGGGCAAGACGCTGGCGTTGGCCGCCCGAGAGCGTCACACCGCGTTCGCCCACCAAGGTGGCGTAGCCGTCGGCCATGGCGGCCACGGCCTCGTGGACGGCCGCCACGCGGGCCGCCGCCTCGAGGGCGCCGTCGTCGGCATCCGCGCGTCCGAACCTGAGGTTGTCGGCGACGCTGCGGGAGTACAAAAACGGCTCCTGCAGCACGCTCGCAACCCAGCGGCGGACCTGCTTGCGCGGCAGCCGGGTGATATCGACGCCGTCGATCCGAATCGTCCCGCTCTGCGGGTCGCGCAGCCGCAGGAGAAGGTCGACAAGCGTGCTCTTGCCCGCCCCCGAGGCCCCGACGATCGCGACACTGCTGCCCGCGGGGATCTCGAGGCTCACACTGTCAACCGCCGGCGGCCCGTCCGCATGGGCGAAGCGGAGGCTTGTCAGCTCGATCGCCCCGCGCGCGCGATCGCGTGGCTCGTCGACCGGGTCTGCATGGCCCTCGACCGGCTCGTCGAGCACGGCGGCGAGACGCTCGATCGCGACCTGGGTCTTGCCGAGATCGGCGAGGATCCGCCCCATCATGCGGAGCGGGTAGATGAACATGCCGGCGGCGGTAATGAAGTACAGGAGGGCGCCGACCTGCAGCGTTCCTTCGGCCACGCGCGTGGCCCCGTACGCGAGCAAGACGCCGCGTTGGGTCAGCACCAACAGATCGGAACTCGACCAGTACCAGGCCAGTCCGTCGAACAGGCGGGCCGTGGCGCGGCGTTGCCCGTCGTTAACGCGAGCAAAGCGGAGAGCTTCGAAACGCTGACGCGCAAACGCTCGCACCACCCGGATCCCCGTGAGATTCTCCTGCAGCGCGGCGGTGAGCCTGCCCTCGGCGACATCCACGTCGGCGAAGCGTTCCCGCGCCCGCCGAAAAAAGCCGGCCGAAAACCCCAGCACGAGCGGAACGAGCGCGAGCGCGACCAAGGTCGTCCGGACATCGAGGATCGCCATGACCGGAAGGGCGACGATCAGCATGACCCACGCATGAACGATCTCCGGAAGTTGGCTCTCGAGAAACGTGCGCACCTTGTCCACGTCGGAGGTGCAACGCTGGACGAGGTCGCCGGTCTCGGCGCGATCGTAGTACGCGAGCGGAAGATGATGCAGGCGATCGTACAGACGCCGGCGCAGCTCAGCGATTGCGTCTTCGCTGGCGCGCGCGGCCAAGCGTCCGCGCAGCCACGTGAACACGCCCGCCGCCGCGGTGATCCCCACGAACAGCGCGGCCGGCTGCCATAGATGCGTGCGCACGTGTTCACGACCGCCGAACAGTTCCACGCTGCGGTCGACCCACGCCGGCGCTTGGTCCGGATCCGCGAGCACACCGTCGACGACGATCTGCCAGATCAGCGGCGCGGAGTATTGCAACGCGGCCGCAGCCAACAGGGCCGCCGCAGCACCGACGAAGCGCTTGCCATGACCGGCGACAAGCGTACGCAACGTGGTGGTTGTGATGGCCATGTTCGAGATCCAGGAAACTCAGCACAGACGCGAAAACCCGCTCCGAGGGACTCGGGAGCGGGTTTGGAGGGCAACGGAAGATGAGGTGCCGCTGCTACCCGCTCGGGACGATCCAGCGATCGATGCGCTGGAAGTTGGCGGTGCGACGCGGCACGGATCGACGATAACGCCGCGGCCGGTGCGCCGCAAGCGGTGGCCTCGACGACTTCGTCGAAAAGCCGTCATGGAATCGTCATGAAGATTCAGGCCTGCTACAACTTTGGAACCGATGGGCGGAAGTTGGCGATACTGCCCCTGATCGGCGCGGGCGCAGTGTCGCTCAATCCGCTCCGGGCTCGGTCTCGAATTGCCCGCCGGTGTGACAGCGGTCGGCCTCATCGCCTCCGGGCACGGGGCCGGGCCACACGGTGACCATCGCGCGCGCAACGTGCTGGCGGCGGGGATGCACCCAGCTGTTGCGCTCGGCGACCCAAGCGAGCACGGCGGCACGCACGACCTCGTTGATCTCTCGGCTGTCCGCCGGATCGGCCACCCACATGCCATCGCGAACATCCCACGCGACGACGATGGGGCGATCCGGATCAGCATGGAGGTTGGCGATGCGCTCGGCTTCTTGCTTCTCCGCGTCCTGCGCCTGCTGGGCCGCGACCGCTTCCTCGAGGGCGGCCAAGCGGGCGTCGTCGAGGGCATTGCTGCGGGCCTTCTCGTCGGGGTCGAGCGGGCGCATCGCATCGCGCAGTGCCGTCTCGGCGTCCCCGTCGAACTTAGTCGCGGCGCCGATCACTTCCATCATGTGCGGGCGCTGGCGCAGCCAGCGAAGCACCGACGAAATCTCATCAAACTCGCCGATCAGCAGATCGCCCGACTCGAGGTTGCGCAGACGCAGGGCGTACTTCGCCGTCATTGTCGCGATGATAGCGCAGGAGCGCGCGGACGTCAGAACCAGCGCGAGAACCCGACGCTCCCGGCGAGGACGAGCTGACTGTCGCGCAGCGTGTAGCTCGGGGTCTCGAACGTCGAACCCGGGTTCGCGCGCATGTTCCAGCGGTGGTCCAACGTGACGCCCACGTCGAGGGAAAAATCCTCGGTGACGAACGCGTGCGTGCCGAGGCGCAGGCCGACGGACGGGACGAGTGCGCGCCTGGGCGGTACGCTGTAACTACCGTCATTGTAGGCGAAGCTGGTCGTGCCCCCGAGGCCCGCACGCGCCATCGTGTACGGCCGGACGTGCCGCCGGCGTAGCAGGAGCAGCTCGACAAACCCCGAGAACGATCCCCCGCGGCTAAGGAGCGCGACCCCGGTCGCATCGCGATCGGGAAACACGACGAAGTCACCGCGCGCGCCGGCGATGACGTGCTCGCCGAATCCCCAGCCGAGGCCGAACCCGGCGGCGAACCGCCGCCGCCCCAACACACCGACAGCGTCGCTGCGCACACGCGTGGCACCGCCACGAACCGCCACCGCTCCGATCCAGTGGACCGCCTCGAGATCCATGAACACGCGCAGCCGCCCGGAGGTGTCACCCTCGCGCGCTGGATCGCCGGGCTCTCGCCACGGAGGCGTCGCCGCGAGCTGCACGAACATCAGCGCACACAAGAGCACGATCGCAGGGTAGCACCGCGACTTGGAACCGTGCGTGGCCAGCGAACGGATGGCACGTGGCTCGCGCCACACCCGGGCGCCGGGGGTTCGCCGAAGGCCGCTTGCGGATGCGCACGCGGGCGGCGTTCGCACCACGGGCGGTCTGCCTTCGCCCCCGCCCGCGGTCCGAATACCATGCCCGCCGTGCACGCCAGCTCGAACCGCCCGGTGATCGCGTGTGCCGGCCTCCTCGCGGCGCTCGTCGCCTGTGGCCGCGCGCCCACGCCCGCGCCGGTTGCCACCCCCGCTTCCGTGCACGCCGAACCGCCTCGCGCCGACACGAAGGCCATCGCATCGGCGTGTCGTGACTGGTCCAAGCTCGACGTCCAAGCACTCCCGCCACTGCCCGCGGGGCCCCACGTCGCGATGTTCGAACAGGTCTGGCGGACGATCCTCGACAAGCACTACGACGTGACGCTCGGCTGCAAAGACTGGCCGGCGTTGCGGGAGAGCTACGGCAAACAGGTCGCCGTGGCCAAAGATGAGGCCGAGGCCTATCGATTGACGAACGCGCTCCTCGCCGAGCTCGGCCAGAGCCACCTCGGCGTCATCGCGCCACGTGGGGCTGCTGCCGCCGAACCGGGCCAGGAGCGGCCGCGGGGTCCCGGGCGCGTGCCGGTGACGGTCGTCGTCGTCGGCGAGCACGTGGCCGTGCGCACCGCGGACTGGCAAGGCGGCAAGGTCAAGATCCCAGCCGGGGCGGTCCTTGTCGCGATCGATGATCAGAAGATTGCGACGTTGCGTGGGACGCTCGCCGCTGCGTTTCCTCGCCCCGTGGAGCGCGACTTCCACCTCATGCGCGCCCTGGAAGCAGCGCTGTCGTGCGCGAGCGGGCAGAGCCACGAGCTGACGTGGTCGGCCACCCCCGCCGGCGCGACCAAGACCACCCGCGCGCGTTGCCACGTTCCGAAGCCGCGCACGGTTTCCTTCGGAAACCTGAAGGACATCCCGGTCGAGGTCAGCGCGAAGATGGTGCCTGGCACGAAGATCGGCGTCATCGCGTTCAACGTGTGGCTCATGCCGCTCGTCGATGACATCCGCCAGGGCTTGGTCGAACTGCGCGCCCAGGGGATGCAAGGGCTCGTGTTTGATCTGCGCGGCAACCCCGGTGGCATCGGACCCATGGTCATCCCGGTCGGCCGACTCATCTTCGATCGGGCCGCCGATCTCGGGGTCATGCGCCTACGGGAGGCCGAACAACGCTTCCATCTCGAAGCTGGCGAAGACCCGTTCCTTGGACCGGTGGCGATCCTCGTCGATCAGGGCACCGCAAGCACCTCCGAGATCTTCGCCCAGGCGCTCGTCGACCTCGGGCGCGCCCGGGTCGTCGGCGCCACCGGCAGCCAAGGGGCCGCCCTGCCCTCGCTCATCGAGGGACTCCCGAGCGGTGCCCTGCTCCAGTACGTCGTCGCCGACTACGTGAGCCCGTCAGGCCGGGCCGTCGAAGGCGCGGGCGTCGTCCCCGATCCCCAGATCGAGCTCACCCTGCAGGCCCTCGCGCAGGGTCGCGATCCCGTGCTCGACGCCGCCGTCGCCCTGTTGACCTCCAACCCCGTCACCGCACCGTCGAAATGAGATCTGCCATGACGCTTCGCCTCCGCCCCACGCTCCTTGCGTTCGTTGCATTCGCCTTCGCATGCGCTCCGGTACCCGTTGTGACCAACGAGCCCGGCGCCGGCGAGACAGCGACGCCGTCTGGCACAACGACGGAGGGGGCAACGCCCACCGCCGACGCACCGCTTCCGGGTGCCGAGGAGATCCTCGCCCGCGCCGTCGATGCGACCGGCGGATCGGCAGCGATCGGGGCGCTCAAGAGCTACTACAGCGAGGCCCAGCTCGAAATCCCGGCCCAGAGCCTCACTGCCAACACGCGCGTGTGGTGGAAGGAAGGCAAGTTCTACTCAGAATCGGATATCCCCGGCCTCGGCGTGCAGCGGGTGTGGTTCGACGGCACCAACGTCGTCAGCGACGATCCTGTCAACGGGCGACGCACCCTGAACGGCCGCGAGGCCGCGCAGATCAAGTGGGGTACAAGCGTCTCGCTCGCGGCCGACTGGAAGTCGTTTTTCGAGGCAGCGACGACGAAGGGCAAGCGCAAAGACGGTGATCGCGAGCTCGTGGATGTCGAGCTCACCGGGGCCGACGGCAGCGTGACCCTGTCCTTCGACCTCGCGACGCACTTGCCATCCGCGCAGCGCTACCAACAGGAGAGCCCGATGGGGACGCTCCCCGTCGAGGTTTCGTTGCGCGAGTTCAAGGATTTTGCCGGGATCAAGCAGCCGACCGTCAGCGAGATGAAGATGTCGGTGCTGAGCGCGACAACGCGGGTGACGAAGTTCGAGGCCAACGCGGCCATCGACGATGCCAAGTTCCGCGTGCCCGAACAGGCCCCACCCGCGGCAGATCCGGGCCCGAGAAAAACCACACCGAAGTCCAAGGCCGGCAAGGGCAAGACGCCCGCCGGCTGACCTGAGCTCCGCTGCGACGTCGCCGGGACTTACCCCCCGGCGTTGGCGAGGGCGTCGGACCTGCGGACGAAGGCGCTCTCCACGTCGGCACGAAAGCTGCGCGACGTGGGGATCTGCGTGCCATCGCCGAGCGTAAGCAGGTATTCGCCCCCGGGGCGATGGACGAATCGTGTGACGCGATCGACGGCCACGATCGCCGAGGGGCGCACGCGAACGAAGCGCACCGGGTCCAGCTTGGCCAGCAGGGCCTTGAGCGTGTGGCGAACCAAATGCGTCCGCCGGGCGGTGTAGATCTGCACGTAGTTCCCCGCGGCCTCGATCCAGTCGATCTCGAGGATGTCGACCCCGATGATCCGCCCGGAGTCGCGGAAGGCGAGCCGCGCGGGGAACCCCGCTGGTTCGGAACGCGAATCGAGTTGCACGTCGGTCCGAAACGGTCGAGCCCACGACGGCTTACACCGACGCGCCGTGCGCGTTCCCTCGAATCACTCGCCGGCGGGCGGGCCGCCAGCCGGGTCCCGCGGACGAACGGAGTCCTTCTTCGCAGCCACCGCAGGCGCGTCGGGGAGGCCTTCCTCGCGCAAGAGCGCGGCCAACCCTCCGCCTTCGGCATCGGGTCCGGCCGTCCGAAAGAACTCGGACTTGCGATACGCCGCGACGGCGCGACCGGCGAAGATCTTCGCCACGGCCGCCGTCGGCAACGCGAGCAGGACCCCGAGAAACCCGAACAGTTCGCCCCCGACCATCAGGGCAAACAGCACCCACACGGCCGACAAGCCGACCTTCTCGCCCATGACTTTGGGGGTGATGACGAACCCTTCGAGCGCTTGGACCACGCCGTACGCCAGCACCACCCACACGAGCTGCATCGGCCCGCTCCAATTGACGAGCGACATGACGAGGGCGAGGGCGAGGGCAATTCCGCCGCCGACATAGGGGATGAACGCCAGCGCGCCCGCGACCAGCCCGATCGCCACCGCCAGGCGGACCCCGACGATGCTATAGGCCACCGAATAGAGGACTGCCAAGATGAGCATCACGGTCAGCTGGCCGCGAATGAACTGGCCGAGGACCTGGTCGACCTCACGGGCGCTGTCGGCCACGAACGGGCGCCAGTTCGGCGGTACGAGCTCGCCGAATGTCACGACGATGCGATCGAAGTCGTAGAGCAGATAAAACGCGAACACCGGGATGACCAGCAACGACGCGAACGCCCCAAGTAACGACATCGTGCCGCCGAGCAACCACCCCATGATCGCCGTCGCCGGTGCCACCGCCTTCTCGGCGACGGCCTTGGCGTCGAGATCCATTTCTGACATCGCCTCCGACAACGAGCGCGGGACATCCACACCCACCGCCGCGAGCTGGGGCTCGATGCGCGCGAGCAGGCCGCTCAGCGCCGTCGGCAACTCGCGGGCGAATCCGGCAACGTCGCGGGCGAGGGCCGGCAAAGCGAAGAAGACGAACAGCCCGAGCGCGCCAAGCACGAGCGATAGAATTGCGGTGATCCCAGCCGCGCGCGGCAACCTCCACCGCTCGAACTGGTCGACGACCGGATCGAGCATGTAGGCGATGAGAAACGCGAAGAACACGGGCGTCAACACGCCGCGCAGGGCCCAGAGCGTGACCAGCACCGCGGCCGTGACCGCCAGCGCAATGAGCCAACGCGGGAACACGCGGACGGCAGGGGTCGCCATTGGCTGGATCCTACTTGCTTCCCGCGGCGATGCGGGCGATCGAGAAACAGGCCGCTTGCCCACGGGGCGTGCCGGTTCCTGCGGCGAATGAAAGCGACGGTCGGGACTTGCCGGCCCGCGCGGGCCCCGGATGCGACGTCAAGCGGTTCGTTGCACCTCGTCCAACACCGCGCCGAACTCATCGATCAAGGGATGCGGCGACAGTTCACGCGCCGCCGAGAGCAGGGCCAAAAAGCGCGTCAACTGGGGCTCGCGCCCGCGCCTGAACTGCGACCACGGATCGCCGTGACGTGCGGCGCACACGAGGATCGACTCGAGGTTGTCGATCTTGTCGGCCAGCGTAATCGCCTGGGCCGACCAGGGCTCGTGGGGAAATCGGGCGAGGTACTGGCCCTTGCGCTCCTCCCACGACAGCGACTTGTCGGGTTCACTGACGGCGGCGACAAGGGCCGCCACCTCGTCGCCGAAGAGCTGGGCAATGTCGGCCAGCGTGGCGTCGGTGTCCTCGACAGCGTCGTGCAAGGCGCCGGCGACAAGCACCGGTTCGGCGAAGCCGTGGCGGGCGAGGATCGCCGTGACGCCGGCGAGATGGCTGACGTACGGGACCTGGACCCCCGGGTATTTGCGGTACTGATCGCGGTGCCACACCGCGGCCTGATCGAGCGCACGCTTGAGCAGCAACCCCACTCAGTTGCCCTCGTTCCCGCGTCGGAATCGGGCGATTCGGTCGAAGATGCGGACGCCGCAGGCCGCGCCCATGATTTGCACGGGTGTGACCAGCAGGGAACCTCTGGGCAACGCCGCGCCGCCGGTTGGGGACCAAGCCACGATGCTAGCTACCGTACGCGGTTTCGCGGGGGGCCTGCACGGGAATCCCCCATGGGAACCAGCACACGCAGCTCGGCAAGGCTCCAGGGTCCTCGGCCGTCGAGCACGAGCGGAGGTGAGCCGCCGGCCCCGACGACCAGCCGGTACTGACCCGCCGACGCGCGGGTTTGCATGGCGAAGTGACCCTGTGCATCCGACGTGGCGTGGGTGAGTTCGCCGAGCTGGCGGCCGGCCCCATCCACCCGCACCAGCGCCACCCGCATGCCCGGCAGACCGGATGCAAGAACGCCACCGTCCGCCGGGAGCACGGTCCCCCGCACCGAAAGCATGCCGTGATCGGCCTCGGCGAATGAGCAGCGGATGTGATCAGAGGTCGGCAGCCGGCGATCACCGGTCATGTCGACGGCGTTGTCCGGGCAGCTGGCGGCGCGGCCTGCGGAGGGCGTCCGGGCCCAGATCACCTGCGCGGGCCGCCCGCACCCGGCGACGGAAACGAGCGCGGCGAGCGCGACGGCCGACCGGCCACGGGCTTCCTTGCCGTCGATGCGTGCTCGGCGGTGCGGCGCGGTTGATCGAAGGGGTCGGCGTGGTAACACTTGCGACATGCAGGGTTACCACCAACAGCCCCACTTCGCCCAGCGGACGTCGGCGCGGCCCGAGCTCCACGCGGGTGTCCAGGGATTCATGACCGGGGTCTACGCGTGGATGACCGCGGGTCTCGGCGTCACCGCGCTCGTCGTGTTCGCCCTCGGCTTCTCGCCGCAGACGGTCGAGATGATCGCCTTCACCGGGTTGCGGTGGGTGTTTGGCCTCGGCCTGCTCGCCATGTCGTGGTTTCTGCCGGCGCGCCTGCCTTCGATGGACCGCCCGATCGCCGGCGGCCTCTTCATCGTGTTCTCAGCTCTGATGGGCGCGTTCATCAGCTGGATCCCGTTCCGTTACAACCTCGGGAGCATCGCGAGCGCGTTGGGTGGCACGGTCGGCATCTTCGGCGCCATGGCCGTGCTTGGATTCGTCACCAAGCGCGATCTGAGCGGCATGGGCCAGTTCTTGGTCATGGCGCTGCTGGGCGCCGTGATCGGGTCGATCATCAACGCTGTGTTCCTCCATTCGAGCGCGATGGGATTCATCGTCGCGGTCGTCGTTGCGGTGACGTCGGCGGGCCTCACGGCCTACTACAACCAAACGCTCAAGCAGATGTACATGATGCACGGCGGGGGCGGAAACCTCGCGATCAACGGTGCACTGGCCCTCTACATCAGCTTCATCAACCTGTTCCTCTCGCTGCTGCGCTTGTTCGGCTCGTCACGCGACTGAGACCATACCGCGCCCCACGAAGGGATACTCGACACGCCGCGGGCTCTCCGAGCTCGCGGCGTCGTCGTTTCACGGCGGCGAGAGACTCGCGGCGTCTGCGGCTCGGCGGCAGAACCCGCGAGTTCCGCAAATCGGATCCGCGCGAGCTCGAGCAAACCCTCGGCGGCGGGGCTCGGCGTAGCACCCCGGCGCCCGACGGGCCGTTGCCGCTTCGCGCCGGAGTCGTCCGACCATGCGATCGCGGGCTGGCCGGAATTTCCCCCGTTGGCGGACCGGAATTCGACGTTTTCGACCAGCGCCCATCGCGCCTTATCAGGCCCAGATCATGGGCATATGATGCCGGCGCGATGGCCATCTTGTAGGCATTTGGGCACGATGCTAGCCGATCGATCATGAAGCTGTCCGGGCGAATCCTCTGGCTCACCGAGAACGGCGAACACCTCCGCGCCCAGCTCGCAGGGACAGACGCCGCACCCAGCCCCGGTACCGACGCTGGCGCGTTGCAGTTCGGAGTCAACACCGATGCGATGATCAACGGGGCCGCCTGCACCCTCGGCTACACCGGCGACATCCTCGGCCCTTACTTCCTCGAGAACTTCCAGGAAGTGGTCCGCAAGGACGACGTCCGCAACGGTGGCTTCGAGGTCGTGGTGGGCGGCGACGCCTACGGCAGTGGATCGAGCCGCGAAGTCGCCGTGGTTGCGCACACAGGTGCCGGGATCAAGCTGGTGGTCGCGCGCAGCTTCCAGAGAATCTTCCAGGAGAACATGGTCTATAGCGGCCTGCCATTTACCACCAACTTCACCGTGATCGATCGGCTGCGCGCAGGTGAGGACGTGGACTTGGCGGCGCTCGCGACCGAGCTTCCGCCTTTCTTTCGGGCCGTCGCCGAGGCCGGCGGCCTACTCGCCTACGGCGGCAAACTGCTCGCCGGCGACGTCGCGCCCTGCTACGCGACCGAGGTCGCGCCCCGGCCGATGAACTGCATCGAGAAGATCGCCGCCCGCAACGCTTGGACAGGGGCCGGCAAGCCGTTTGGGATCGCCGGGACGGGCCCAGGCGATCAAGTCCTGTGCAAGGCCGGCTTCCGCGGCGTGCATGAGTACACAGGCGGCATGGTGATGGCCCTTTTCGCCGAGGGATTTGGCCAAGCGGCGATCGAGCGACCCGAGCAAGTCGCCGCCTTCGAAGATCACTTCGTGCTGATCGACGAGCCGACCGTGCCTGACACGGTCAAGCGCTCTCGCCTACAGCCCGCGCGTCAGCTCCGTGACGAGATGATCGAGGCTTGCGAGGCCCGCGGGATCGGCATTCACGGTCCCGGCCGCTCTTTGCCGGCAGGCGTGTGCCATCGCTTGGTCGTGGAGCGCTATGCCTTGCCGGGTGACATCATCGTCCTCACCGACAGCCACACGCCGACGGCCGGGGTGCTCAACGCGTTGGCGTTCGGCGTCGGATCGACGGCCATGGCGTTTGCGTTGCGCACCGGCCTGATCCCGGTGACGGTGCCCAAGACGGTACGGATCTGGGTCGAGGGCAGCGCCCGTGGCGTGATCTCGCCCAAGGACCTCATCTTGCACGTGATCGGGGATCCCTACTTCCGCGAGGAACAGTGGCGCAGCTCAGCCACCGACACCTGCGTGATCCAGCTCGGCGGCCCGGGTCTCGACCAATGGAACGTCGACGAACTGAGCGTGCTCACCAACATGACGGTGGAAGGCGGCCTGATGACGGGGATCGTCGAACCGTGCCGGCCGATCCGCGAGTTTCTCGCCTCACGCCATCCAGGACGCGACATCGACTCGCTCTTGGTCGCGCCCGACGACCACGCGAACTACGTGCGCACGATCGTCATCGATCTCGATCAGGTGCCGATCACGGTTGCGACACCGGGTGATTCGCGCAACCGGATGCCCCTCGACGCGGTCGGCGATGTGCCGATCCACAACGTCGTGATCGCGAGCTGCACCGGGGGATCGCTGGCCGATCTGCGGGCCGCCGACGCGATCTTGCGTGGGCGTCGTTTCGACCCCAAGGTCCGCGTGACCGTGACGCCATCGTCGACCGAGGTCTACGACGCAGCCACGCAGGAGGGGATCCTTGCGCGTTTTGGCGCCCTCGGGGCGGTGGTCACCGCACCGGGTTGCGGCTCGTGCATCGGCAACGGGCCGGGGATCCCACGCGCAGGGGAGACGACCGCAAGTACGACGAATCGCAACTTCGATCGCCGCATGGGCGCGCCTGGGCCCGTGTACCTCGTCTCGCCTGCGGTCGCGGCAGCGTCCGCTGTGGCGGGCCGGTTGATCGACCCAAGACAGCTCCCACCCCAGCACGCACCCGCGCGCACAGGCTGACCGCGGACGAGGCCCAACGTCGGCGCGGGTGGCACGCGAACCGACGCCGACGAATCGCCGCGACAACGGAGGAAACCGCGCGCGCGCACCAACGTGGATTCGCTTGCCGCTCCGCAGAGCACGGCCCTATCCTGCAAACGTCATGGGCGCCTGGCTCCTTGCAGGGTTCGCTGCCGCGCTCGCGCGTACGACCCCGGCCGAAGTGGACGCTCGCCACGACCATCTTCGGGATCCGTTTGCCGTCACCGTCCGCGGCGGCACGCGGTCGCACACCGCGACCGCTTCCCTGAGCCGCGAGCTCAAGGACCCATTCGCACTCGGTCCCGCCCCGGCTCCCGCTGCGCACCGATCCCCCGGCGACCTCATCGACCCCTTCCGGGCCGCGCCGGCGCCGACACCTGCCTGCAGCGGTGATGCGCTCCGGGTTCAGCGCCCGCGGCAGCTCAAGGTTGGCGCCTATACCTGTGTGCGCCCCCTCGCAGAGCCGATGGATCCGTTCGTACGCCCACCGTGAGTCCGCCCGTGCGAGCCGGCGCACGTGCGAACGCGGGCCCGTGCGTTGCGCGCCTTCGCGGCGTCCTGCTAGCGTCCGCGCGACATGATGCGATTGCAGAGCCATCTCGCGGGTGTGTGGCGGACGGGCGACGGCCCGACGAACGTATTGGTCAATCCGGCGACGGAAACCCCGCTGGCCGAGATCGCCGCTCAAGGAGCCCTCGCCGACGCGGTCGCCTGGGCGCGCAAGTTCGGCGGCCCAGGCCTGCAAGCCCTATCGTGGCGTGAACGTGGAGAACGCCTGGCGGCCTTGGGCCAGCGGCTGCACGGCGCCCGCGAAGAACTGATCAGCGTGGCCGTCGCCAACGGCGGCAACACCCGAGGCGACGCCAAGTTCGACATCGATGGGGGAGCGGCGGTGCTCGCGAGCTACGCGGCGCTCGGCGGCGAACTGGGTGATGCCGCCTGGATCGTCGAGGGTGAGGCTTCCCCGCTGCACAAGGGGAGCAAGCTGCGGGCGCAGCCGATCCTAACGACGCGGCGAGGCGTCGCGGTCCACATCAATGCCTTCAACTTCCCCGCCTGGGGCATGCTTGGCAAGTTCGCCGTCGCGTTCCTCGCCGGCGTTCCGGTGATCTCAAAGCCAGCCAGCAGCACCGCCCTTTTGGCGGCCCGCATCGCCG
>CADEGN010000197.1 GCA_902826865.1 uncultured Myxococcales bacterium
GAGGGGATCCACAACGTCGGCACCATCGGCACGATCATCCAACTTCTGCGCTTGCCCGACGGCACGGTGAAGGTCCTTGTCGAAGGCAAGACGCGCGCGCGCGTCGAGCGTTACCTCGACTCTGCCAAGTGCTTCATGGTCGAGGCGGAGCCGCTCGAGCCCAAGCCCGAGGTCGACGACGACGCCGAGCTCTCGGCGTTGGTTCGGTCGGTCCAGTCGACCTTTGAGAACTACGTCAAGCTCAACAAGCGCGTCCCTCCCGAGCTCGCCGTCTCGGTCCAGAGCATCGAGAACCCCTCGCGCTTGGCCGACACCATCGCTGCCCATGTCAGCTTCAAGCTCTCCGCCAAACAGGAGCTCCTCGAGACCGAGTCTGTCCGCGGCCGGCTCGAGAAGCTCTTCGAGTTGATGCAAAACGAGATCGAGATTCTCCAGGTGGAGAAGAAGATCCGCACGCGCGTCAAGAAGCAGATGGAGAAGAACCAGAAGGAGTACTACCTCAACGAGCAGATGCAGGCGATCCAGAAGGAACTCGGCAGTCAGGACGAGTTCAAGAACGAGATCGCCGAGCTTGAGGAGCGAATCCGGCGCAAGAAGATGAGTAAGGAGGCGGGCGAGCGGCTCAAGAAGGAGCTCAAGAAGCTCAAGATGATGAGCCCGATGAGCGCTGAGGCCACCGTCGTGCGCAACTACATCGACACGGTCCTCGCGCTACCGTGGTTCGACCGAACCGAGGACAAGCTTGACGTCGAGGAAGCGGAGAAGATCCTCGACGAAGACCACTACGGCCTGGAAAAGCCCAAGCAGCGCATCATCGAGTATCTCGCCGTCCAGAAGCTAGTAAAGAAGATCCGCGGGCCGATTCTTTGCCTGGTCGGTCCCCCGGGCGTGGGGAAAACGTCGCTGGCGAAGAGCGTGGCCCGGGCGACGGGTCGCAAGTTCGTGCGGGTTTCGCTCGGCGGTGTGCGCGATGAGGCCGAGATCCGCGGCCATCGGCGAACTTACATCGGTGCGATGCCCGGCAAGATCATCCATGGGATTCGCAAGGCGATGTCGTCGAATCCGGTGTTTCTGCTGGACGAGATCGACAAGATGTCGATGGACTTCCGGGGTGACCCTTCGGCGGCCATGCTCGAGGTGCTCGACCCCGAGCAGAACGTCGCGTTTGTCGATCACTTTCTCGACCTTGACTACGATCTGTCCGAGGTGCTGTTTATCTGCACCGCCAACTCGCTGCATACCATCCCGATCCCGCTGCGGGATCGCATGGAGATCATCGAGCTCTCGGGCTACACGGACGAAGACAAGCTCAAGATCGCCCGCCAGTATCTGATCCCCAAACAGACCGAGCAAAACGGCCTCCAAGAGGTCGACGTGCAGTTCAGCGAGACTGCGATCAAAGAGCTGGTCCACCACTACACCAAGGAAGCCGGCGTTCGTTCGCTCGAGCGCGAGACGGCCGCGGTGCTGCGAAAAGTCGCGCGCGAGTACGTGAAGGACCCGCGCAAGAACGCGGTGTTCAAGATCGACGGGAAGTACGTGCAGAAGCTGCTCGGCCCGCGAAAGTACCGGTTCAACCGCGCCGAAGAGACCGACAGCATCGGCATGGTCAACGGCCTGGCGTACACCACCTTTGGCGGTGACCTCTTGCCGGTCGAGACCACGATTACGTCGGGGACCGGCAAGCTCACCCTCACCGGGCAGCTCGGCGACGTGATCAAGGAGTCGGCCCAGGCCGCGGTCACCTATGTTCGCGCGCGGAGCCTCGGGCTCGGGCTCGACCCGGACTTCTACCAACACGTCGATTTTCATGTGCACTTTCCCGAGGGTGCTGTCCCCAAAGACGGTCCGTCGGCGGGTGTCACCATCGTCACCTCGCTCGTGTCCGCGCTCCTGCGTGTCCCTGTGCGCAAGGATGTGGCGATGACCGGTGAGATCAACCTGCGGGGCAAGGTGTTGCCGATCGGTGGGTTGAAGGAGAAGGTGCTTGCGGCGTACCGCGCGGAGATCACCACGGTGATCTGTCCGCGCGAGAACGAGAAGGATCTGCACGACGTTCCGCGCACGGTGCTCAAGGCGATTGAGTTCAGATACGCCGACACCATCGATGATGTCCTGCGCTGGGCGATCGCGCCGCTGGCCGACGACCATCCCAACTCGGCGCTACGAGCGTTCCTGGCCGGGACGACGGTCTCGGAGGCCGATGATTGGCGAACCGTTCGCGGGTGGGTTCGTGAGCGCGAGCGGCAGGAGAAGGCCGATCGGGCCCGCGAGAGTGAGCCCGTCCACTGATCGACGCGGCGAACGACGCGCCTGACGATCTTCCGCCGAGAGGGCATCCTCATCCGCGGCGAGCCGTGTTAGATCCGCGGCCATGCGACTGTTTGTTTTCAGCTTCGCGCTGGCCGTAGGCGCGTGCAACAAGTCCTCGACCCCGCCGGCGAACCCACCGGCCGAGACACCAACCCAGCCGACCGATGGGGGCGAAACCCCACCTGCGGACGCCCAGCGTCCCGGGATCTCTGCCGCGGACTGCGAGGGGCAGGGCGGCAAGGTCGTTGGCGACATCGGCGACGGAGCAGTGCACCGCCCCGACTACCGCTGCGAGAGCGGGCAGCCGCCGATCGGCTCGATTACGGCTGCGGCTGGCGAGCCGCAAGCGACTGAGGGCGCGGTCTGCTGCAAGTAGGCGCTTCGCCGGACGCAGCGGTTGCTCGAGACCGGCGTAACGGGGCAACGCCACGCGCCGGCTCGAGCGGTGGTTTTTTCGACGTCAGGGCAGTGCGATCGCGGTGCCAAGCCCGAGGGCACTGAGCTCTCGCTCGGCGAGCTCCATGTCGCTCGGGCCGGTCAGCCCTTCGCGCATCTCGGTTTGCATGTTCGCCAGCACGACCTCGACAAAGCCGAGATCCGCGAGTTCGTCGCGCAGTCCGCCGTCGAGGAGGGCCTTGGCCCGGAGATCATCGAGGGCACCACTGCCGAGGCGGACCCGGTCGCGGCCGGCACCGCGCAGAAACACCTGCACGGACAGGCCGTCGGTCTTGAAGCGCTTGGGCGCAGCCGCGGCCCAGGCTTCGCGATCGCCGACGCGGTGGCGACGGATCGCCGCCGCGCGGATCCATACGAGCTTGCGTCGACAGGTTTCCAGCCTCGCGGCGGCCCGTTCGGCGCGCGTGCGCGGAACCTCGATCAGAACCCGCGTAAGTAGTCGTGCGGCCAAGCTCACCGATTCCGTGTCGCGGCAACGTGCGCTGTCGCGGCTCACCTCGTCGACGAAGCGCAGCGCCGCCTTGCCGTGGAGCGGCGGGTCGGTGGTTGCGGCCCCAGGGACCGCCAGACCCGGGGCCGGCGCCGCGGCGTCGGCGGTCCCCGGCGACATGCCACGCGTCCCGTCTGGTCCGGCGCGATCGGTCGGATCGTCGGCACCAATGATCGTCAGCGGTTCCGTGCCCGGTGGCGTTGTCGTCGAACCACCGGTGATGAGGCTGCCAACCGCGAATGCGAGGTAGCTGAACAGGGAGAGCGACAGGAGTCGTCCGGAGCCGCGCGCGGGTCGGCCCACGAGGCGTGCTACCAACCACCAGCCAAACGCGAGCGCTGCCCCGACGATCGCGACCACCATCGCCACACCCCACGGGTCGGCTAGGAGGTCGAGGGTGGCAAACGCGATCACGGGGGAAGAGGAAAGAGCATAACTGCTCAACGCGGGGCCCCGGCAGTCGCGGCCGCGTCGGCTGGCGGTTACTGCCCCTGGCAGTACGCGTTGACCTTGCTGACGATGGTTTCCTCGAGCTTCGCCATCTCTCTGGCGTCGTCCATCACCTGCTTTTGAAGGTTCGCGTCGGTGGACTTGGTCGCCTCCACCACCCTCTTGCCGATCCCATCGGCTTGGGCAAGCATGCTCAGATAGTCGTTTGCGAAGCCCGCCACGGCCTCGTCTTTGAACTTCAAGGCCGCGAGTTCGTCGTTGGCCGCCTTGATGCTGGCGGCAAACTCATCCGCAGCGGCCGGGTTCTCCTTCACCTTCTGCAACTTGTTGTTCGCGTCCGCGAGGGTGGCGGCGTGATTGTTGACGGCGTTGATGAGCCGGTTGCACTGGTCGACCTTCGTGTCGCAGCCGCCCACCGTCGCGGCAAGCAGAGTTGAGGAGATCAAGGCGGGGAACAACCGGGTCATTGGGCACCTCGTCGGGCCGCTCTCGCCCGTGCGCTTGCGATCCAGCGCACAGCCTACGCAATGACCGGGTCCTCGGCTAGCCCAGTGGCGAGCGGCACAGCTCCACGCCAGGCATTGCCGATGCGGGGCTCGGGTGGGTGCGATTCGCCGGGTCGCTCCGGCTCGCCGGCGGGGATTGTCAGTGCCCATCGGCGCTGCGATACTCGCGCGCCCTCGAGGTGGGATCACCCATGCTGGTTTCTTTGCGATCCGGTGCCGCTCGTGCGGCGCTCGCCATCGTTGCCATCGCCGCTTCGACGCCGGCGTGCAATCTGAACAAGCTCACGGCCAACGCCACGTCCGGCATGCTCCTGCAGGGCGCAATCGCGCTGGACCGCGAGAGCGACACGCTCCTGGCCAAGGAAGCGTTTCCGGCGAGTCTCAAGACCCTCGAGACTTTCCTTGTGTCATCGCCCGAAAACGAGGCGCTGCTGCTGCTGCTCGCGCGGGGATACAACAGCTACGCGTTTGCGTTCCTCGAGGGGGCGCTCGACGAGGCGGGAATCAAGGGCACCGATGCCCAGGTCGATGAGCTCGAGCGACGCTCTAGGCTTCACTACCTGCGGGGCAGCGCGTACGGCTTCCGACTCCTCGACCGTCCCGCCCTCGAGTCGGCGGCTCGCAAGGGCGATCTCAAGGCTCTCGACGCCGAACTGGCCGACTTGAAAAAGGACGACGTGCCAGGGCTGTTTTGGGCGACCTACGGCTGGGCGTCGGCGATCAACCTGGCCAAGGACGATGCCGAGGCGCTGACGGGCCTCGGCGCGATCGAGCGCATGCTCAAGCGCGTCATCGACCTCGACCCCGACTACAACGCTGGGACGCCGCTGGCCTTCCAAGCCGTCTATCTCGCCTCGCGTCCGGTCGCGTTTGGCGGCAAGCCCGAAGAGGCCAAACAGTGGTTTGAGCGTGCGATGCAACGCTGGGGGGATCGGAACCTGCTGGTCCCGTTCCTCTACGCGCGGTTCTATTGCCCGCCGGTCCAAGATGCCAAGTTGTTCCAGGAACTCCTTGGGAAGGTACTCGCGGCGGATCCGACCGCCCACCCCGATTTGCGCCTGATCAACGAAGTCGCGCGCGAGCGCGCCCGGTTCTGGCAGAAGCACGCCGACGAGCTCATCCTTCCTGGGGGCAGCTAAACGGCGATTTCGCCGCCCGGCAGATTGCGCTATTCGGGTTCGGCCGGGTTTGCGGTATGCAATGAGGAACCGCTATTTTCGGCGGTTCCGTTACACGCGAGCAATGCCGGTCATGAAGAAGCAAACCAAAGTCGCCCGTCGTAAGTTTCTCGAGGTCGGCGCGGCCGCGTCGGCCGCTACCATTGTCGGCGCACCCCTCATCGCCCGCGCCGCGCCGATCAAGCTGCGCGTCGCCACACTCGCGCCCCAGGGATCGAGCTGGCACAAGGCCTTCGAGAAAACTGCCCGCGACCTTCGCGAGCGGACCGGTGGCGCCGTCGAGATGAAGATCTACGCCGGTGGCAGCATGGGCGACGAGTCGGCGATGGTTCGCAAGATGCGCCACGGTCAGCTCGATGGCGCCGCGGTGACGAGCGTTGGGCTCGGCGAGATCAACTCGCAGCTTCTCATGTTGCAGCTGCCGCTGTTGTTCAAAGACAACGTGCAGCTGGATCACGTCCGTGGGCAGATGAGCGACACTTTCACCAAGCTGCTCGCCGATGGCGGGTTTAGGCTCGGCGCGTGGGGCGACGTCGGCACGCTGTACCTGTTCACCAACACGCCGGTGAAAGCCCCGGCCGATCTCAAGTCGACGAAGCTTTGGGTGTGGGACGCGGATCCGATCTCGAAGAAGATCGCCCATGTGGCCGGGGTCAATGCCGTGGAGCTGGGCGTGCCCGATGTGCTTCCCGGCCTGGAGACCGGCCTCATCGACGCGTTCACCACTTCGCCGTACGGCTCGATCGCCCTGCAGTGGTACGCGAAGGCGCGTTACGTCACCAATCTCAAGCTCGCGGTCGGGATCGGCGGATCGGTCATCACCCAGAAGGCCTGGGATAGTCTGCCCGCGGACGCACAGCAGGCGCTCGAGGAGGTCACCAAGGAGACCTATGGCGCGTTGCTCACGCGAATCCGATCGGACAACAAGAAGGCGATGACCACGCTCAAGGATAAGGGGATCGAAGTCGTCGAGCCCGACAACTTCGTCGAGTGGGCGAGCATCGCGGTTCAGGTGCGCGAGAAGCTCATCGCCGACAAGACGCTCGACGGCGAACTCGTGGCGAAGATGCTCGAGCATCTCAAGAACGCGCCCCACTGAGCCGATCTGCCGCCGCATGCCGCGGGCGCAGCACCGCTGCGGCGCACGCAGCGGCCCCGCCGGGAGCCCGCTCCGGCGGGTGACGTGGCCCGGCTTTCGGGGTATGCAAGGGCCATGAAGGCCCTGCGCGCGTTCGAGGCCTCCGTCATTCGCATCGAGGGCGCCGTCGCAGTCGCACTGGTGTTGTTGATGCTCGTCCTTGCGGGCTACAACGTGGCCTATCGCAACTTGCTCGTGCCGCTGCAGAAGAAGCTGGCGCACAGCGGGCCACCGGTTGTGGTGCAGATGCCCGCGGCCGGGGAGGGCGAGCCCGTCGAACGTACGCCGCTGCCGGCGAAGTCGCCGGCAGCGGCCCCGAGCGTCGGCGCGGCCGAGGGGTTTGGCGGAGACTGGGGTGAAGACGCCGAGGTTCAACCGGCCGAGGTTCAACCGGCCGAGGTTCAACCGGCCGAGGGTCGACAGGCCGAGGTTCAACAGGGCGGTGCCACCGGCAGCGGCGCGGCCCCTTCGCCGGGTGGCACGGATGGCGCCGGCGTGGCCGAGGGGTTTGCCGGCGATTGGGGGGAGGGCGACGGTGCCGCTGCGCCGCCCCCGGCCCCCGTGCCACAAACAGCGAAGAGCGGCGGCGCCGACGGGTTCGGTGGCGATTGGGGTGAAGACGATGGCGCGTCGCCGCAGTTCGAGGACAAGGCCGCGCCGGCGACTGCTCGACCGGTCGCCGAGCCCGTCGACACGCTGGATGACGAGGAGGATCCCTTCGCCAACCTGCCGATGATCGATGCCGCCCCGGCCAAGCCCGCGCAGGCGGCGGATGAGCCACTCGGCGGCCCACCGCCAAAGGGCTCGTTCGCCGACCAGATGATCGAGTTCATCGACGCGATCAAGCTCAGCTGGATCGATGTGGTGCTGCGCCAGTTGGTGATCTTGGTCGCGTTCCTGGGCGGGATGTTGGCGACGCAGCGCGGCAAGCACATCAACGTCGATGCGCTCAGCAAGCTGATCTCGGCGAAGGCCGGTCGGATCGCGGCGATCGCAGCGAATCTCTTGGCGCTCGGCGTTTGCATCGTGCTGGCCCGTGCAGGGGTGCGTCTCGTGGAGATCGGGCGCGAGCATCCGAAGCTGCTCGTCCCATGGGCAGACGAGTGGCACTTCCAGCTGATGTATCCACTGGGCTTCGCACTCCTGGCGTTTCACTTCGCGGTGCGTGTGGCTGAGTCGGCATCGGGTGCGCCGCCCGCGACCGCCTTGCACCCGCTCGAACGCCCTCCCAGCCCGCCGGTCGCGAGCGAAGCCGGTGGCGAAGGAGTTGCCCGATGTTCGGCGTTGTCATTGTCGTCGGCATCATCGCCCTCGCCCTCTTCGGTGCACCGCTGTTCTCCGTGCTCGGGAGCCTCGCGATCTTCGATTTCGCCTCCTCGGGGACGGATCTCGTGGTCATCTCGGAGGAGCACTACAAGCTCGCCACCAACCCGCATCTTGTCACGATCCCGCTCTTTACCTTGGCCGGGTTCCTGATGTCGGAGTCCCGCGCGGCCGATCGTCTGGTGCGGGTGAGCCAGGCGTTGCTCGGTTGGTTGCCGGGTGGCCTCGGCATTGTGGTGATCGCCTCGTGTGCCTTCTTCACCACCTTCACCGGCGCATCGGGCGTGACGATCATTGCGCTCGGTGGCCTTCTCTATCCGATCCTGCTCAAAGAGGGGTATCCCGAGAAATTCAGCCTCGGGCTAATCACCTCGAGCGGATCGATCGGCTTGCTGTTCCCCCCGTCACTGCCCATCATCCTCTACGGGATCGTCGGCGGGACCAGCATCGACGACCTGTTCGTCGCCGGCATCGTGCCCGGAATGCTCTTCTTGCTCGTGCTTGGTGGATACTCGCTTTGGGTCGGTCGCACCCGCAAGGTGCGGCGGACGCCCTTCGCGCCCCGCGAAGCGCTGTCGGCGATCTGGGTGGCCAAGTGGGAGCTTCTGGTTCCGGTCGTGGTCATCGTCAGCATTTACGGGGTCCCGGGGATGACCTCGGGCTTGGTGACGATCGGCGAGGCCTCGGCGATCTGCGCGACTTACCTGCTGGTGGTGGAAGTATTCGTCTACAAAGACATCGCGATTCGCTCGACGGATCCGGCGGTCCCCGATCTCGCCAAGGTGATTCGCGAGTCGATCGTGATGGTCGGCGCGATCATGTTGATCCTCGGCGTTGCGATGGGGCTGACAAACTACCTCGTCCAGGAACAGGTGCCGCTGAAGATCCTCGACGCGATCCGCGGTCACATAGAGAGCCGGTTCACATTCTTGATCGCCCTGACGATCTTCCTGCTGATCGTTGGCTGCTTGATGGATATCTTCTCGGCGATCATCGTCGTCGTTCCGCTGATCACACCGATCGCGGCCGAATACGGCGTGCACCCCGTGCACCTTGGGATCATCTTTCTCGCCAACCTTGAGATCGGCTATCTCACGCCCCCGGTGGGGCTCAATCTGTTTATCTCGTCGCTCGCGTTCGACCGCCCGGTGGTCCAGCTGTACCGCATGGCCTTGCCCTTTCTCTTGCTGATGCTCGTCGCCTTGCTCTTCATCACCTTCGACGAGCGCGTATCGCTCACCCTTGTTGAGTGGCTGCGGCCCGCGAAGTAAGCCGGGCCGCCGGCGTGCAACCGGGGTTGCCGCCGGCGAATCGCTGCGTGCGTGCTACTCGGCTAGGTCGATGCAGCCGAGCGCAGCGTTGCTGTTTTGGGGTATCCCGCCCTCGGCCAGCTGAGCGGAGTAGGTCAGCACGTAGCGGCCCGGCGTGAGGGACTGGGCGTAGTCACGCGCGGCCGTCGAACCGACGTAGACTCGGTCGCGCGTGCGCACGTCGGTGGCGTAGATCCTCGCAACTTCGCCCGGTCTAGGTTCGATCGAACCTTCCGCGACGGCGATCCTGCCGCGTAGCTGCAACACCGGGATGTCGATATCCAAGGTCGCCGGCCCGTTGGCGGGGATCTCGACGGCCTCACTGATCACGGCTTCGTTGTTGACCGGGACCGAGCCGCCGACGGTCTCGACGACGTAAACGACGTCGTAGGTTCCCGGCACAACGGTGGCTGCGTAGCTGGCGGTGCGCGTGCTGGCAAGAAGCACGGAGTCACCCGTGGTGCGGTTGCGGAGGTACACGCGACCGTCGTTGTAGTCGGACGCCGGAGGAGGCGCACCCCCGAGCTTGATGGACCCGGTCAGGGCGACGCTCGGAATGATCACGTCAAGCGTGGTCGTGCCGCCGTCGATGGCCGCCGCGCCGAGCTCGGCGTTGGTGTTGGCCGGGACTCCGCCGCGGCTGGTGTCTTGGCTGTAGCGAATGGCGTACTCACCGGCGAGGAGGCGGACGCCGGCAAAGCCGCCGGCGGCGGTGTTGCCGAGGCGGACGCTATCGCCGGTGGTGGTTTCGCGCAGCGAAACCAAGCCGTCGTCGGTCGGATCAGGCGGCGGCACGTCCCCGTCGTCGCCGAAGAACTGTCCGGCGATCACGGCGGTGGTCAACTCGAGGCCTTCATCGACGTCCTGGGTGAGCGACATCGGCCCGGCGACACGAGCATGCTCATTCACGGGGACCGCCGCGCCACCGGCAGCATGGGAGTAGTAAAGCTCGTAGCTCCCCACGACCAGACGGGCATAGAACTCGCCATCGCGGGTCTCGCCGATCTTCACCTCACGTTCGGTCAGGAGGTCGCGGGCCCACAGTTGCCCGTTCTCGCTGCTGACGCTTGGAGGCGTGTCGCCGTCGAGCGTGATCGTCCCGGTCCATACCGCGGTTGGAATATCGATATCGACGATCTGGGAACTGCCATCGGGTGACGCGGTGATCTCGACCGGATTTGTGAGCACCGCGTGGGGGTTGCGCGGTGCGATCGCGCCGCCCGCGACGGCTTCATAGTGCACTTCGTACACCCCGGGAACGACGTTCACCCAGAAGGTGCTGCGGTCGGTCGTGCCGAGGTGAATCTCGTCGCCGCCGGGGGTGCGCAACCAGACTCGACCAGACTCCGACGACACCGGCGGTGCGGCGACGCCGTCGAAGCGGAACTCGCCGGTGACCACCGTCGTCGCGACATCGATCTCGAATGGTGCCGCGTCGTCGAATACAACGTCGCGGGCGACAACCGCGGCCGCGTTGTCCGCGGTGAATTCGCCGCCGCTCTCGGCTGCAAACACGACGTCGTAGATCCCCGGTATGATCGTCGCGCCGAGGGTGGCGTCGTGGGTGTTGCCGATGCGGATGAGGTCACCCTCGCTGTTGCGCAACCAGACGTTGCCGTCGTCGGCGTCGGATGCCGGGCCGGGCGTGCCGTTGAACGTCAGTGTCCCGACGATGTCGACCTTGGTGATCGCAAGGTCGTAGTCGCCCTTGGTCGAGATGCACGGCACGCACTCACTGTCCCAAGCCTGCTCGCTCACGTCGCAGCGCGCGCATCCGCCGTCGCCATCGCAAGCGGGCCCGGCATCGCCCGTTTCGCCGCCTGCTTCCGCGCCGTCGTCGAGCCCTGATTCTCCTCCGGCGCCGGTGGTGCCGTACTCCACGGTGTCGCCCGCGCTGTCGTCGACGCCCGCGGACGCCGCGCCCGTCCCCGCCCCGTCGCCGCCCAAAGCGGTGCTCGAATCGATGCCGCTACAAGCTGCAGTCGAGACGGCAAACGTCAGACCGATGCCCCTCGCAACCGTTTCGTACTTTCGCATGTACCACCATCCAAGTTAGTCGAGCAAAGCAGGAGTCTAGCAGCTTGACCGGCGGGGCACAGGTGAGATTTTTGGTGCGCGCATGTAGGACGTTCAGACGACGAAAGCGAGCCGCCGCGCAGCTTTCAGTCAGCCCGGCGCGCTCAGCAGCAGGGCGATCCCACCGTCGCCCGCAGCGCTCGCCGTCACGAGATCGGCGATCTGATCCCCGTTGAAGTCGGCGGCCGCGAGGGCCCCGGGGCTTGCGCCGGTGATCACGAGATCGGTTTCGAGCGCGCCGACCCCCATGCCATTTTGCGTGAGTACAGCGACCGCGTCGGCGTGCTCGACGGCGACCGCGATGTCCATCGTCCCGTCGTTGTCGAAGTCGGCGATGGCGACGGCGCGCGGTTGTGCGCCCACGGCGTACGTAACCGGGCTAGCGAAGTCGGTCGCCGTCTGGATCAACACGGACACGGTGCCCGCTTCACCGTTGGCGCAGACGATGTCGTCGCGACCGTCGCCGTCGAGATCGGCGGTGGCAAGCCCGCGCGGTCCACCGCCCACGGCCGTACTCGTGCCGACGTCGAAGGAGCCGTCTGCCTGGCCGATTAGCACCGCGATCGACGACGCAGCGAAGTTCCCGACCGCCAAGTCGATACCAAGCGGCGCAGCAAAGCCACCCGCAACGAGGCCGAGCGGCGTACCACCCACCGGGATCGGCGGGTCCGCGAAAAACGCGTCGGCGTCGCCCTGGCGCAGCACCACCACGGTCCCGGCCAGCTCGTTGGCGACGATCACATCGTTGCGCGCATCGTCATCGACGTCGGCCAAGACCAGCGCCCTTGGACCGATCGGGACCTCGGGGCTGGCGCTGAGGGTGACTACGATCGGATCGCCCAATGTGCCGTCGCCCAGCCCGTGGCGGATCTCGATGCGATCATCGTCGCCGTGGGCCGTGACCACATCGAGGGTTTCGTCGGAATCCAAGAATCCGGCCGCGATCGCCGCGATCGGGGCCGACGGTGTGTCGAGGGCCGGGGAGAAGCTCCCTGCGCCGTTGCCAAGCAACGTGGAAATCCCGTCGATGTGGCCCGCCACGACGTCGGAGGCGCCATCGTTGTCGAGGTCGCCCGTGGCAAGTGCCGCGGTGGGGCGTCCGACGACGAGCGGTTGCCACGGCGCAAAGCAGGTCGCGCCAACCTGGGCCGCGTCCCCGCACCCGGGGGACCCGGTATCGGTGGCGGTACCGCTCGCGTCCTCCGTCCCGATGCTCCCCACCGTGCTTGCCGACGTGCCCGTGCTTCCGCCGGGTCCGTCGTCGCTTGCTCCGGTGGTGGTATCGAGCGGCTCCCCGGTGCTGGAGCTGCCGGTCGTATCTGCGGAAGCCGAGCCGCCGCTGTTCTTACAGCCGAGCGCGCCTAGGATCTGCATCGCCAGCAACGCAGAAAAACACGCCCCCGCTCGGTTTCGCGAGCCGCCGGCCGTGCCACTCACCCAAGCCCAACCCATGGCGCACACGATAGCAGCGGCGGCACGTCGCAAGCAAACTGCGACGGGGTGCTTGTGGTCGAGGTGACTCCGAGGTGGCATCCAGCCGTACGCCTGGCGAACTTGGCAGCGATGAAGACCGCACGTAGACTGCTCGCTGCGTTGTTGCGGCGTTGGTTCAAGGCGATCCCGACGAGGGTCGATTTCGTGGTGGCCCTGGTGATCGGGCCCGTCGGTTGCTTTATCGGGAGCGACGCCAAAGGACTGCCGTGCGAGCGCGACGTCGATTGCGGGCTGCGCGATCGCTGCATCGAAGGCTTCTGCGGCGGCCCGCCGCCGGGTGGCACCTCGACCGGTCCGGGAGAAAGCTCGAGCTCAACCGCCGGAGAATCCGAAGGCGGTCCCGTGTGCGGCGATGGCAAGCGGGAGGTGGGCGAGATCTGCGAACCGCCCTCCGATCCGGTTCCGTGCGGGCTCGACTGCGTTCCGCTGCTGTGTGGCAACGGAAACACCGATCCACCGATCGAGGATTGCGACGACGGCGTCGCTGGGGAGCGCGTCGATACGAGGGCGTGCGATTCCGACTGTACCGCCGTTGCGTGTGGCGACGGGCACTGGAATCGCGCCGCGGAGTATTGCGATGGCAGCGCCGCGGCCTCCCCGTTGGATTGCGATGATGCGTGCCGCCCGATCCTCTTCCGTTTCGATGGCGGCCCCGACGCCTTCACCGTCGAGCTTGCCGGCGGCGACGCAGACGCGTGGCCGGCGGGTAGCGGATGGCGCAAGGGTGGTGGGGCGTGGTCGAGCGGGCCCGACGTTAATGACCGGGTGCCGCCCGCCAACCGATCGCTGGCGGGCTGCACCTACCTCGTGTCTCCCACCATCGATCTCCGCAGCGACGCGATGGGGGCCAACTGGGCCGCCGACGTCGAGGCGCAGGCGATCCCGCTGCGTTGGCACATCGCCCACGAGATCGCGTTTGCGGTCTGCGATAACAATCCGCTCGGCACGGACGTGGGCGTGCTCGCCGTGCGCGTCGACGGAGCTCCCGAGCTGCAATACCTCGATCCATTGACCGGCTATCCCGGCGTCTTGAACGATCAATGCTCGGCGCTGGCGGGCCGCACGCCCAACCCGCTCGCGCTGGGCGGCGGAACCACCCCGGCGTTCACCGGCGCCGCACCGATGGAGACCGTCGCGGTCGATCTCGCGGGTTTTGTCGGCCACAGCATCAATCTGGTGTTCGCCGCCTGCTACGACTGCGTGCAGTGCGAGCGCCAGATGCCGCCCGGTTGGCGGATCCTCGCCACGTCAGTGGTCGCGTCGATGAAGCCCGCGGGCGGCTGACGCGATCAAAACCGGGCGCGCACGCCCACGCCTACATGCACCGGCGAGAGGCCCGGGACGAATGCCACACGCCGCGGGCGGTCGCGGATGCCCACGCCAAGGAGCGCGGCCCCGCTCACCAGCAGCGCCCCGCCCACCACGCCGCCGGCGATCGCCATCGCATTACCGCTGCGCCCGCGCTCGAACTGATCGCGCCGACCGGCGATGTCGTTGGGATCGATCTCGCCGAGGTCGTTGGCACGTCGACCCATCACGAGGCCCGAGACCATCACAGCAAGCCCGGCCAGGCCCACGGTCGTCAGGGTGGCGCCGGTGGCCACGAAGACGGTGCTCCGACGTTGCCGAGCCGCTCGATCATGGATGGGATCGACACCCGGGCGCTCGTCGTCGCGGACGCGCGCCCGTCCGGGTTTTTCGCGCTCTGCGCGTTCGATCGCCCGCACGAGGTCGTTGAGGCGCAGCGTCACCTTGGCGCGGTCGTCGTCCGCCTCCGACCCGTCCCCGAACAAGCTGGGTATGCCAGCCGCGTAGGTCTCGAGGAGGAGCTTGGCGGCGTGGAGGTGGTGGATCTCGGCGGAAA
>CADEGN010000198.1 GCA_902826865.1 uncultured Myxococcales bacterium
CCGCAGCGCCTCCGGCCCCCGCCCAGCCAGCTGAGGCCGGGGCTTCGCCGCCCACGCCCGCACCCGTTGAGCCACGGACCACGGACCTTCCGCCGCGGCTGCCCCCGATGCAGCAAGCAGGTTGGTGGACGGTGTTTGCCGGCTTCACGATCGGCACGGTTGGCGGCGTGCTTGCGGGCATCGCCGAACGGCAGGAAGACAAGGCCACCCGGCTCGCCGTCAGTTTCGATCTCGAAACCGGGTCGCAACCGCTCTACTCCGACGTGAAGGGGGAGTACCAGCAAGCGCTCGACCGCGGACGGGCGGCCCAGAAGGCGGCGATCGCCCTCGGTGTCATCGGCATTGCGACGGCGATCGCCGGTGTGGCCGTGCTCGTCGTCGATCGCCAACGCAACAAAGCAGGGCGCAAGACCGCCCGGCGGGTCGAGGCGGTGTTCAACGGCGGGATCGGGGCGAGGTTCTGAGCATGCACGCGCCAAGGTGTTTGTTCGGCCTCTCACTCGGCCTGCTCGCCTCGGCGTGCTTCGAAGCACCGGCCGCGGATGTAATGTTCGCATGCGATCCCTCCGGCGCGCCTGAGTGCCCAGCCGGATACACGTGCGAAGCCGATGGTTGCTGCCACCGCAACGGCAGCGATGCAAACGCAGCCGCCGGCGAATGTCGGCTGTCGCCGGGAAGCGGCATGGCCACGAGCACAGGCGCGGAGTCGGGATCATCAGGACCGGCCACTGGACCAGGCGTGGTCCCGGGGACGGCGTCGGGGACCGACACTGGTTCGTCCGGGGCCTCAGACACCGGTCTGCAAACCGAGACATCCTCGCAATCGAGCTCCAGCACCGCTTCGGGCTCCGGAGCCAACATGACGGCCGAGACTGGCATCGAGACCGGGTCGGGGGGCAGCTCCACGGGCGGCGCGCTGGCCCCGCCTTGAAGGTGCGGGCCTGTTCGGCTAAGACCGCCGACGAGAAGGTGAGCGATTCTATTGTGGGTTTAATGGATCTGTTCTCCAGTGGCGGGAAGTCAAAGGTCGACAAGCACGTTAAGGTCCTGACCAACCCTTATACGCAATCCGCCGATCGCTACCACGCGATGCAGCAGCTCCTCGACGACGGCTCCACCGCAGCGCTCGTCGGCCTGATGAAGCGCTTCACGGTGGTCGCCACCAAGAGCATCGAGGACGAAGAGGAGAAAGGTTGGGCCTATCGCGAGCTGTCGGGCCTCGGAAGCAAGGTCTTGCCTGCGCTCGAGAAGTTCTGCACCGAAAGCGAAAATGTGGCGTGGGCCCTACGCATTCTCGAGGACGTTGCCAGCGAAGAGCAGGAGTGGAAGGTGCTCGATGCCATGCTCGAGCGCCACCCTCCCGAGTATGCGCGCGACCCCAAGACCAAGCTGCAGATCTTGACGCACGTGGCCGAGATCGATGACCCGGCGGTGGTCGACATCCTCACGCGCTACCTAGGGGATCCGGACGAAGGCGTCCGGTTCTTCGCCGTCGAGCAGCTGGTCGACATCGGAGACGAGCGCGCGAAGACGCCGCTCATCGCGCGGCTCGGTGAGCCCAGCGAAGACTCGATCCGCTTGCGCACACGGATCCTCGACGGACTCGCCAGCCTCGGCTGGGATGTCACGGGGAATCAGGAGGTCATCGTCGCCAACCTCGGTAACGAGCACCTCCTTCAAAAGGGCAAGATCGTTCGCCGCTAACGCCGGCAGCGGACTCCCTGCGCCGGGCCGGTCCTTGCTCAGGCGCGCGCGCGCTGGCTCACCGCCGATGCGCTGGCGCACGCGCACCTTGGTTCCTGCCGCCCCCGCGCCGTCTGGACCCCGGCTCAGCCATGGGGCAGGCTCGCGCCTCGATGCCGCGTCGCGACGACCTGCAACGAATCCTCGTGCTTGGCTCGGGGCCAATCATCATTGGTCAAGCCTGCGAGTTCGACTACTCCGGCGTGCAGGCGGTCAAGGCCCTGGTCCAGGAGGGCTACGAGGTCATCCTGCTCAATTCGAACCCGGCCACGATCATGACGGATCCGGAGTTGGCCCACCGGACCTACGTCGCGCCCCTGGTCCCAGAAGTGCTCGACCAGGTGCTCGCGCGCGAGAAGCCCCACGCGATCTTGCCGACGGTCGGGGGCCAGACCGCGCTCAACCTCGCGATCGCGGCGGCCCGAGCGGGGCTGCTGCTGCGCCACGGCGTCGAACTGATCGGCGCTGACGTCGATGTTATCCAGCGCGCCGAGGATCGAGAGAAGTTCAAGGAGGCGATGCTCGAGATCGGCCTCGAGGTGCCGCACTCGCGCTATTGCCGATCGCTGATCGAAGCCCGAAGCGCGCTCGACGAGATCGGCTTTCCCGTGATCATCCGGCCTAGCTTCACCCTGGGCGGCAGCGGGGCCGCGGTCGCCTACAACCGTGATGAGTTCGAGGCCAAGGTCCAGTTCGCCCTCGGCGAGTCGATGGACGGCGAGGTCCTACTCGAGGAGTCCGTGCTCGGCTGGAAAGAGTACGAACTCGAGGTCATGCGCGACGGCGCCGACAACTTCGTCGTCATCTGCTCGATTGAGAATCTCGATCCGATGGGGGTTCACACGGGCGACAGCATCACCGTCGCGCCGGCGCAAACCCTGACCGATAAAGAGTACCAGCGCATGCGCGACCACGCGGCCATGATCGTGCGCAAGATCGGCGTGACAACCGGCGGATGCAACATCCAGTTCGCCGTCGATCCACGCACCGGCCGCGAAACCGTGATCGAGATGAACCCGCGGGTGTCGCGATCGAGCGCCTTGGCGTCCAAGGCCACCGGGTTCCCGATCGCCAAGTTCGCGGCCAAGCTCGCGATCGGCTACACGCTCGACGAGCTGGTCAACGACATCACGCGCACCACACCTGCGAGCTTCGAGCCCAGCATCGACTACGTCGTCACCAAGATTCCACGGTTCGCGTTCGAGAAATTTCGCGGCGCCGACAACACGCTGACGATCCAAATGAAGTCGGTCGGCGAGGTGATGGGGATCGGGCGCACCTTCCGTGAATCGCTCGGCAAGGCGATCTGCAGCCTCGAGCAAGATACCTACGGCTTCGATCGCGATCCCGCGGGGCTCGACGACGGCGAGCTGATGGCCCAGTTGGGGCGCAGTCATCCGCAACAGCTGTGGCAGATCGCGGCCGCACTGCGCCGAGGTATCGCGGTGGCCGACATCGCAGCGCGCACCCGGATCGACCCGTGGTTTCTCCATCACATCGCGATCATGGTGGAGGGCGAGCAGTCACTTGCGGCCGGGCCACGCGGGGAACTGCCCGATGCCGCCCGTCTGCGCGCCGCCAAGCGCAACGGCCTGTCGGATCGCCGCATCGCCGACTTGGTCGGCGTGTCCGAGGAAGCCGTCCGCACCCGCCGGCTCCAGGCCGGAATCCGCGCCGTGTACAAGCGCATCGACACCTGCGCGGCGGAGTTCGCCACCGCCACGCCCTATCTCTACTCCACCTACGAAGAAGAGGACGAGGCCGAGCCAAGCGCGCGCAAGAAAGTGGTCATCCTCGGAGGCGGACCCAATCGCATCGGTCAGGGCCTAGAGTTCGACTACTGCTGCTGCCACGCGGCCTTCGCCCTGCGCGACGCCGGGTACGAGACCGTCATGGTCAACTGCAACCCCGAGACTGTGTCGACCGACTACGACACCAGCGATCGGTTGTACTTCGAGCCGCTCACCCGGGAACACGTACTCGGGGTGCTCGACACCGAGTCGCGCTCCGGCACGATCGTCGGCGTGCTGGTGCAGTTCGGTGGACAGACGCCGCTCAAGCTAGCAAGGGCGATCGAAGCTGCCGGCCACCGCCTGCTCGGCACGCCGGCGGAGTCGATCGATCTGGCCGAGGATCGCGAGCGTTTTGGCCAGCTGCTCGCACGACTGGGCATCGCCTGCCCGCGCTGGGGCGTGGCTCGCTCGGCCGACGAAGCATTCGCCGTTGCCCACGAGATCGGCTACCCGGTGCTGGTGCGCCCGAGCTACGTGCTTGGCGGGCGTGCGATGGAGATCGTCGGCAACGACGCCGAGCTCGACATCTACATGCGCAACGCGGTGAAGGCCTCACCCGATCACCCGGTGCTGATCGATGAGTTTTTGCCAAACGCGACCGAGTTCGATGTCGACGCCGTCGGCGATGGCAGCGACATCGTGATCGCGGGCATCATGGAGCACATCGAGGAAGCCGGGATCCACTCGGGGGATTCGAGTTGCTCGCTGCCCCCGGTTAACGTCGCTCGCCACGTTCTCGACGACATCCGCGAGATCACCAGGGTGCTCGGCCGCGAGCTCGGCGTGATCGGCCTGATGAATGTCCAGTTCGCGCTCCGCGGCCACCGTCTGTACGTGCTGGAGGTCAACCCCCGGGGGTCGCGCACCGTGCCGTTCGTGTGCAAGGCCACCGGGATCCCGTTCGCGAAGATCGCTGCCCGCGTCGGCGCTGGCGAGCAACTCGCCGAACTAGGCGCGCGCGAGGTCGTACCGGATCACGTCTCGGTCAAGATCCCGGTGTTCCCGTTTCGCAAGTTCGCGGGGGTGGACACCATCCTCGGGCCGGAGATGCGGTCGACCGGCGAAGTCATGGGCATCGGTCCCAGCTTCGGCGAGGCATTCGCGCTGGCGATGGTCGCCGAAGGCACTGGCTTGCCCCGCGAGGGCTGCGTGCTCGTTACCGTCCGCGACGACGACAAAGCGGCGGTTGTCCCCGCCGCCCGCAAGTTCGTGGAGTCGGGATTCGAACTCATGGCTACGCGTGGAACGGCGCAGGCGTTGCTCTCCGCAGGACTGCCTTGCGCGATCGTCGACAAGGTCAAGGAGGGTCGACCGCACACCGTCGACGCGCTACTGAACGGCAAGATCGCCCTCGTGGTCAACACGTCAGGTAGCGCGAGCGATCGCGCGGACAGCTTCACCCTCCGACGCACGGCGCTGAACCTACGGATCCCCTACTTCACGACGGTATGGGGCGCGCTCGCGGCGGCCGAGGCAATCGCGAAGCTCCGTAGCGACCGCCGTGTCGCGGTTGTGCCTCTCCAAGAGCTCCACCGCCGCCCCACGTTCACGCCCGCCGAGGCGCCGGCAACCCGGGCAGGCTACCGCTGACCGCCCGCCCGAGGTATGGTCGCTCGTCATGGCCGAAGAGAGCTTCCCGATGACCCCGGCGGGTCTCGATCGCCTGCGCGCCGAGCTTAGGCACATCAAGGAGGTCGATCGGCCCGAGAATGTCCGCGACATCGAGGTCGCGCGCGAGCACGGCGACCTGCGCGAGAACGCCGAGTACCACGCCGCCAAGGAGCGCCAGAGCACCCTTGACGCGCGCATGCGCTTCCTCGAATACCGGATCTCCCTCGCCGAAGTCATCGACCCGGCGCACACAACCAGCGATCGCGTGGCGTTTGGCGCCACTGTCACCGTGCTCGACCTCGACACCGATGAGCGCGCGATCTACACGATCGTTGGCGAAGACGAAGCCGACGCGGATCGCGGCCGACTATCGATCCGCTCACCGATCGTCCGGGCAATGATCGGCAAATCAACGGGTGACGAGGTCACGCTGCACTTGCCGAAGGGCGCGCGCCAGCTCGAGATCGAGAAGATCGAGTACAAGGCGATTCCGCCATGACGCGAGCGGTGGTTTTTCGCATCCTCGCGGCCATGGCAACGGCAGCCGCGCTCGCCAGCGCGTGCCGCCCGCGCGACGGCGGGCATTGCGTGTGCCACGGCGAATGCGCCGCGGGCCTGATATGCACGCAAAGCGGCCGCGTGTTGGCCAAGGGCGAATGCGTCAACACCAAGACCGACCCGACACCGGGTGAGTGTACGCCGGTCGACGATCTGGAGGGCGGCGGAGGCCAAGCGAAGTACGACGTCGGTATTCGCTTCGACATCGGTGGCAAACGCGACTTCATCTACGTGCCCGACGCGTCGACCTCGTCGAGCGGCACCACCATCGCGGGCAGCTCGAGCGACGCCACGTCGGATGGCAGCGGCGCGAGCACCAGCTCGGGCGGCGCGAGCAACAGCTCGAGCGGCACGAGCACCAGCTCGAGCGGCGCGAGCACCAGCTCGGGCGGCGAAAGCGACGGTTCGCTCGGCAGCGGTACGGCGGATCGGTGAGCGAAGCTCATGCGCACTGGCTGTGGCGGCTATCCGCCGCGGCGTGGCTTGCGGCCGCGCGCCACGAGGTCGGGTCGGCCCGTGATCATCTCGAACACCGACGAGCGGCGATCACCCATCTGCGGCGCGGCGGTGGCATGGCCCTCAACGCCGTGCTCGTCGCGTGGGCCGGAGATGATCCCGCACGGCGCGGCCCGGCCGAGACGATGTGGGGACGTTCGTATCTCGATCATCTACGCGCGGTTGCGGATGGGGAGCTTGGGCCACTCGATGCAGATGCGGCTCGCGCGTGCACGGAGTTGCTCGCGCTGTCCCCGGGTCCGCCCGCGCTGGTCTCGCTCGGGAGGACCCGAGGTTCCGACGTCATCGCCGCGTGTGAGACGGCGGCGCGGCTACTCACCCTCTGTGCCGTGCACTGCGGGATGGAGCGACTGTAAGCCCGGGGGCACGGGCGCGTTATCCTACGACTGGTCGCGCCCGAGTGCCCGCGCTAGCCTCCCTCACCATGGCCTCCACCCTGCGTTGTCGCGCTGCCCTCACCCTCACTGCGTTGGTCGTTGGATGCCAACGACTCGACGGCGACGCCCTTAGCAGCGGCGGAGGGGATACCGGGGACGACGGGGGCGGCGGCACCATCGCCGGGACCATCGCTGACGACGATTCCGCGGCCGACGAGAGCGGAAACGGCGAGGGACCTGGCATGGACTGCAACCCGGTGACACAGACGGGCTGCAACCCGGGCGAGAAATGTACGGCCGTGAGCGCGGCCGGCACGTATGGCTACGAGTGCGTCAGCGACTCTGCGGATCTCGGGTTGTACGAGGTCTGCGAGCAGAGCCCGGGCACGGGCGCCGATGGGTGTGCGGCGGGGACGGCGTGCATCGCGTCCGAGGATGCTGCCGGGCAGTGCATGCAACTCTGCAGCGTCGCGAGTGACTGCGAAGATGCCCTGTGCGTGGCCGCTCCGGTCACGCACATCCCGTTCTGCGCCCCCGAGTGCAGCCCGTTTGACGCGATGTGCCCAGGCGATACGCAGTGCCGTCCCGAGGGCGATCGATTCGTGTGCCGGTTCTCCGAGCTCGCTGACACCGGCCAAACCGCCGAACCTTGCAGTGGGCGTGACACCGGTTGCGGCGAAGGCTTCGCCTGTTTCCCCGGCGGGCTTGTGCCGGGCTGCAGCTCAGAATCGTGCTGCACGCCCCTGTGCAACGCGGACGATACCGACACCTGCAGCAGCCCTACAGCCTGCACGCCGATGTTCAGCGCGCCGGCACCGGGTGCTGAGTCGATCGGCGCATGCATCGTCGAGGCCTAGCAGCTCAAGGCACACCCCTAAGCGGGGCGCGTCACGGCAGTGGCAGGTGCATACGTTCGCAGGTCGCGGGGTCGACCGGCGCGAGCGAGAGCGTCGCCGCCTCGCGTACGATCCGTCCTGCGCGGGCTTCCAACGTCGGTGGCGGCGGCACCCCCTCGCCAGCGGAAAGCCGCGGCGCGGCCACGAGCGCCAGCTGCCCGGCGCAACGCATCGGGACCAGGGCGTGGGCGGGACCGAGGTCGGTGGAGTCCTCGGACACAACGGGCCCGGCCGCCGCCCAGAGATCGATGAAATCGAGGTGCGTCCCGCCGACGACGATCCCGAGCTGGACCCCTAGCGGAACCTCGCTCTGCGCCCCCGGTTCGGTGACGATCACCAGCGGTCCGAGATCAGTAGCGACACCCTCATAGCGACAGGCGGCGGCGCGGCACGTCGGTGCCGGTCCCTCGGCCACCGTCGGCGACGCGGGATCACGGTGATGAAGCCGCAGGAGGTTGCCGTTGCGCGTGAGCACGTAGGGACACGCTTGCCCGTGCCACTGCGCCACGATCTCGGCGCCGACCGGTGGCGCGTTGCAGCGCGGCGCCGGTGGCGGTGCGGACGGTGGAGGCAGCTCCGTCGCGGGTGCTGGCGGCGAACTGCAAGCCGCGCACAGCACCGTGGTCGCGAGGAGCCGGCCGAGTCGCCGCATCGGTTCACATCGCTGCGACCGCGTAGATCGAGATCTCTTCGCCTTGGTTGGTGTACGCGCGGTCCGGGTTGAAGTTCTGCGTGCGCCACAACCGCCCGCCGGCGCCGTTATAGCCGTCGACCGCCTTCACGCGCGCGTATGGCAGGTCGTCCGGGCAGGCGGCGGTTTCCTCGGTCGGCAGCGGGCCGAATGGGAGCACGCCGTATTCGAGATCCTCGGTGAGCGTATATGTGACGGTGAGCTGATTGTTGGTGGCGACGTTGATCTGCTGCTCGATCGACTCGACTTCGCAATCGACGCCGCCGGGCACGTCGGTGTCACACAAGCGATCGGTCCAGCCCTCGCCGCCGAGCTCGGCGGAACCGAAGACGGCCTCACCGTCGCGACCATCGGCTTTTTGCGACGGGTTGCGCTCGTAGTAATCGATGAGACAGGGCTGGTAGCTCAACGTAGCGATGACGCGCTGGGTTCCTGGATAGGGCGATCCGCCCTGGTTCTCCGCGCGCTGAAACAACAACTTCACGACGCCCTGGGTGAGCGGCTTGGGGTCGGATTGGCAGGCGGGGACGAACAACGCGACAGCAAGGCACGCGCGTGGCAGCGAGAGCTTCATCGTCTCGCAGTCTGTCAGGTCGTCCGCGGGACCGCCACCGCTCATCGGTGCGGGCGGGCAGGGGTCGCCGGGGCGCGCGTCGCCGGTGGCAAGTCGGAAATTCGACGCTTGACCGGCGCCTAAATCACCGTTTTTCGACTGTGATAGCGGTCACAATCGGCCGGGCGGGGCGACGCGCCACGGCCCGCGGGCGTGATAGCGTGCGGGGCGTTTGCGGACCTCGCGCAGACGTCGCGCCTGCCCTCTCCCGCACGCCTGAACATGTTGCACGCGATCCCTACACCCGCGAAGCACGGTGCTCCGACCCCTCAACGACAGCTGCTGGCCGACGCCCGCGAGGTGGAGGGCCTGCCCGCCGCGTTGACCAAACTGCAGTCGTGGAGCGACGACTGGCTCGCGCGTGCGACCGAGGGCATCCGCCCGGGTGCCTCGCCCACGGACCGCTCGTTGGTGGCGATTCCCGACGTCGGTCCGGCGTGCGAGGTACTGCTCGCCGACCAGCTGCTCCGCGATCTCTCGCCCGATGAACGCGAGGGGTTGCTCGCATGGATTCGCGGGCAGCAAGACCCGTCCGGCGCGTGGCTCGACCTCCAGGGTCGACCGGACCTGTCCTTGACGGCCATGGCGTATTGGGCCCGGGCACAGGGTGGGGACGAACGCACGAGTGAGTCGATGGTGAAGGCGGTCCGCGTGGTCCATGCCCTGGGCGGCGCGCAGCGAGCCAATTTCATCGCGCGCCTGTGGCTGGCGATGGCCGGCCAGATCGAGTGGTCGTGGCTGCCGGCGATCCCCGCGGAGCTGTTCCTCGTCCCGAATTCGATCGCGATCTCCCCGGCGCGCTTCTCACCCTGGGCCCGCGGAGTGCTCACGCCCTACCTCGTGCTCGCCCGCGAAAAGGCGAGGCTGCACCTGACCGACGCCTCCGAGCTGTTGGTTCGCCACCGCGGCCAAGCCCTCGTCGCACCGCGCCTGACCCGCGCGACCTTGGCTGGCGATCTACTCCAAGCCTTCGATCGCGCCGTCAAACTCTCGCGCAAGCTGCCCCGGGGGCCCCTGCCGGAAATCGCAGTCCGCCGCGCGGCGCGGTGGATCGACGAAGCGCAGCAGGAGCACGGCGGATGGTTTTCCGTTCGCCCGACCCTGTTGTCGTTGGTGGCGCTGCGAGTGCTCGGCGCCCGCTCCGACGACCCGCGGATCCGCCGCGGCCTCGACTACCTTCGCCGCGCGCGAGGCCGGGTGGTGATCCCCCGCGGCGTGGGTGCCGGACGGGAAGCGCTCGCCCAGGGCCTCGGTGGCACACCCATGGCGGTGGTGGTCGAGCTGATCGGCACGCGGCCCGGCGGCGACGCGACGGCCTGGCTCGTGCGGCACCAGCTGCAGGACGTGGGTCCATGGCAGGCGCGAACCGATGCCCCGGCCGGCGGTTGGCCGCTCGAGGCTGGCGCGCGGATGCACCTCGACCTCGCCGCGACTTGCAACGCATTGTCCGCGCTCGGGCGGTTGTCGGCCGACGACCCAAGTGCCGCACCGGCATGGGCAGCGATCCGGCGCGCAACCGCAGTCGTGCTGGCGATGCAGGAGCCCGACGGATCCTTCGCGCGATTCGAGCGCGGTGAGACCGACGTGTTCATGCGCCGCTTTCCGTGGACCGACGCCGATCTGCTGGCCTACGGTGATCAAGCCGACGCGACCCACGTGCGCCTGACCGCATCGGCGCTGGTGGAACTCGCGCGGACGGGATTCGCCGCGGACGACGATCGCGTGGCCCGCGGGCTCGCCTGCCTCGAGCGCGAACTCGACACCCACCCGGGCCTCGACTTCGTCACCCTCTGCACCCTGGCGCGTTGCGCCGGCGCCCTGCTGCCCGAGGAGCACCGCATGCGCCAGCAGGTCGAGAAACGCATCCGCAGCCGGCAACGGGAGGACGGAAGCTTCGGCGACCTGCTCGACACGGCTTCGGGTCTACGCGCGTTGCTCGAACTCGGCCATGTATGCGTGCAGGCCCACCGGGCCGCGCGCTACCTCGTCGCAGCCAGCGCCGCGGGACCAGAGCGATTCGCCCAGGGACCAGCGCGTTCGCCCGGTGGTTTTGGCCTGTCGCCCGAGACGCTTGATCTCAGCGCGGCAACGCGCGAAGCCCTCGCTTCGCTGCTTATCTACGCCGAGCGCCAGGCTCGGGTGACGGAGCTCCGCGCATGAAACCCCGCCACATCCACTACGACGTGGTGATCGTCGGCGCGGGCTTGGCAGGTTGTGCAACCGCCCAGGCCCTGGCCCTCGCGGACAGCGAGAGGCGCCGGCGGATCCTGATAATCGACCGCCACCCCGGGGTGCACCCCCGTTTCTCCGGCGAGTGGATCCACCCGCGCGGCGCCCAGATCCTCGACGAGCTCGGCTTCTATCCCGCACTGCAAGCCGCCGGCGCGATGGATGTCGATGGCTTCGCGGTATTTGAGGATGCTGATTCCCCGTGGGTCGATCTGGCCTATTCCACGGTGACCGGTGAACGGCCGCACGGGATGGCGGTCCATCACAAGGTGCTCGTCCGCACCCTCCGCCGGACCATCGCCGAGCTCGGGCGCGTGGAGTTGTGCGAGGGTTGGACCGTCGTCGAGCTACGCCGAGACTCGGCAGGCAAGTTCAACGGGATCTTGCTCGAGAGCAACGACGGCAACACCGTCGAGCTCGCGTGCGACTTGATCGTTGCGGCCGACGGCAAGGGCAGCACCGTGCGCAAGCTGGCCGGAATCACCGGTGAACGCGAGACGCTCGGCTTCACCGCCGGCGTCGAGGTGCTCGACGCGACCCTGCCCGCGCCTGGCTACGCCCACGTCATGCTCGGCGCGTGGGGTCCGATTCTCGTCTACCCGATCCTCCGTCGTGCCGACGGTCGCACCTCGGTGCGCGTAACGTTCGACATGCCGCGCGAGCTACCGGCCAAGGGTGAAGGGATCAAGCAGTATCTGCTGCGCGCATTCGTACCGTTTCTACCCGCACCCCTCGCCGAGCAGGTCGCTTCGGCGATCGTTCGTCACAAGGGCCCGCTCGAGATGGCGCCGACGGTTAACCTGCCAGCGCCGGAGGCCATGCTGCCTGGGCTCGTCCTGGTGGGCGACGCCGGTGGCTGTTCGCACCCGATCACCGCCAGCGGCATGACGATGGGGCTCCGCGACGCACAGACCCTCGGCCTCGAAGGAGCTCGGCGCATGGACGCGCCCACCGGCGAGCCGTGGCTCGACGCCGCGTCGCTGCGCCGTTACAAAGCCGAGCACGACCGCTACGTGCCCACGCGCCAGGCCCTCGCCGACGCGATCTACGAGGCATTCCGCGGTGGCACCACCGGTTCGCGGGCGATTCGACGCGCGCTCTTCGACTATTGGAACAGCGGACCTACCGCGCGGAGACGCTCGATGGCCCTGCTCTCGTGCGCCGAGGGGCGACCGAGCGTGTTCATCTCCGAGTATCTGCGGGCCTCGCGTTTCGCGATCGGCGCGAGCTTGATCCCGAAATACGCCGCAAGCTATCCGGTGGGGGACCGCCTTCGTCAGGCCCGTGGAGCGCTGCAACTCGCCCAGGACAAGCTCGGCATCGTGGCCACGGTCATGTGGGCGCAGGTTCGTCCCAGCTGGGACGTGGCGAGATCGGCGGCCACGCGCGAGGCGTGGCGTGAGCGCTGGAACCGGATCAGCTCGCGCCTGAGCGGCCCGGCCCCCCAACGCTCCGCCGCGGCGCCCCCAACACCCCCGCTACCATCGTAACGCGCGTGCTCGCACCGCCCCCGCCCTCCCCCCGCCCTTGAGGGTCGCGCCGGGCGTTCGCGGTAGCCGCGGTGACCCGGCCCTGGTAGGCTCGAACCATCGTGGGCGCGCGTGTCCTCGTCGTTGACGACGATCCGTGGATCTTGCGGATGGTCAGCGCGACCCTCGAAAAAAAGAGCTACACCGTCGACACCGCCCGCGAAGGTCGGCAAGCCCTTGAACGCGCGCGGGCCCAACCGCCCGACGTCATCATCTCCGACGTGATGATGCCGGTGATGGACGGGTGGACCTTCGTCCAACAACTGCGGTCGATCCCGGAGCTCGCGGCGATCCCCGTCATCTTCCTCACCGCGCTCGGCAAAGACGAGGCTCGACTGCGTGAGCTGGGGCTCTCACCGGATGACTACCTGGCCAAGCCGTTTCGCTTCTCCGATCTCGAGAAGCGGGTCGCGAGCGCGCTGGCCAATCGCCAGGGGGCCGGGAGCTACAAGTCGCAGGCCGGCGTGCCGGGCCGCGAGTTCACCCCGGCACCGCAACCCGGGAGCGCGCCCGACCCGGCGACGTTCGCCGGATATCCCTATCCACCGGGATACCCGCCCGCCGGATACCCACCGCCTCCGTATCCTTATCCACCTGGCTATCCGCCTGCGCCCTATCCGTATCCGCCTCCGCCGGGCTACCCGCCCGCGGCGCAGCCCTATCCACCCGCCGCTGCGCCAGCACCCGCTCCACCGTATCCGCCCGCGGTCGCCGTGCCAGCGCCTCCCGCAGCTCCCCCGGGCCCGCCGATCGCCGTCGCAACGCCGGGCCACCTCCGACTCGGAGCGACGCCGCAACGCACCGACGACGGAGGGCACCTCACGCCCAGCGGGTCGTTCCCCGCGCAGCATCGCAACACAGCCATGAGCGGTCGACTCGAGCAACTCGGGCTCTCGAGTTTGCTCGTGATGATGGAGATGGAACGCAAGGACGGCCTGCTGACCCTCAAGGAGATGGAGACCGGCGACGTCGGTCGCATCTTCCTTCGCGCCGGGCACGTCGTCAGCGCGCGCATCGATCAGCACGCCGGTCTCGATGGCCGCCAGTCGATTTACGCCATGCTTGCTTGGCGCGCGGGAGCGTTCAGCTTCAACGCCATGGAGGTCGACATGGAAGACACCGTGCAATCCTCGACGACGCACCTGTTGATGGAGGGTGCGCGCCTGATCGACGAGGCCAAACGCGAGAGCGACTTCTAGTGGCGAGTGACGGTCCCGACGGTGGGCACCACCAGCGTCCCGCCCCGACGCTCGGCGCGGACGATGAGCTCTTGGCCGATCCGCCGCCGGGGCGACCGCCCTGGCGTTCCTGCCGCGGCTTGGGCTTGGGCAGGGAGAAACCGGCGGGCATGAAGGCGCGGCCCTTGCTGACCTTGACCGCGGTTTCGGTGGGTTCGAGGGTGACGCCGCGCAGTTCGGCAACGCGCTGGGGCGAGCGGAGGCGACCGATGCCGTCGAGGGCGGCCTTGAGCACGTTCATGGCGTGCGTGGAGCCGTAGCACTTGGTGAGGCAGTCGGTAATGCCAGCGTGTTCGAGGAGGGCGCGAAGGGTTCGGCCCGCGACCACGCCCGTGCCGGGTGAGGCGGGGATGAGGCGCACCTTGGAGGCGCCGAAGGTCCCTTCGACTTCGTGGGGGATGGTGTTGCCTTCCATGGGCACGGTGATGAGCGTGCGCCGGGCGGCCTTCTCGGCCTTCTCGACGGCGCGCGGCACTTCAACGCCCTTGGCGTAGCCGTAGCCGACGCGGCCGCGGCGGTCGCCGACGATCACGAGCGCGCCGAAACTGAATCGACGACCGCCCTTGACGGTGGCGCTGGTGCGCCCGACGTTGACGGTGTGCGAGTCAAAGTGCGAAGATTCTTCCATCATCTCGGCCATCG
>CADEGN010000199.1 GCA_902826865.1 uncultured Myxococcales bacterium
GGGCACGGGCACGGGCACGGAGGAGCGTGACCCCTTACGGGGTCACGCTCCTAGGAGACATGACCATGAAATACGTTGCTTGGTGCGCCGCCGCAGCGGCGCTCGTCGGTTGCGGTAACAAGACCTCCCTGGGAACGCTGGAGGAGGGCAGCGGCGGCTCGATGGGCAACGCGAGTACTGGCGACGGGATGAGTGAGGCCGCAAATACGTCAGGAGTGTCCGGCCCAACGACCGGTGAACCAACGACCGGTGAACCAACAACCGGTGAACCAACGACCGGTGAACCAACGACTGGCGCTGAGTCGGGGGAGTCCGGTTCGATAACTGAGTGCGCGGAAGCAGGTGCGGACCTCGGTTGCCTGCCCCATGAGGTGCCGTGTGGCGACAACTGCGGCGCTCCCGAATCGCAGTTCGACCCCAACGGCTGCGTTCGCAAGGGTTGTCAAATGGACGGTGAGTGCGCGCCGGGGCAGCGCTGTTTCGTCGGCCAGAACTTTGGCCTGTGCGAGGGGTCGGGGCTTGCGTGCCAATACGACGCCGCGACCCAAATGTGCGGGTGCGTCAGCGATCCCGAGTGCGGTGGTGGTCACTGCATTCCTGAGGCGCTCTATCCCGTCTCCTCGCCCGGTCCCATGGGTTTGATGCTGGTGAACGACGATTGCGGTCCGGCGGATGGTCCATTGACCGTCTTTCGCTGGCTCGTCGAAGGCGAGGGAGACGGTTGCGATCTAAGCCCCCCGTACGAGCTCATGCTAGCGTTTGACGGCGTGCTCGAGGCCGGGTCGTATGCCTTCGGACCGCTTCGCCCGATCTCCGCAGGCTACGGCGAGTACGTGCCATTCGGCGCTGGGTCGGAGGTATCGGTGAAATCCGCGACGGTGACGGTCGATAGCGTCGCGGGCGGGGTCGTCAGCGGGAGCTACACCGTCCACGTGATCCTCGACGAGGGGTTCGACGAGGGGTTGGTCGTCCTCAAGGGCGATTTCAGCGATACGCAGTTTTGTCCGACCATGCCGCTGTGCGGTTGAGACCGCCGCAACGGTCGCATGCGGAGCAACGTAAGGCACGCGTTCGGATTCTCGCGTGCCGGCTTCGCACCGACGGACCTCGTGGCGCAATACGGCGCCCTAGTTCAGTCGCGACAGACTTTGCGGAGGCGCTCGACGTGCCTCGATCCCGGGTGCGCGCGCGCAAATGCGATGGCTTCGGCCCGCGCCTGGGCACGTTTTCCGGCCAAACATAGCGCGTCGACGCGCAACACGTTTCGCTCGAGGGCGAGTTGCCCATCAGCGAACCGACGGGCGTGGTCAGCAAGATGTCTTAGCGCGGCGTTGCCATTGCCGGCGTCGATCGCCGCTCGGGCCGCGCGCACGAGATTGAGCTCGGCAGAGAGCCCGGACTCGCCCGCCGGGCGGGCGGGGGGCTCGCTCTGTCGGCTCTGTTGGCTCGGCTGGCTCTGCTCGCTCCATTGGCTCTCGGTCCGCGGGGACCGGGCGGTGGGTGCTGGCTTCGCCACCACGTCCATGGCCGGTTGCGCTGGGATCCCTGGGATGACCGCAACCGGGGCAACCGCGCCCGCGGTCTCCTCGAGCCGTCCGTCGAACGCGAGTAGACGGTGTTGAGATTCACGCCTGTGGCGGCGGCGATCTCTGGGATCGGAACGCCCTCGAGCTCGGCCAGCACGAACACGACGCGCTGATCGTCCTGGAGTTCTCCTACGAACGACTCGACGAACTCGATCGCTTCGCCGACGACGGCGCGCTCTTCCGGATCGCGTTCTCGCGTCAGCAGAAGGACCCCTTCGATCCGACGGGCGCGCGAGGCGCTTCGGTGGTAATGCGCGACGACGCGTCGTGTGATTCCGTATAGCCACGAACGCATGCTGCGCCCGTCGTAGTCGCCGAGACGACGAGCAACCACGAGGAACACCTCATGGACGATGTCTTCCGTCTGCCCGCGAGCCACGCCGAGCTGTGACGCCACGCGAAACACGAAGTCGGCGTGCTCGCGGTATGTCGCATCGAGCTGCGGTGGGAGTGTCATGGCGTCCGCGCTCGCGTCGTCGCTCGTCGCGCGAATGTACTCCGCCCGAACCACCGTCGGGGCATTGCCGGCGCGGCGGCGAATCCGTCACAGCCCGAGCTATTGGCCCTTGGAAACCTGATTCGCGACGAGAAGAACGCCACGAATCAGGTTTCCAGGGGACTAGGGGAACCGGCCCTCAAAGCCGATGACCGCCCGCCCGAAGGCTGGGCCCGTCCGGTGGATCCGCCCGAGGTTTTCGACGGTGAACTCCGTGCGGACCAGCGGGACGCCGAGGGCCGCTTGGATGACAAACGCGATATTGGGCCGGATCGCAATCGCGACACCTGGGCTCAGCACAACCGCGGCCCACGGTGCGCGTGCCTGCCGCGCGCCCGCAAAGCCGGTGCCGTCGGCGCGGATCCGACCGCCCTCGGCCCCCGCGCAGATCGGAAACTCCGTCGTGCGAACGCGCGGCACGCCGCACGCCCTCACCCCAACAGCCCACATCGAGAACGCGCCACCGATGGCGACGTTGGCGGCGGAGACCCCCTTGGATTGGAGGCGGAACATGCCTCCGAGTTCAGCGCGCCACCACTTTCCGCGAACGCCGCCCGCCCCCTCGAACATCGCGCCCACGCGGGGTAGGCCACCACCGTCGATGCCGCCGGCGAGACGAAGAAACCCGGTGAGGGTGCGCGGCGACTGGGCCTCGCCGCTCCGCTCGCGCGCCGCGTCGGTGGTGGGCTTCGGCCGCGGCGAAGGCAACGTCGGCGCGGGCGTCGTCACGGAAGCGGTCGCGGGGTCTATCGGCTCCGGGATCTCGGCCGACGGTTTGGTCGGTTCTGCGAGGGTTGGGTTGATCCCGATCGCGACGGCAAACGCGGCCGCGTCGAGCACGGTCTCGCAGCTCGGCGCCACGAACGTGCGGCGTGCGTCCGGCGCTTCAGCGTTGCGCTCGAGCTCGAGTTGCCACTGCCCGTCGGCACGGCGGTGGACATCGCTGGAGAACGCCAGATCGTCGGGGGTCGCGGCGCGACCGAGCAATCGCTCGATCCGCGGTTGAAGTTCGTCAGGATCGCAGGTGCCCTGATCGTCGAACGTGCCCAGATCCGGGGCCGCACACACGAACGGCAGGGCAACAGCGAGCGGCAGGCCAGGCACGGATGTGGCGAGCATAGACGAGCGGCGGCCACACCGCGACACTTGAGCAAGCGTGCAATCGTCGATGGAGGCGCTGCGCCGCACGGCTCGACTCGCATGCTTGCACATGCGTGCAATTGAAGGACGCCAGCGGGCCTACGGTGCCACGCACGCCAGTCTTGCCGTGCGCAGCCGCGCACGGGACCGTCGAGCACGCGTGCGTGGCGTTGCGCATCGCTGCGCACGGCGGTAGCGAGGGGATTCCCGCGCACGTGCGCGTTTCGTCCAGATGCCGGCAGCGTATTGCGTTTCATGGATCGACGATGCCGGCCAGGCGGGGGCACCGTGATCGCCGCGCTCGCGATCACGCTGGCGTCGTTGGTCGCCGGCGCTATGTTGGGTCGGCTGACGACGCGGATGTCCGCGTGGTTCGCTCCGCTGCGCACGTTCGCGATCGTGGCGGTCGCGAGCCTCGCAATGGCGCGGCTTGTGCCGGAGGCCGTGGCCGGGATCGGTGGATGGGCACTCCTGCTTTTCGTGGCCGCACTCGTATTGCCGCGGCTATTGGCGCACGTACTTGGCGGACTCATCGCACGCGGTCGGGAGCTGAACACCCGCAGACTCGGGGCTGAGCTCGGGTTTCTCGGCTTCGCTGCCCACCAGTTTGCTGAAGGCGTTGCGCTCGGGACGTACTCGGGCCCCGGCCACGCAGAGCATGGCCACCTCGACATCGTCGTCGCCGTCGCCGCCCACACGATTCCACTGACTGCGCTTTTTCTGGGGGCGGTCGTCTGGGGGCGTGGACGTCGCGCCGCTGGGCGTCGACTTCTCGCGCTGTCGCTTGCGTCGGTCCTCGGTTTCATCGTCGCCGATCGGGTTGCGAATGCGGTCGCCGGTTCCGCGTTGCCGGTGATTTCCGCCCTCGTTTCGGGCTTTCTCTGCCACGTGTTGCTGCACCGCGAAGCTGGTGGTGTCCGCCGCACGTTTGCGATTCGGCTCGTCGATGTGATTGCAGCTGTTGCTGGGGCAATGCTTCCGTTGGCGTCGGGTCATAGCCACGGCGCCGACGGTGAGCTGCGTGCGCGCGTCGGCGAAGCCCTCGTTGCCCTCGGCTTGCAGACCGCGCCGATGCTCTTTCTCGGGCTTGGACTGGGAGCCGTGCTGCAGGTGTTCGGTTCGCGGCTGTCGCGACAATGGGCCGCCGGTGGTACGGCGCCGCAGCAGGCACTGCGTGGCATCGCAATCGGTGGGTCGCTTCCACTGTGCGCGTGTGGGGTATTGCCGATCGCCGAGGGGTTGCGGGCCCGCGGTGCCGGGGTGGCGCTTGTCGTTGCGTTTGTGATCGGCGCACCGCAGCTCGGGGCGGAAGCCATCACGCTATCTGGCAGCTTGCTTGGGTGGCCGTATGCGCTGAGCCGGCTGGCGGCGGCTCTGTTGCTGGCGTTTGTCGCTGGCGTCGCTTTCTCACGGTTTGCGCGCAGTGCCGCCACTCCTGCTTGCGACCTCGGCGAGGTCGCTCCGGAGCGTGTACCCCCGCTGCGCCGGGCGGCCGCGTACTTCGACGAGTTGTTCCTCCATGTCGTCCCGTGGGTGATCGTGGGCCTGATCTCGGCGGCGTACGTCGAAGTGGTGATCCCCGAGGGCGGTCTGGTGGCGTTCGCAGCAACTGGGCTCGACATCGCGGCCGTTGTTGCGTTCGCGTTGCCCACCTACGTCTGCGCCGCCGCAGCCATGCCGGTTGCCGCGGTGCTCATCACGAAAGGGGTTTCGGCCGGAGCGGTCTTGGCTGGCATGCTGCTCGGTCCGGCCACCAACGCGGCGACGGTCGCCGTACTCGGACGGGCGTATGGCGGCCGCGTGGTCCGCCGCGGGGTCGGACTGGTCGTGCTGCTGTGTTGCGTCTTCGCGGTGGCGGCGAACGCTGGTCGCATCCCGGTGACGCTGCCGCGCGGGCTCCTACGCGCCGCCGATCACGGCATCGTCGCGTGGGGGGCCCTTGCCGTGCTCGCCGCGATGTTGCTCATGCAGCTCTGGCGGTTCGGAATCGGGCCGTGGCTGGCGGTTCTCGAAGCCGGTGGGCACGCGCACTTGCACGGGCATGAACACTCTGGCCCGCTGGAACGCGAAGGTACGGACGACGATCCGCGTGAGCCCCGCTGGGAAGGTCAGGGCTCGGCGTCGTCGTCGCCCTCGTCGTCGTGATCCTCGGTTGCATGGACCAGCGCGTTCTCGATCAACTCGACGACATGGCGATCGGCGAGAGCGTAAAAGATATGCCGGCCCTCCCGTCGACGCTGAACGAGGCCCTCAGCCCGCAGCAGACGCAGGCGATGCGAAACGGTCGACACGCGTTCGTGCATCGCATCAGCCAACTCTGTCACGCATGCCTCACCGGCGACCAGGAGGTCTAAGGTTCGCAGGCGAGCCTCGTCACCCAGGGCGCGGAAGAGCCGGACCGCGCGCTCGACCGCCTCCGGCGTGCGCTGGGGTGCCTCGCGGTGGCCGTGTTCCTCCGGAGCGCAGGCGGCTTCGGCGGGGGGTTTAGACGGCGTGGGCATAGCCTTGGAGCGCGACGATGTGAGTACCCGTTCGGCGCGGGCCAGGCAAGCCGCGCCGACTACCTGGAGCCGAAGTTGCTGGCGGTCCCCTCTTCGTTGCGATCAGTCGCGGGCGCGGGCGCTGGACCAAGCCTCGAGATCTGACTGCGAAGCTCCGCCGTCATCGCGATGTCGGTGGCGCGGAGGCAAATGCCCAGCTGCTCAGCGGAGCGCGCCCCGAGGATCGGTGCCGTCACCGCGGGGTGGGCGGCCACCCAGGCGATCGCCAGCGCGGCAGGTACGTGCCCGTGCGTCCGTGCAAACGACTCGAAGCGTTCCGCAAGCTCGTAGTAGCCCGGATCTCCGTAGCGCGTGCGATACATCGGCGACTCCACGAGCCGTCCGTTGTCGGGGCGACGTTCACGACCATACTTGCCCGACAACAGCCCGCCCCCGAGAGGACTGTAGGTCAACGCGCCCATACCCTCGGATTGGCACATCGGTAGGATCTCGACCTCGGCCTGTCGCTTGGCGAGGTTGTACATCGGCTGCGTACAGACGATCGGTTGCCAGTTATGAAGTCGAGCGAGCCCAAGTGCCGCCATCGTCTGCCAGGCCGCGAAGTTGCTCACCGCGGGATAGAGGATCTTGCCCGTCTCCACGAGCGACTCAATCGCGCGAAGGGTCTCGTCGAGGGCGGTGGCCTCGTCGAAGCGATGGAGGAAAAACAGGTCGATTCTGTCCGTGGCGAGTCTTCGTAAGCTGGCCTCAACGGCCCGCACGAGGTGATAACGCGAGGTTCCGCGGGCGTTGCCGTCTGGCCCAGTTGGGAAATAGGCCTTGGTCGTAAGTACGACCTCATCACGACAGGGCGCAATCAGCTTGCCGAGCACTACCTCGGATGCGCCGTCGGCGTAGACATCGGCGCAATCAAAGAGGTTAACGCCAGCCTCACGCGACATCTGGAACATGCGGGCGGACTCATCAGCGTCCGCGTCCTTGCCAAACGACATGGTGCCGAACGCGAGGGCCGACACGCGCACGCCAGTGCGACCGAGAAATCGCTGTTGCATGGGTGGGCGAACCCTACCAGCCCGTCGTGAAACCCCGCGACGCGATAGAGCGCCCACCATGGGGCCGAGGGCGTTGTTCGGAGCTCGAACCACGCCTCCTGACGTGACTCCAAGTGCGTTGGACGTGGGGGAATGTCCGCACCGGCAAGGAGTCCGCACTCCACGCGTCCCAACGCGGGAAAGATCCGGCGCGGCGCCGGCATTTTGCGATGCGGCCCCGAAACGCCTGCGGCCGAGGTGCCGGCGCCGGTGCTGCGAACCGCGCGCTTGAACAGCGCCGCGCCTGGGTGTACAGCATCGATCCGGGAGTCTTTCGATTTCGACGTAAGCGTCGACACTTGTTCGGCGCCCACTCCATCTCCAGCGCGCAATCCTCCGGAGCTCCTGAACCGTGACGAGGCACCAAGCAGTTCTGTTCCGACAGATCCTCCTCGCGATCGATGTGTTCCTCAGCGTGCTCGCGTTCGCGGTCACGCTCGCCGCTCGCAATGCCATCACGGCGCTCCACTTGCCGCTGCTGCAGGAGCAGATCCAAGTGCGCGCGGTTGAGCCCCAGGCTTACTACGCGCTGCTCTGGGCGCTCGTGCCAGTTTGGGCGGTTGCGTTGTCGTGGTCCCGCAGCACGGACTTTCGCGTCAGCTATGTCCGAGTGTTGGGGCGTTACGCGAAGGCTGTGGCGGTCGGGTTGGCGTTGTTCGTGGTGGCCGCGTTTGCCTTCCGCGCGGACTTCGTCGCTCGCAGTTTCGTGTTCATGCTTGGCGCCGTCCAGCTTGTGTTTCTCCTCGTTGGTCGGTTTGTCGTGCTCGAGGTCGTCGCGGCGGTGCGGCGCCAAGACGTCGATGGGCACCGCGTTCTGATCGTCGGATGCGGTGATCAAGCCGTGGCGTTTGCTGCCTCGCTGAAGCGTAGCTCCCCGTGGAACAACCGCCTCGTCGGGCATCTGACCGTCGCGGGTGAACCGGTGCGTTCCGACGCGACGCCGCTGGTTGGTGACGTCGAGCGTCTGGCCAAGATCCTCGACAGTGAGCCGGTCGACGAGGTGGTGTTCGCGGCGCCGGGTCGGGACGTCAACCGATTTGCCACCGCGCTGCAGGCCTGCGACGAGCGCGGCGTCGACGTCCTGCTGTCGATGCCCGCGGTGATTCCCCGGGGTTGCAGCAAGGTCGAGGTGGCTCAGGTGACGGGGTTCGACATGCCGCTTCTCGGCATGACGCGCGTCCCGACCTCGCCATGGCGGTTGTTAATCAAGCGTATCGTCGACATCGCCGGGGCTGCCTTTGGCCTCCTCGTGGCTTCACCGGTGATGCTCCTGGCTGCGATTGCGATTCGAGTGGAGTCGGCGGGTCCTGTCTTTTTCAAGCAGGTCCGCGCCGGTCGCCATGGCCGCAAGTTCACCATGTACAAGTTTCGCTCGATGGTGGTCGACGCCGAGACCCTACGGGCAAAGCTCGAGCACCTCAACGAGATGAACGGGCCGGTGTTCAAGATCAAGCGCGACCCACGAATCACCGCGGTGGGCCGTTTTCTTCGCGCGACTTCGATCGACGAGCTGCCGCAGCTGTTCAACGTCTTGCTTGGCGACATGAGCCTGGTGGGGCCGCGCCCGCCGCTGCCCTCGGAGGTCGGTCAGTACGAGGCGTGGCAACGTCGTCGGCTTAGTGTGAAGCCCGGCCTCACCGGTCTGTGGCAGGTATCCGGGCGCAACCAAGTCGATTTCGAGCAATGGATGGCGCTCGATCTTGAGTACATCGACAACTGGTCGCTGTGGCTCGACCTGAAGATCTTGCTGCGTACCGTACCGGCTGTGCTCCGCGGTAGCGGCGCCAGCTAACGCGCGCGCGCTTCTCAAACGTTCGCGTCGTGCGCGTCCCATTTTGATCGCCGGCTTCGGTGATCTGGCGTGGGGGCGCGGCGGCCATGTCGTCTCGCTCGATCCCCAGGCGATTCTCGGTAGTTCCGCTTCGAGGATCACGCCGGCACAGACCCAGACAAGTTGCACGCGAACCCACCTCGGCGCAGATCCACTGATACATATGACCTCGGCGCTGAGGGAGCGATTACGCTCGATAGGAGATGATGAGACCCACGAAGGGTGGTTATGGACGGCCGTCACCGCGGTGTTGCTGCTCAACCTCGCCGATGCGGTGTTTACCCTCTGGTGGGTGCACACGGGGGTCGCGACCGAGGCCAATGCGTTGCTCAGCGATCTTGCCGAGGGCAACGCCGTGGCGTTCACCCTGGTGAAGACTGCTTTGGTCTCACTAGGCTTGCTGTTGCTATGGCGCCAACGCCGTCGTCGGCTCGCGGCGTTCGGAATCGGCGTCTCGTTCGTCGCCTACAACGGGTTGTTTGTGTACCACCTTGGGATCGCGGCGATGGCAGCCGGGCACGCGTTCGCGTGACCGCAAGCCTTCACGCGCCACAGCTATCGCAGTAGCTTCTCGCGGCCACGCATTGATCCTCGGCCCGCATGCATGCGTCGTCGTAGCGCGCGTCGTCGGGGTGATCGGATGCGAGATCGCAGATTCGATCGCGAAGATCGCAGGTCGCTGCCGCGAGGCTACAGACGCGCTCGCAGCGACTGCGGGCCGCCTTCGTCGCGCGCCGGCGAGCGATCCACTCCTCAAACAGATTCGAGCGACGTTGGGGCTCAACGGCCGCGGGCGCGGTTTCCGTGCGCTCTGCCGGTGCTGGCGGCGGCTCGGCTACCGGTGGCCCCTCTTCGGTTTCCGGTGGTGGCGGTTCGGATGGCGTAGGGACAGCGCGGTCGGGGTCCGCGGGGGGTGGGACAGCGACAGACCGGGCATCGCGGGCGACGTCCTTCGCCTCGCGCGAACGGTACGCCACTTGGACGCCGGCATCGCGAAGATCAGACTCGGCCATCGTTAGCGCTCGCTCGACGTCCGCGAGCGCTCCGCCATCGAGCGGTGGGCTCTCCGCCCGTCGCGAGGGCTTGCACGCCACGATGAGCAACAGTGCCAAGAACCAGCGCTCAGTTGTCGCAACCATCGCAAGCCTCTTCGGCGCGTGCGCATTCAGCCCTCGCGCGCTCGCACGACGCGGCGTAACGGGGCTCTTCGGTGTGGTCATCCGCGAGGTTGCAGATCTGCGTGCGGAGATCGCAGATGGTGGCCGTCAGATCGCAGACGTTCTGGCACCGTGGGGCATGGCTCCGCCCGTCTGATTCGACGGATGCGTCGTCACTGTAGGTGCGTTGCTCCTCCGCCGACTCCATCCGAAGGGTCGCGTTTGCGCCCACCAGGCGTTTGCGCGCGTCATCGAGCTCGCGCTCCAGGTCCTCGAGTTTTGCGCTCCCGGTTGGGTGCGCAGCTCCGCCCGCGGACGGTGCGGCCGAGGCGGCGCTCCGCTTGCTGCAGGCGCTCATCAGCGTACAGGCAAGCACGAGAGGGAGGGTCGGGCGCATGGGGGCGAAAGCATCCATCGGCACGCCCCAGGGAGGCAAATTGGTCTCCGGACGGGGACGGTTTGGTCTAACGGCACCGACATTGCCTCGGTTCCCCGAGGGCGTCACCGGGTGAAAGGCGGCGGGCCCTGGCAGCGTTCGGGCCCACGACATGCGATCGCAGGCATCGAGAGGGTTATGTTTGCTTCTCGGGTTAACCGTGGGCTGCGGTTCGGCCCAGGCGTTGGCCCCGGCTGGCGGCGGCGTGCTGGCCGTGCATGGGGGTGGTCAGGGGGAGCCCCACGTCTTCACTCCACGCCCGCATCCTCCACGCCAGCGCAGCCGTGCGGCGACGATTCAGCTCGCAAGCATGCCGCGCCTCATCGATCGCTCGGCCCGGTGTTTCGATGATCCCGAGCCCGAGAAGGTCGCCACCCGGCCGCGCGCGCCCACGAAGTCGCGCGCGAAAAAGAAGTCCGGCTTCGTGCCGTTCTCGCCCTCGAGTTCGGCGACGCCCACGTCGGCGGGGACGTCGAAGCCCGCCGAACCGAGGCCCAGGCCGGCGTCGAGGTCCACCCGGCCCGTGGCCCCGAACCCGGAACCGGTGGTGCCCACCAATGCACCACCTCTCGGCGATGCTGCCTCCGACGAGGCGGAGGCCCCTGCGGTCGCGGTCAAGTCGCCGCCACCGGCCGACGCTGCGGGACCGGGGGGTCGCGATGACCGTCGGAGCGCGCGCAAAGAGGAGCGTGAGCAGCGGCGGCGCGACCGCGGAGCCAAGGACGATCGAGCGTTCGCGATTCCCGCAACGACCCAGGCTGCACAACCCCCCGTGTACGAGGACGTCGACACGCAGTACGACGACTGGGGTCGGGCGACGTACCTCTCGAACGACGACAGCATGAGTCTATCCTCGGCTCAGCGCGTCATCTTCGCGATCGACCGGTTCCTGCCGCTACCACTTCAGCACATTCGCCCGCACGAGCTGCTCAACTACTTCTCGTTCGACGCGGCCCCGGTTGCGGACACCGACGATTTTTCGGTCGCGGCCCAGATCGCGGCGGACCCACAGAAGCCGGGGATCTACAACCTCGCATTGGCCGTGTCGGGACGCCAAGTCGATCGGGAGTCGCGGCGCAATGCGGCACTCACGATCGTGGTCGATCGCTCCGGCTCGATGGCCGACGAGGGTCGCATGGAGTACCTGAAGCGAGGTCTCCGCCGCATGCTCGACGAGCTCAAGGGTGGCGACAGCGTCCACATCGTGTTGTTCGATGACCAGGTTTGCACACCCATCGAGAACTTCGTCGTGGGTCGTGATCCGCGACGGCTACTCGAGAAGGTGATCGACCGCATGGCGCCCCGCGGGTCGACAGACGTAAATGCGGGCCTGCAGACCGGCTATGCGATCGCCGACCGCTCGTTCGTGCCTGATGCGAGTAACCGGGTACTTCTCGTTACGGACGCACTCGCCAACACGGGCGTGACGGACGAGTCGACGATCGCTCTTGTTGGGAAGCACTACGATTCTCGCCGGATTCGATTGTCTGGCATCGGCGTCGGCACTGAGTTCAACGACTCCTTGCTCGACGAACTCACGGAGAAGGGGCGAGGAGCCTACGTGTTTCTTGGCTCCGAGGCCGAAGTAGACGCGGTGTTTGGGTCGCGGTTTGTTTCGCTGGTGGAGACCGTCGCGAATGACGTGCACTTTCAGCTGCACTTGCCACCGTCGTTGCGGATGAATGTGTTCTACGGAGAAGAATCCTCGGCGGTGAAGGAGGACGTTCAGTCGATTCACTACTTTGCGAGTACCCAACAGCTGTTCCTTTCCGACCTCCAGGCTCGTGGTGGCGTGCTGCGCCCGCAGGACGGGATCATGTTGACGGCCGAGTACGAGGACCCTGAGACCGGCGACGACATGGTCGAGGAGTTTGCGTTTACCCTGGGAGAGATCGGCCGGGACACGGGTAACGTGAAGAAGGGCCGCTATTTGATCCGATTCGTGGACGCACTTGCGGCCATGGCTGCCCGACCGCTGCCCGACGTGTGGGCGGCCGGCCGGGAGGCGTGGCATGACGCGGGGGCATTCGCGCAATGCGAACAGGTCCGCGGCGACCTCCAGGGCATGGCTGCCGGGCTTGAGGGCGATGCCGAGGTGCGCCGCGTGCTTGGGTTGTGGGATCGCTACTGCCTGCGGTTTGAGCGACCGCGGCAGCCGACGCGACGAACATCGCCGGAGAACGGTTGGCCCTCGGCCACCGGCGGGTGATGGCCTGCTCTCGACGCCGGGCGCTTAGCGGGATTGGGTCGTCACGGCACGATGGTCGGTGTGCCACTGCCGCCACACGGCGGCGCTGGCTCGACGGTGCTGGTGGGGTTTCCAACCGACGCTGTGATCGGACCGACCGTAATCGTTGAGGCGCCGACCTGGACCTGCAGCGTGACGCTGGCGTTTCCTGAGGCGGTGCTCGAGTACCCGTTGGGGCGGGTGCTTACGCTGAATGTGCCGGCGCCAGGCGTGATGCACTTGACGTCCATGTTTAGCGTTGCGGTGCAGGGAGATCCGTGACCCGAGTACGGGCAAGTTGGGTGCTTCACCTCTGAGCGCATCACCGCAGTGCTGATGGTGCCACCCTGAAGCTGCGCGGGGGTGATCGTGTACGTCGTCGTCTTGTAGGTGCACGCGACGCAGGTCACCGGCGCAGGGCAACCAGAAGTTGCGCCTAGGCCGACAGTCAGCGTGCCAAGGAGAAGGTACGAGCGGAGCATCCGAGCCGAGAACGTCATGCGAGTTCGACCTTTCAAGGGGGGTTGGTGCGCAACGAGGGCATCGGAGCCAGTGCGGCCTGCCCGGAACGGCTAGATCAACGCGAATTGGATCAATCTCTCATACGCCGAAGTCGCGCCCGAACTGACGGCGACGCTGGGTCAGGGCCCACTTCAGCTACGGGACCCAGACGAAGAATCCCGCCGTTGCGGACTCACCCTGCTGCATCCCAATCATGGCACGACGAACGATCGCTGGGCCATCAATCGGGGTACTAATAGGGGCGCGATATAGCGCAGCACTGAACTGGCGTGCCCCCGCATCCTCGAGGTTGCCCGCCGCCGCGACCACGAAATCCGAACCGGCCAGCAGAAACGCAATTGCCATTTGCGCGTCTCCCCTGCGCGCTGTTTGCGATCCGCCAGCATCGCAGGCGGAAAGCACAACTGCCCTGGGAGCTTCCTCGAGGGCGAGGATATCGCTGACGTCGAGCGTACTTTCACCCGCGAGCAGCAGGGCGCTGTGCCAGCCGCCCGTGCCGGCCTGGATTCCGTGGCCCGCGTAGTGTAGCCAGCCTGCGCCGCGCATGGCGTCGGTAACAGCAGAAGCGGTCGCATCGCGGCCAGCCAAGCGCCGAACCACCCAGCCGTCGGTTGTGAGTCGCTCCCCGACAATGTCACCCTCGGCCAGGGCATTTGGTAGCTGACCAAGGCCGGCAACGCGTGTCTCCGGATCCGCAACGACCACGGCTGTTCGTGCCGCCTTGGTGTTACGGCTAACGCGGCCGATATCGAGGCCGTACGCCACCGGGGAAGTGTGGACCAGCGGGTGGCCCTTCCAAGGCAGCATATGAAACGGGAGGGATAGAAGTTCATTGCTCGCAAGGATGCGAATCGAATCGGCGCTCGCGATCTCAGCTTCGAATGGCGTGAGCAAAGCTGTGCTCGTAGCTTGCGGGTCGTCGAGCGGCGGCAATTCGAATTGGTGCGATGTGACTGCACCATCGGTGATTGCGAATCCGACCCACCCCTGTGGCAGCGGATGGTAGAGGAGCGATAAGCCCGTGTCGTTGCGTGTGCCGGACAGTTCGAGCGTTTCTTCCACGCCTCGGAGGATAGCGTCGCGTTCTTGGATCGCTTCGCGGAGCTCGGCCTGGAACGCGGCGCGTTCGCGCTCAGACCGTGCTCGTTCGTCGGCGGGGCGGAGCCACGCTTCCGACAGTTCCCTCTCGAGCGAGGCCGAGTTGCGCCGATAGCGGGCCATTGCGTCGGCATGCCGGGCTTTCATCGCGGGTGGAAGCTGGGCGATCGCTGCGGCTGATCCGGTTGGCCGCATGCGTCGCGCGCGAGCCCTGCGGGCAGTGGCCGCTGCGCCCGCGATGTCACCACTGTCGAGCGCAAGTGCAATCGCGTGGCTGGCGCTGGCCTGGAACGTCGCCGCGAGTCCTGCTCGGCCCTGATCGGGCGCAAGCCGGGCAGC
>CADEGN010000200.1 GCA_902826865.1 uncultured Myxococcales bacterium
GCACGGAGCAGGGTGTCCGGAAGAACGCTTCGCGTTCTTCCGCACCCTGCTAGTGGACGATCCATGGCCTGCGAAATCCGCATCGTGCTCGACCCGAGCTCGTCAGCACCCCTGTTCCGTCGGATCGTCGACGCCATCGTCGCGGATATCCGCAGCGGTCGACTGACGCAAGGCGCAGCGCTTCCCGGTACTCGCCGGCTGGCCCAAATACTCGGCGTGCACCGGAACACGACCGTCGCGGCCTACCGCGAGCTCGCGTGTCAGGGCTGGATCGTACCCGAGCCTAGCCGCGGCACCGTCGTTGGCCCCGGTCCGCGCGTTATCGCCAGTGCTCACCCAGGGCCGGCGGTTGCTTCGCCGATCTATCCGCTCCGCACACCGATGCACCCACGCGTGAAGAGAGCCGGAGGCGAAGATGTGCTGTCGCTCAGCCACATGCCCATGCCCCACGAGGCCCCCCACGTCGCGCTCGCCCGCGCCTATCGTCGCGCACTACGGCGCGAACCGAACGCCGTGCTCGACTACGCCAATCGCAACGACCCGGGCAGTACGTTTGGCCATCCCCGCCTGCGCCGCGCGTTGGCGACGCTGCTCGGACAGACGCGCGGCGTGATCACCCAAGCCGACGATCTGCTGGTGACGCGTGGGAGCCAGATGGCGCTTTACCTCGCAGCGGCTGCGTTGATCGAACCCGGCGACACGATCGCTGTGGAGGGGCTGGGCTACCGCCCGGTGTGGGAAGCCTTCCGAGCGGCCGGCGCGCGGATCCTGCCGATCCCGGTGGATCGGGACGGGCTCGACGTCGCCGCCCTCCTCGAGGCCGCTCGTCATACCCGCATCCGTGCGGTTTACGTCACACCACACCACCAACACCCAACCGGAGTTGAGCTGGCAGCCGATCGCCGCCGCGCCTTGCTCGGGTTCGCGGTGGCAGAACGGGTCGCCATCCTCGAGGACGACTTCGATAGCGAGTTCGAATACGAGGGCCTACCCACCTTGCCCCTGGCCGCGATCGATCGCCATGGCGCGGTCGTGTACGTCACCTCGATGAGCAAGGCAATCGCACCGGGGTTGCGGGTCGGTTGCGCGGTTGCTCCGCGCGCCATGCTCGAGCTCATGGCCGAACGCCGCAGCTTCATCGATCGTCAGGGGGATCACGCGATCGATTGCGCGGTGGCGGAGCTCATCGAAGATGGCGAGCTGCGGCGGCACTTGCAGCGCACCGAGGCAACGAATCGAATCCGCCGAGACACCCTGGCCCAGGCGCTCAAGCTACGGTTCGGCGACGCCTTGGCTTTCTGCGCTCCGCGCCGCGGCACCGCAATCTGGGCCGAAGTCAGTCCCGAGATCGACGTCGCTGCCTGGCACGAACGCGCACTTTCCCATCGGGTCGTGTTTTGCCCGGAAAGCGAGTTCAGTTTCGCCGCCGTACCCTCAACGCACGCAAGGTTCGGCTTCGCCGGGATCGATGCCACGCGGATCGAAGAAGCCGCTGATCGCCTCGCAGCGGCACTAATGAACCGGCCGCTCGCCCGGCCGCGGACCGCGAGACCGGTACGTGGTGTTTTCCGCGAACCGGCCCTACGCTCGTCCCCCGCCCGCGGCCATGCTCGGCCTGTCGTCGCCCCATGAGCGCCGACGGATCGAGAAGACCGCCATGACGACCATCCTGCGATTTTCGTGCCTCGCCCTTGCCACCGCCCTGACCGCCTGCACATTGGACAGTGCTGACTATGGCGCCGGGACCACCTCGGACACGGGCGCCGAGCCCACCGAGTCGAGTGGCGGGCAGACGACGGCCTCACCCGGTGAGTCCACCACGGGCTCGGAGGGGACGACGGGCGGGCCTCCCGCTGAATCTTCAGGCGCCGGGGACACCACGAGCGCTGGATCGGTTTCGTCCGAGGGCGGCGGATCCGATTCGGGCAGCGGCGATGGAGCCGAGAGCTCGACCGGCGCCGTTGAGCCCTCACCAGAATGCATGGTCTACTGCACGGAATTCCTCGAGAACTGCCAGACGATCCCTGGCGTCGAAACCTACGACGACGAGGCCGACTGCTTCGCGACTTGCGCCGGATTCGCGCACGGCGAATCGGGCACATTCGTCGGCGATACGGTCGAGTGCCGGGTCGACCATTTGACCTTCGATCCCACGCCGGATGAAGGGTATTACGAGCTCCACTGCTTCCACTCACAGGAGCATCCGGCTTCTCAGTGCCTATGATGGCCGCCCGCGCGCGGTTCGAATTGCGCGTTGTGCTTCGTTGCTGTGCGTGGCGGTCGCTTGCCTGGTTCAGCCGCCATGCACTGGCAGTCGTGCTAAGAACGCGGCATGTCGGGGCCTACGCCGCGTCGCGCACTCGTCACCGGGGCGAGCCGGGGCATCGGTGCAGCCATCGCGGAGGAGCTCGCCGGTCGCGGGCTCGCGGTGGTCATCAACTATCGCGCGGACGATGCGGCCGCCGATGCGGTTCGCTCGCGCATTGTCGCGGCGGGCGGGCACGCCACGCTAGCCCGCTTCGACGTCGCTGACGCGACCACCAGCGCGAGCGCGATCGATGCGCTACTTGCCGACGGTGCGTTCGATGTCATCGTCAACAACGCTGGGGTCGTCGCTGATGCGCCGTTCCCGGCGATGGAACGCGACGCATGGGATCGCGTGCTGCGCACCACGCTCGACGGCTTCTACAACGTCACTCGCCCGCTCGTGATGCCGATGGTGCGCAAGCGTTGGGGGAGGATCATCGGGATCGCCTCGGTCTCGGCTCTGCTCGGTAACCGTGGGCAAGTCAATTACGCCGCGGCCAAGGCGGGGCTGATCGGCGCCAGCAAGAGCCTCGCGCGTGAGCTCGCCAAACGGAACATCACTGTCAACGTGGTCGCACCAGGCCTCGTCGAGACCGACATGATCGCCGAGGTCCCGCTCGCCGAGGCCCTCGCGCTCGTGCCAATGAAGCGCGTCGGGCGGCCCGAAGAGATCGCCAAGCTCGTGGGCTTCCTCGCCAGCGACGACGCGGCGTACATCACCGGGCAAGTGATTTCGATCGACGGAGGTATGACGTGAAGCGCCGGGTCGTGGTCACCGGAATGGGTCTGGCTTCACCGATCGGGCACACCGTTGACGAGGCGGTCGCATCGCTGCGAGCCGGCATCACGGGTGTCGTGCGTCAGCCCCAATGGGAGCCATACAAAGGCCTTTGGACGCGGATTGCCGGCGAGGTGCGCGGCCTGGAAATCGAGATCAGCCGCAAGTCGGCGCGCACCATGGGCAGGGTCGCGCTGCTGGCGGTTTGGGCGACCGAGCAAGCACTTGCGCAGGCGCGACTCGACCGTACGGCACTCGCCGGCATGCGCGTCGGCGTCGCCCACGGCTCCACCCACGGCTCGTCATCGTCGATGAAAGCTCCGCTGGAGCGTGTGTTTCTCGAGAACACATTCGAAGGCCTCCCATCGTCTGCGTACTTCCGCTTCATGAGCCACACCACGGCCGCCAACTTGGCGATCCACTTTGGCCTCACCGGGCGGGTGATCCCAACCTGCTCCGCATGCACAAGCGGGAGCCAGGGCATAGGGTACGGTTACGAGACGATTGTGCACGGCCACGAGGACATCATGATCTGCGGTGGTGCCGAGGAGCTCCACGAGCTGCACGCCGCAGTGTTCGACGTGATGTACGCGACCTCAACCAAATACAACGATCGGCCAGAAGCCAGCCCGCGCCCCTACGACGTCGCCCGCGATGGCATGGTCGTCGGCGAAGGTGCAGGCACGCTCGTCCTCGAGGAGTTGGAGCACGCCGTTCGCCGCGGTGCTCCGATCCTGGCAGAGGTGGTCGGATTTGGCACCAACTGCGATGGCGTCCACGCGACGGCTCCATCGGTGGCCGGGATGGCCGACGCGATGCAACGCGCGCTGGCGAGCGCCGGCTTGCGTCCCGACGCCATCGACTACGTCAACGGCCACGGCACAGCGACCGAACTCGGGGACATCGCCGAGACCCAGGCGACCGCCAAGGTGTTGGGCCGCGTGGCGCTGTCGTCGACGAAGAGCTACACGGGGCACACGCTCGGCGCATGCGGTGCGATCGAGTCGATCTTCGCGATCCGCAGCTTGCTCGACGGCTTCGTGCCGCCGACTCGCAACCTCGACGAGGTCGACCCGCGCTGCGCTCCCCTCGATTACGTCCGGGAGCTGCGCGAGCATCCACTTCTCACCGTGATGAACAACAACTTTGCGTTCGGCGGAATCAACACATCGCTCGTGTTTGCTAACTCGCGGGATCTACAGCAACAACGCTGATCGACGCCAAGTTGCGCCCGCCAGCCGTGTCGCGGTACGTGCATGTCTCGGTGCCCCCCGCGCGGTGATCACCGCCTTCGCTACACACCAGGAAAGAACGCTCGCCGTTCACTTGGCCGCACCGAACGGCCGGCTCCCCACGGCCCCGTCAAGGGCTGGTAGGGTGCGCCGATGACGGACGTCGACGTCGCGGTAATCGGTGCAGGACCCGGTGGATGCACCGCGGCCGCGCTATTGGCCGCCTCCGGCCTACGCGTGAAAGTGATCGAGCGCGAGCGCTTCCCGCGGTTTCACATCGGCGAGTCGTTGCTCCCCGCGTGTGAACCGATTCTCGCGCGCATGGGTGTCGATCTCGATGCACTCGGCTACCTCCGCAAGTACGGGGCGGAGTTCTACGACGAGGCCACGGGAGATTTTCGCGAGTACCCGTTCGCCGAGGGCCTCTCGGGCGCGATCCCATATACGCACCAAGTCGAGCGCTCGACCTTTGACAACGACCTCGTAGATGCGGTTCGACGCGCGGGAGCCGAGGTTGAGCTGGCTACAAGCGTCGTCGACGTGCAGATCGATGAACGCGCTGTCGCCTTCACCCTCGCCGAAACACCCGCAGGTCCGGGTCCCGACGAGGGTCGCACTCAGACGCGCGCGGCACCCGATCGCACCCGCATGCGGACGCTACGAGCGCGGTACTTCGTCGACGCGGGCGGACGCCGACCGATCGCGGGGACCGGACGCGATCCTATCGCCATCGATGGACTCGGCCGCGCGGCGTGCTTCGTGCACTACAGCGCCTTGAGCGAGCCTGCGTGGACCGAGGTCGCTGAGCGCGGCAACGTCAAGGTGCTCAAGATTCCCGACGGCTGGATCTGGGTGATCCCGCTGACTGGTTACAAACTTTCGGTGGGCGTGGTTCTCCGCCGAGGCAAGGTCCACGAACACCTTGTCGACGAACAGGTGGCGCTCTCGCCCCTGCTACAGAGACTCACGGCGGGCGCTCAGGTCAGCGAGTCGAGGCGCATCGCCGACTTTAGCTATGCGAATCGCTCCACATGTTCGGCGCGGCGGGTCACGATCGGCGACGCGTCGGGGTTCCTTGATCCGGTGTTTTCCTCTGGCGTGACGCTGGCGATGACAGCGGCCGAGCGGATGGCCGCGCGACTGGTTCCGGCCCTTGCCGATGGCCGCGAGGGCGACGCGACGCTCATGGTTCCGCTGTCGGAAGAGATGGCAGTGGCCTATCGCAGTTTCCACGCGATCGCGCACCGTTTCTACAACACGGGCCTATTGCAGAACTTCCTGTTCGCCGGCGCGCCCGAGCCCGACTTGCGCGCGGGGCTGATCTCGCTGCTCGCCGGTGACATGTGGCGGACCGACAACCGCTTCCAAGACCTTGTCACCGCGGCCAATCGATTCGAGCTTCCGCCCACGCCCTGGAACTGAACTAGCTACGCTCGCCCATGGGGGTTGGTCCGCGTGACTGCTCAGGTCAGCCCGGAAAAAGCGGACCGGTACAGTAGTCCTCGTCGCCGAACGTGGTCCGCTCGTCACCGAACAGATTGAGCAACGCGACCAAGAGGTTATTGTGCGAGCGATCGGGCAGCCCCGTGAGGTCGAGGTAGCGCCCGGCTCGCCGCGGTCGCGTGGCGTTGGGCCGAGGTGCGCCGCGTGGCGACAATCACGCGGCGGCGGGCCGCTTCAATCGCGGCGTCGTGCCGGCGTGGCGACGGAAAGCGCGCCGAAACGCTGCTGGATCGGCGTAGCCGACTCGTGCCGCGACGCCCTCGACCGACGTCCGCGTGGACTCGAGGAGGTGCGCCGCGTGGATGATGCGAAGGCGCTGTACGAATTTCTGGGGGGTAGTGCCGGCCGCGGCGTGCACCCGGCGCGCGAGTGTTCGCGCTGACGTGCGGCACGCGTGGGCGAGCTCGGCGAGCGAAACCTGACGATCGAGGTTGGTGCCCACGAACGACTCGATCTGCTGCAGCACCGGGTCGAAGCTGCGCACGTGGTGCATCACCATGTACTGCGATTGCGAGGCGCGGGCGTCGAGTACGAGGTACCGCGCCACGAGCTCGGCGAGCGAAGGGCTCGCGACCCGCGACACCACTGCCAGCATGAGATCGACGTGGGCGAAGGCCGAGCCCGCGGTCAGAACTGCGCCGGATGCGACGACCATCGCGTCGCTGCGCAGGTGCACTGCACCGAAGCGCCGCGTGAACGCCTGGGTCAGCCACCACGTCGTCGTGGCTGACGTGCCGTCGAGCAGGCCGGCGGCGGCGACAAAGAACGTCGCCGAACACGAGGCCGCGATTACCACGCCCTTGCGTGCGGCGCGGGGAAGCAACGCGACGACGCGCTGCACGTCGGAGCGCATGAGCAGTAGCTCGGCAGCCGCCGGTCGCTCAGCGAGCACACCCGGCAGCACCAGCACGTCGCCTGCGCGGAGCGATCGCAGCGAGAGCGCGCCGTCGACCGCGATCGGTCGACCCTGCACCGAACGCGCAGCCCTGCCGTCGTGTGAGACCACGCGCTGGGCGAGGGCGCGGCGGGGCACGGGCAACGCCGACCTGCCCGCGTGCAGCAGGCGCGCCGCGGTGTCGATCACATCGAGGCCGAGGCCGAGCGCGCCTTCCATGATCCCGTCGAGCGCGACGTGCACGATCATAGTGGCGAGAATAGACCGAACATTGTCGATCCTGCCACTGGCTCGAACCAGTGGGATCGCACAGATTCACGTCGTGCACGACGACTCGCTATCCGACTTCGTCGCCCGCAGAGTGACCTTCGACGGTGCGACCCGCACCGTCTGGGTCGCAGGGCAAGGCCCCGCCGTGATCGTGATGGCCGAGATGCCGGGCATCAGCCCCCACGTCGTCCGCTTCGCCCGCTGGGTGGGCGACGCCGGCTTCGGCGTATACATGCCTTCGCTGTTCGGTCGCGACGGCGCATACCCCGGCGCTGAAGAGGGGCTTGCCGTCCTCAAGCGGGCTTGCGTGAGCGCCGAGTTCGCCGCGCTTTCGGCGGACGCCACCACACCCATCTCGGCGTGGCTGCGTCAACTCGCGCGCCTCGCTCACGACACCTGCCGGGGCCCTGGCGTCGGCGCGGTGGGCATGTGCTTCACGGGGAACTTCGCGCTGTCGATGATGCTGGAGCCGTCGGTGATCGCGCCCGTGCTGTGCCAGCCGTCGCTGCCCCTCGGCGCACCGGGGGCCCTGCACATGGCACCCGAGGAACTCGTTTCGGTGCGCCTACGGCTTGAGCACGACGACCTCAGCGTGCGCGCCTATCGGTTCGAGGGCGATCGTCACTGCACCGCCGCTCGCTTTGCGGCCTACCGCGCCGCGCTGGGCCCGCGCTTCGAGGCGCGCGTGCTGCCCGACGATGCGGCACACCGCGAGCCACCGCCATTTTTCGCGCAGATCGTCGGTGGCCCGCACAGCGTTGTCACGGCGCACCTCATCGATGCTGCGGGCGAGCCCACGCGCGCCGCCGTCGACGAGATCCTCGCGTTTCTCCGCATGCGACTGCACAGAGCCGACCGTTCCGCTTGAACCTCGTGTCCGGTTGTTTGGCCGCGCGGCTCACAACTTCGCCCGCGTGGCCGTCGCCCACGAGCTGGGGGCGTCGCTTTCGTCAACGCACTCAACGCGCGTTCCAGGATGGTCGCGCGACTGCTCAGGTCAGCCCGGAAAGCGGACCGGTACAGTAGTCCTCGTCGCCGAACGTGGTGCGCTCGTCACCGAACAGATTGAGCAGCGCGACCAAGAGGTTATTGTGCGAGCGATCGGGCAGCCCCGTGAGGTCGAGGTAACGCCCCGCTCGCATGCCGGCGCCGCCGCCCGCGAGCAAGAACGGCATGGTTGACTTGTCGTGCGTCGGCGGCTGAGCGAGCTCGCTGCCGAAGAACACCACACTCTCGTCGAGCAGCGTGTGCCCGCCCATGTCGACCGCGTCCATCTGCTCGAGCAGGTAAGCGTGCTGCTCGGAGTACCAGGTGTAGATCTGTTCCAATTGAACGGGGCGGAACCCGCCGTCGTGCTGATAGTAGTGGTGATGCTGGTCGAGGCCGAGCCAAGGGAATGTGTGCTTGGCCTCGGTATCGGTCCACTGAAGCGACGCGACCCCGGTGATGTCGCAAGCGAGGGCCATTACCAGCATGTCCATGAAGAACTTACCGACCTTGGGGATCGCCTCGTCGGTGGTGACGTTGACGACCGAGCCGTTGTCGTCTGAGTCCAGCCCGGTGAAGGGATCATAGTCGGACGTATCCACCAGCTCGGGCAGTTGGCACACGGGGGTGGCCACAACCTGATCGTCGAGCGATTTCTCGAGCTCGCGAACCTTCTCGAGATGCTGCTCGAGCTTCATCCGATCCGCCGCTCCGAGCTTCGCCGAAAGATCGGCGTACTGCCGATCTACGTGGTCAAGGATCGACTTCTTGCGCTCGATCTTCGCCTTGACATCGTCCGCGGTGGCGGGATCAAGCGTGCCGAACAATGCGGTGAAGATCGCCTGCGGATCCAACCGCGGCGGGATCGGATCGAAGTTGGCGTTGTCTTCGAAATTGACGCTGTTGATGGGGCTGAGTAGGCCATGCGACTTACCCGTGCCCCAACGGATCGCCATCTGCAGGCTCTTGATCGCTTTGTCCTGCGAGATCCTGTTGGCGATGACCTGATCGACCGACGGGCCCTGCGAATAGCCGCCAGCGCCGTCTTGGTTGGTCCCAGTCAGCCAGGCGATGATGCCGGCCTGGTGCTGCTCACCGACCGCACTTCGCATTGCCAAACCGTGGAGCACCAGCAGCTTGTCCTTGACCGCCGCGAGCGGCGACAGGATCGGGCTGAGCGTCCAGTCGGTCTCGCTGCCGGACGGCCGCCAGCGGTTCTCACCATCTCCGTTGTTCGATACGGTGCCGCCGGGCGTGTACACGGTGACGAAACGCTTGCCGGCCTCGGCTGCGCGCGCGCTTCGGCCCTCACCCATGATCTCGAGCCAGGGTAGCGCGATCGCGATGCTTCCCGCTCCGCGTAGAATGGCTCGACGGCCCAGTCGGAATCGCGGCATTGGGATCACTCCTCGCTCGGAAGGTAGAGGAACGCGTCGGACTGCGTGATCGCGATCAGAAGCTCGCGCACGTTAGTACCAGACGCTACGAAGTCGTCGACAAGGCGATCCTGGGTGCACTCGTCGCCGGCGTCCAACGTGCGACCGAGGGCAAACTGCGACCAGTTGACCGCGAAACACTCGTGCGTATCGGGTGCCGCCGCGACCGCGCGGGCAAGCTCGACCGGACCGTTGAAACCCCCGAGCCCCGGGAGCGAGCCGCTTGCGTCGATCTCGACACCGTTCTCCTGATCCCGCCACAGACCGACCGGGTCGAAATTCTCAAGAGCGAAACCAACCGGGTCCATCATCTGGTGGCACGCCGCACATACCGGATCCTCGCTGTGCTGCGAGAAGCGTTCGCGAGCCGTCGCCCCTGAATACGGATCCGGCGGTTTGACCTCGTCGAGGAGATCGCCCGTCGGCAAAGGGATCTTGTTGCACATGACCTTCTGCACGACGAACGCACCTCGCACGACTGGGTTCGTGGCGTTCGAGTGGACCGTGCCAGCGACCATGCCGGCCTGTGTCAGCAGCCCGAGGCGCTGCGTGGTGTCGATATCGACCTTCTGAAAGCTCTCACCGGTCACGCCGGTGATGCCGTAGTAGGCCGCCAAGGCTTCATTGACGAAGGTGTACGGGGCCGTCAACGCGCCCTCCCACGTGCCCGATCCCTCATCGTCGTAGATCTCGTGGAGGAGAAACTGTTGGGTCTCCTCGCGCAAGTGCCCGCCGATCTGTGGGCTGAACGTCGGGTACATTTCGGCGTCGCGCTCGAGCTTGGAGAGGCTGGCAATCGGCAGGAGGTTGTCGAAGAAGAAACGCACGACCTCGCGCGAGCGCTCGTGATCCAGCAAGCGCTCGGCGTGTGTACGCACCCCCTCGTCGGTCTCGAGTTCGCCGCTTTGAGCGGCCGCGAGTAGCGCGTCGTCGGGCATCGTGCCCCAGAAAAAATACGACAGGCGCGAGGCCATCTCGTGGCCGCTTGGGCGCCGGTTGCCGTTCTCGTCGGTGATGCCGCGCTCGACGCGATAGAGGAAATGAGGTGACTGGAGTACGGCCTCGATCACCGCCGCGACGCCGCTGGGAAACGGCGCCGCCTCGCGCACCGCTTGGTGCAGTGCGACGAGCTCATCGACATCTTGGGTGGTGATGGGCCGGCGATAGGCCCGCGGCAGAAACTCGCCCAGCCATGCCCGCAGACATTCGGCTTCGCTCGAATCGTCGACCCCCGACGTGCAGGCGTGCAACGCTGTGAGAGCCGCGGGAGTTTCCGTCGCGCGCGCGGCGATGCCCTCCGCCACCGTGGCGTACTGTTCCGCCAAAAGGCTTGATACCGCCTGCGCGTCGGCGTCGTTGCCAAAGCCGTTGCCGATCTCTTCGCTCGGAAACGCGTTGGCGGGCGAGGTGTTGTCACCGAGGAGGTCGCGGACCGTGTTGTTGTACTCGAACCGCGTCATCCGGCGCAGCGGCGCGCGGTTGGGGTGGGCACGACCGTCCTCGCACGAAATCACACCCGTATCGCCGCCGGCACTTTCTTCCGCTTCTTCCTCGCCGCCGGCACCATCGTCGTCGCCACCGCGGTCGCCCGCGCCCAAGCCGGCGTAGCAGCCAACAACGACAAGCGACAGCACCCCGGTCGCCAGCGTGCGCATGGGTTCCAGGCTCCACCTGGTTGGCCCCATCAACAAGCCAAAACTTCTGCGCATGGCACCTCAGCTTGAAGTTCCGACGAACCCCCGCTCGGTCACGAAGGAATGATGGAAATCCGCACGGAGTTGCTCCGCGTTGCATTGCACGTTAGGGCGACATACATGCGAACGGATCCCTACGGTTGTGAACGCGAGGCTGCCTACGCATCCATCTCGCATCGCGCGGGTGCCGTCCTCCGGCCTCTTGATTGGTCGGCCTCGTCCCCAGTCTTCCGCTCGGGCCCAACAAGTGGTCATATCACCGCGCGGATTCGGACGCGCAGGGTGGCGACTCGGTCGACTGCGGCTCATCGTCGCATCGACCCCAGCGCGCCTGGTGCGGCGACATCGCCACCGCGCGCTTCTTCTCATTTCTGCGGCGCGGTAACATATCCACGTGACTTGCGCACCGAGGTCGTTGGTCGTTGTCCTCGGGCTCCTCGCGACCGCGTGCTTCTCTGAGCCCCCTCCCGTGCATTGCTCGACCGCTTCCTGCGTGCCCGCGGGGTCGTCGAGCGGCGGTTCGGAGTCGACGGGACCTGACAACACCACCCGCGCACACCAGCCGTCCACCGACACCGGCGGTTTGTCGAGTGGCGGCGCGCCCGACAGCACGTCCAGCGGTGCGGCGTTGTGTGGCAACCAAGTGCTCGACCCCGGCGAGGAGTGCGATGGTGGCGAGGGTTGCACGGGGTGCACGCTCGACAACTACGACTGCAATCCCCTGAACAACGGCGGCTGTCCAGAGGGCGAGAAGTGCTCCTACGACGACGGCGCCATGGAGTTCCTGTGTCTCCGGTTCATCAAGACTCCGCCTGGGCCGCTGCACGATGGTAGCTGCGCAACCGAGGACAATTTTCCGCAAGACGCATGGTGCGATGTGGGCTTGGCGTGCATGCCTGCGGACTTCAGTCAGGCTTGCAGTACGGCCGCGTGGTGCTGCGTCGAGTTCTGCGATACCCGCGACCCGACGTTCTCGTGCGCGCAACAGGGCGGCGTTTGCAGATTCTGGGATGCGGACGGTGACGTTGGGCTTGAGTGGCTCGGGGTGTGCGGCGACGCTCCCACGGGGTAGCAGACGTCGACGGCGGTGACCCGCCGTCGACGTTGAGCTCCGCGGGGATGGGTCACCGCTGCCGGGTGGCGAGCCCGGCTGTAATCGCGGACCGCCCCGTGTGACTCACCACGGAACGGTTTCCCGTGACCGGCCGGGGGGGTTCGCCGGACATCCAAGGTGAGGTGCTATGCCCACAGGATTCGGCTTGCTGACCGGCCCAACCAGGTGGAGCCTGGACCCCGCGGGCACGCTGGCGGCCGGCGTGCTCTCGCTTGGCCTCGTCGGCTGCTACGCCGGCTTGGGCGCGGGCGACCGCGACGCCGGGTCAGAAGATAGCTCGGGCGGCAGCGACGGGTCGTCGGACGGCGGCGCGGGCGTGTGCGACGTTGTCCCCGGTCGGGTCGGCCTGCAGAGGCTCACTCGCGCGGAGTACAACCGCACGGTTCGCGATCTATTCGGCATCACGAGCGCGCCGGCCGATGCGTTTCCGCCCGACTCTGCGACCAACGGCTTCGACAACAACGCAAAGAGTCTGACAATCAGCCCGCAGCTCGCCGCCCTGTTGCTTGACGCGGCGGAGACGATCGCCGCCGAGGCGATCGCGAACGACACCGGTAGCATCGTTTCCTGCGATCCTGCCCAGAATGATGCTTGTGCGCGCACGATCCTCGAAGGGCTCGCCTTGCGCGTGTACCGTCGGCCCGCGACGCAGAGCGAGATCGCGGACCTGGTTAGACTTGTCGAGGTCGCACAAAGCGAAGGTGACGGGTTCAACAAGAGCATCGAATACGCGCTCACGGCGATGCTCGTAGCCCCGCAGTTCCTCTACCGCAGCATCCCATCCGCGGGCGGAGCTCCACCTGCGGGCGGTGATATCGTGGCGCTCGACGACTGGCGCTCGCGACCCGTCTGTCGTACTTCCTGTGGGGAAGCACGCCGGACGACGCGCTGTTGGCCCGCGCTGCCGACGCTGGGCTGAGCGATCCCGCGGCACTGCGCACGGAGTTCGATCGCATGCTCGGCGATCCAAAGGCGGACGCGCTCTACGACGGCTTCCTCGCCCAGCGGCTACAGCTGGGCAAGCTCGCCGCGGCGTCACCCGATCCGACGGCCTTCCCGCAGTTCACCGATGCCGTGCGCGACCAGATGCTGGAGGAGACGCGCCTCTTCTTCGCGAGCATGCAGGATCGCGACGCAAGCATGCTGGAGATCGTCAACGGAACACAAACGTTCGCGAACGAAACGCTCGCCGCCATCTACGGTATCGACGGGGTGATGGGCACGGACCTCGTGCCGGTGACGACCGACCCGAGCCAACGCGCAGGCATATTGACGATGCCGGCGGTGCTAACGATGACATCGGGGCCGCAGTCGCCGAACATCGTCAAGCGCGGGGTTTGGCTCGCAGAGACGATCCTGTGCGCTGCCCCGCCGCCACCACCGGAGGGTGTGCCGCCGGCCCCCGACCCGCAGGAAGGCGAAAGTGAGCGCGAGCAGCTTGCGCGGCATCGGCAAGACCCGAGTTGCGCGAGCTGCCACAATCTCATCGATCCGCTGGGTTTTGCGTTCGAAAACTACGACGCGCTCGGGGCGTGGCGGGTGGACATCGACGGTGAGCCAGTCGACAACCTCGGCAGTTTGCCAGACGGGCGCGAGTTCGCGGGCGTGGTGGCGCTCGCGGAAATTCTGGCGTCCGGCCAAGAGTATCCGACGTGCGCAACCTCGAAGGCGATGACGTATGCCCTCGGCCGCACGATGTCGGTTGCCGACAGCTGCGTGCTCGCCGAGATCGGCGCGCAGACCGTGACGGAGGCCTCGACGTTCTCCGATATCCTGTGGGCGATCGTGACCAGCGATGCGTTCCAGACCGAACAAGTCGTGGAGGGCCAGTGATGGGTCGCAAGCATTTTCCCCGCCGCATGTTCCTCTGCGCGACCGGTGTGGCCGTCGGCCTGCCCGTGCTCGAGTCGCTCGTCCCGCGAGGCGCCCGGGCGGGTGGAACCGGGCCAATCAAGCGGTTCGCCGCACTATTCTTCCCCAATGGCAGCACCAGACGTATGGACTGGGCGCTGGGCGGTGCGGGCGCGAACTACACGATGGGCACCGCCCACGCATCGCTCGAGCAGTGGAAGCCCAAGTTATCGATGTTCAGTCACCTAAAGGGCGTGTCAGAAAGTTTGTGTAGGCAGGCCCCTTGGTTGAAGACGGTTTCTGAA
>CADEGN010000201.1 GCA_902826865.1 uncultured Myxococcales bacterium
TCTGCGATTCGCGGCGCCAGAACAGGGCCCAGGGGCCGCTGGGCCGTCACTCCCCCCGCCAAGGTAGGGCGCGACCGAGCTCGTCGATGATTGTCCAAAACTCCGGCCATCGCGGGATCTCCGCTAACGTCGGCAAGACCTCGTCGTAGTTGTGGGGGTAGACCCGCTTGATATGGCGAACGATGGCTTCTGGGCCGGGAGCGTGGACGAAATGGGCCTCGAGCGGGGGAAACTCGTAGCGGTACTTTTTCATCGCTCGCTCCGCCCCGGATCCCAGAGCACCTCGCTGTCACCAAACGCGTGGGCGCTCGCTCGTGCGAGGACGAAAAGATAGTCGGACAGCCGATTGATGTAGCGCAGGGCCTCGGGCCGAACGGGCTCGGCATGGGCGAGGGCCACGAGTTCGCGCTCGGCCCGTCGGCACACGGTCCGCGCGAGGTGGCAGGTGGCGCCGATCGGTCCTCCGCCGGGAAGCACGAAGCTGCGCAGTGGAGCCAAGGGTTCGTTGTGCGCGTCGAGATCGCGCTCCAGCTGATCGACATGGTGTTGGTGAATCGCGAGCTTCGGCGCGCCACCTTCCACCGTCGGCGAGGCAAGCTCAGCCCCAAGATCGAACAACTCCTGTTGGATCCGCCCGATCTCACCGTCGACACGGGTGACGAACGCGGACGCCAGCGCCCGCCGCGGCTCACGCTCGAGCTCGACGCGCACCAATCCAAGCACGCAGTTTAGCTCGTCGACGTCACCGTAACTGCGGATCCGAGCGTGGTCTTTGCCGACGCGCTGGCCGGTCGCCAACATCGTGCCGCCGTCGTCGCCCGAGCGGGTGTAGACCCTCGAAATGAACACCATGGCCGCCGCACGGTAGCCCAGCCCGGGGTCGGACGTGGCCGTGATCGGACAGAGTCGAGCTGCCGGTGCCAAACGGCCTGGTATCCTCTTGCCTGCCGATGTCCGGCCGTCAGTCGCCACGAACGCCGTGTGCTGCGACCATCGCGTTGGTCGGGTATGGGATGACGGCCGCCTGCGGCCGCGGCGATGCACCGAACCCCGCGGTGGCGGTTGCTCCGCGCGACGGCGGGCTGGCCGCGGGCAGTGGGGGCCCAGCGGCGGAACCGTTCGACACCGAGTTGGTCGACGCTCGCATCTACGAACGCCGAGCCAACGACAAGGGAATCGACGCGCGGGCGAAGATCGCGGGGCGCCGGGTTGAGATCCACGCCCGTTTGGGCACCCCACTGGCCGGGGCGATCGAGGCCAACGAGGTGCTTACCCTCGAGTTATCCGACGCTCGGAGCGATGCGGCCGATCAGACCGCCGGCACCGTGTTGATGGGTGACCGCACCCGCACGATCGTCGACTTCGACAGCTGGTTGGACCCAGCGCGCGCCGACATATTGGCGCACGCTGAGTTGGTGGGGTTGTGGCGTGTGCAATACGCTGCGCGTAGCCTGCCCATCGGTGGTGGCGTTCGCACGCCCAAGATCGACGCGTTCATCTACGATGGCCAGTACATCATCGTCGGTTTGCCGGTCGGCGAAACTTGGCCGGCGCCTCCGCGCAGCGATCGATATCGGCTACCCGCGCGATGGCTGACCGGTAGTGCCGGCGATGAATCGTTGCAGATGAGGATCCCGGTCGGCGGTTGGCAGACCATTGCGACGTTCGAGCACGAGGGCATGGCGCGGCGGCTCGTCATGTTTGAGACCGGGGCGCGGTGGCCGATCGAGCGCGTGCGCAAGCCGGCTGACGCTGCCGAGCCAGAGCTGGCCCTGGTGGCGAGCGCGGTGGCGACGCAGAGCGCCCGTTGAGGGTCATTCCGACGGCGGATCGAGTGGAGCCGGCTCGTTCGGGAACTCTGCGTCCCCCCGCTCGGTCGGTGTGCTCTGCGCGGTCTCGCTCTCGCGAATTCGTTTCGTTCGCGGTCGTCGGGAGCCCGGGCTGCGCTCGGTTTCAGAGCCGTCGGACGTCGGCAAACTGGCCTGCGCTACGGGCAGGTCGTTTGCGACTGGGCTATCGCTCGGCGTCGGCTCGGAGACCTTCGGGACGTTTGGGACCCTCGCGACGTTCGGAGCGCTGGGCCGCGTGTCTGTCGCGCTCGCATTGGGCCTGCTGACACGGGGCGCCGTTCCGGGACTGTCCGTTGTCGCTCGCTCGGCGGGTTCACCGGTCGTGACGAGGAACAACCATGCACCGACGCCGGCACAACCGGCCACGCTCGCGCCCGCCACCAGCAAAGCTGGCCAACGCGAACGACGCGGCTGCCGCCGGGCCAGCGACGCCGGGTCGACGATGCTGGGCGGATTCGGCAGTGTCGGCTGGGTGTCGTCCTCGGCTTGGTAGACCCCGGTGGTCTCCTGCTCGAGGGCTTGCTTGGAGAACGCCAGCGCGTGCTCCACGCTCGGGACGCCCGCAAGCGCGGCTGGATCGATCACCATCGGCACCGGCGTGGGCTCGCTCGGCTGGGGTATGGGGACGCTATCGGATTCGCGCGCCAGGTTCGCGAGCGGCTGCGCCCGCCCGCTGTTCGGCCCCCGGATGCGATCGGCAGGCCGTCGGGGCTCGTCGCCGATCGCGAAGCTCTCGAGCGCGGCGGTCAGCGAACTCTCGCTGCGGGCACGAAGGCCCCCGTTGATCTCCACGGCGATCCGTTCGATCGCCGCATCGGGAGAGCCATCGAGCCGAAGCGCAACCAGCCGCTGGCCCACGCGTCGATGCCGCGCGAAGTTGCCCTTGATCTCGCGCATGCGCTCGGGCCCGAGGTTGTCGCTGCGCAACACGACAAACAGCGCGTCCTCGGTCTGCTCGAGGGCCGTCAAAAGTGGGGCGTCATCGCGCTCGATTCCGGCGACGACCTCAGGGGCAAGTCCCTGCATTCGAGCGGCGTGCACCCAACGCACGAGCTCGAGGTCATCGTCTTCCGCACACAAGAGCACGACACCGGTTGATGCCACTCGCAGAGCTCCAACTTTTACGCTTAGCAGTCGGCATGCCGTTGCGCCATGACGATCCGCCGCGGACAACGGCTGCGCTCCGGTCGCGCGTGGCGTCGGGGCCCGGGTTGTGGAGTCCCCGTCGGATTTGGGGGGCAGGCGCCCGCGCCGAGTGCGAGCTCCGCCCGCAATTCCCACGAATCGCGATGTGCCGAAGGCGGAGCTGGTTGTGCGAGTTCGCCTTCGGAGTGGGCTCAGGCTCGGAGCGCGCGGGCCATCGTCTGGCCGATGTCACTTGGCGTGTCGGCGATATGGACACCCGCGTCCCTTAGCGCTGCGAGCTTCGCCGAGGCGGTCCCTTTGCCACCGGAGATGATGGCCCCGGCGTGCCCCATCCGCTTGCCGGGCGGGGCGGTCGTGCCGGCGATGAACCCGACCACCGGCTTGCGTACGCGGGCCTTTATGAACGCGGCGGCATCCTCTTCGGCGCTTCCGCCGATCTCGCCGATCATTACGATCCCCTCGGTCGCCGCATCGTCGTTGAACAGCTCGAGGCAATCCACGAAGTTCGTGCCGTTCACCGGGTCGCCGCCGATGCCGATCGCTGTGGTTTGTCCGAGCCCCAGCGTGGTCAGTTGGTGGACCGCCTCGTACGTCAGAGTGCCGGAGCGTGAGACCACGGCCACGCGGCCGGGCTTGTGGATATAGCCCGGCATGATGCCGATGCGGCATTGCTCGGGCGTGATAATGCCGGGGCAGTTGGGCCCGATGAGTCGGCTTGGGTGTCCCGAGAGCGCCCGCTTGACCTTCACCATGTCGCTGACGGGGATGCCCTCGGTGATGCAGACGATGAGCGGCACACCGGCGTCGGCAGCTTCGAGGATCGCATCGGCGGCGAGCGGGGGCGGGACGAAGATCACCGAGGCGTTGGCGCCGGTGGTCGAGACGGCCTGGCCAACGGTGTCGAACACGGGCACGCCACCCTTGTATTGGGTGAGCACGCGCTCGCCGCCCTTGCCGGGCGTGACACCAGCGACGACCTGGGTCCCGTACGCGAGCGACTGCTCGGCGTGAAACATCCCGGTTTTGCCGGTGATGCCCTGGACAAGTAGGCGGGTTGTACGATCGACGAGCACGCTCATTTGGTCAACTCCACGATCTTGCTCGCGGCGTCGCGCAGCGAGGCGGCGGTCGTCACTGCCAGTCCGCTACCGTCGAGCATCTTCTTGCCCAACTCAACGTTGGTTCCTTCGAGGCGGACGACGAGTGGCACCTTCAAGCCGACCTCTTTGACCGCGGTTATCACGCCCTGGGCGATGGTGTCGCACTTCATGATTCCGCCGAAGATGTTCACGAGGATCCCTTTCACTTGCGGGTCCTTGGTGATGATCTTGAACGCGGCGGTGACCTTCTCTGCGGTGGCTCCGCCACCGACATCGAGGAAGTTGGCTGGTTGGCTACCGAAGTACTTGATGATGTCCATCGTGGCCATCGCCAGGCCCGCGCCATTCACCATGCAGCCGATCGCTCCATCGAGGCTGATGTAGCTCAGGTCGTAGTTCTTGGCTTCGAGCTCGGCGGCGTCCTCCTCGCTGGCGTCGCGCAACTGCTCGACATCGGGGTGGCGATAGAGGGCGTTGTCGTCGAAGTTTACCTTGGCATCGAGTGCGAGCACTTCGCCCTGTTTCGTCACGACGAGCGGGTTGACCTCGAGCAAGGAACAATCGAGCCGATCGTACGCGGGGGCCAGCGCGAGCAAGAACTTGACCATCTTGCGCGCGGTGTCGCCGGTTAGGCCGAGCCCGTAGGCGAGGTTGCGCGCCTGGTATGGTTGCAACCCCACGGCGGGGTCGATGGTCGTGCGCAGGATCTTCTCTGGGTGCTTGTGGGCGACCTCTTCGATCTCCATCCCGCCTTCGGTGGACGCCATCACAGTCGTTCGCGAAGTCGCGCGATCGAGTGTGAGGGCGAGATAGAGCTCCTTGGCGATGTCCATTCCCTGCTCGACGAGCAAGCGCTGGACGAGCTTGCCTTCGGCGCCGGTCTGGATCGTCACCAGGGTGCTGCCGAGCATGCTCTTGGCCACCGTCTCGGCGGCATCCGCCCCTTTGACGACCTTGACGCCGCCGAGGTCGGGATGCTCCTTGAAACGGCCCTTGCCGCGGCCACCGGCGTGGATCTGCGCCTTGACGACGACGACCGCATTGCCGGTGTGCTCGATGATCGCCTTGGCGGCCTGTCGCGCGTCGGCCGGCGAGAACGCGACCTTGCTAAGGGGCACCGGCACGCCCTCGGCGCGCAGGAGGTCCTTGCCCTGATACTCGTGGATCTTCACGACAGCCTCACTTCTTGCCGTAGGGCAATAGCGCCACGACCTCGCGCACGGCCTTGGCGGAGACCTCGAGCATTTCTTTCTCTTTGCTCCCCAACTTCATCTCGATGACTTTCTCGACGCCGCCCTTGCCGAGCACGCACGGGACGCCGATGTAGAGGTCTTTGTAGCCGTATTGACCCTCGAGATAGGCGGCGCAGGGGAGCACGCGCTTCTTGTCGCGGACGATCGACTCGACCATGGCAATGCTTGCCGCCGCCGGCGCGTAGTAGCCGGAGTAGCCGAGCAGCCCGACGATCTCGCCGCCGCCGTTGCGCGTGCGCGCGATGATCGCGTCGATCTTGTCCTGCGGCATGAGCTCGACCAAGGGGATTCCCGCGACGGAGGTGTGGCTGGGGACGGGTACCATCGTGTCGCCGTGGCCGCCCAGCACCATGCCGTGGATATCTTCGACGCTCACGCCCAGCTCCGCGGCGATAAAGTACTTGTAGCGGGCGGTGTCGAGCACGCCCGCCATTCCGATCACGCGCTGATGGGGAAACCCCGACTCCGACAACATCACGTGGCACATGGCGTCGAGCGGGTTTGACACGCAGATGAGCACCGCGTCGGGCGAGCGTTTGGCGATCTCGCGGGTGACGTCGCCGACGATCTGTCGGTTGATCTCGACCAGCTCATCGCGGCTGGTGAACTTGCCGGTCACCGGATCCTTCTTGCGCGGTACACCCGCGGTGACCACCACCACGTCGGATCCCGCCGTGGCGTCGTAGCCGTTGGTGCCGACCACCGCGCAGTCGAAATCGAACACGGGCGAGGCTTCGGCGAGATCGAGCGCCTTGCCCTGGGGGAGGCCCTCTTTGATGTCGACCAGGACGACGTCGCCCAGGTGTTTGCCGACGGCCCAATGGGCGCAGGTGGCCCCGACGTTGCCGGCTCCGACGATAGTGATCTTGTTGCGGCGTGGCATGTTGCTCCTCGCGGTGTCGAACGCGTTCTTGCGCCCCCGATGCGGCGAACTCGCGCGGCCCCCCGGGGTGCGTCGCGGCGGACCGTAACACACTCGGTCGCGCCCCGCTGCGAGCCCGCCCCCACGGTGCTTTGGACGCGAATCGGACGTCGCGCGAATGCCGTCGGATCGCCGCGATGGGCCGCGTGCGGTCGGCATGGCAGACTCCCGCCAGCGTGGTTCGCGACGACCCAACTCCAACGCTCCGCTGGGTTGCGCCGGCGTGGGGTGTCGCCGGAGTCGTCGCACTCCTGGCCCAAGCGATCATGCGGCTCGCTCCGCGCGCGCTTGAGGCGTTGCAGAGCCCGCTGTCCCCGCTGCATTGGGTGGTGCTTGGTGCGTGGTTGATCTTCATGGCGCGCGCCGAGGGGTGGCGGGGCTTTCACCTGCGATTCTGCCCGCGGGTCATCGCCCGGGCGCTCACGCTGCGCGTACCCGCGGCGGCTTGGCACGCCGTGCTCGCGCCGATCTACTGCCTGGCGCTCGTCCACGCCGATCGGCGCACACGGGTGGTTTCATGGGCCGTGTTGCTCGGGATCACGGCCCTGGTCGTGGTGGTGTCGCGGATGGAGCAACCTTGGCGCGGTATCATCGACGCGGGCGTGGTGGTGGGCCTGGCGATCGGAATCGTCAGCCTGTTTTGGCATGGTGCCCGCGCTATCCGTGGCACGCCGCCGCCGCTTGGCCCGAGCCTTCCCTAGCGGGTCGCGGCTTCGCCTCAGGCGGGGTGGAGCGCGCTCCAGGCAAACCCGCCGCAGCCGCCGGTCGCTGGATCAGCACTATCCGCGTCGGGGGCGGCCATCGCCGCCTGCGCGCTCTTCAGTCCAAACGCGCTTTGGCAGTACCACACCGCTTCGCCGTCCTGGATCCACTCGAACTTCGACCATGTGCCGTCGCCGTCGTCCTGGGCGATCGCCACGTCGGCATCATTGTCGTAGTGGTCGATCGTATAGGGGAACATGTCCTCGCCAAACACGTCGATCCACTTGGTATCGCTGATCTGATGCTCGCCCCCGAAGTCGTCGAGCCAGTTGCCGGCGATCTCGATGCTCGCTGCGCCCGTTGTCGACGACGACACGTCGCCGTCGCTGGTGACGCCACTCGTACCGGTGTCTGTGGATGCACCGGTGGTGGAACCATCGAAGCCGGAGGTGGTCGCGGGCGCGAGGTCGTCGGCGGGAAAACCCGAGCTGCTGGTGGCGTCCGACGATGCGCTTGGGCCGGTCGTGCCGTCGCCGGGCGCGGGCGTGTCGGTTTGGCAGGCCGCTGATTGGATCAGAGCCAAGATGGCCCCGGCGAGGATGAAACGAGGCATGTCGACAACTCCGGCCCGCTCGGTCACCGCCGGAGCGTGCGGCGTCGTCGCCGCGTCTGGCCGACACCGACGGACCAGCGGAGTCTGCCTGCGGGCGAGCGCAGCGGTCAAGGCGCGGCGGCCATCACCCCGCGCCCAGGGCGAAGCCCACCAGGCAGCGCACGTCCTTGACCTCGCCGGGCTTGAACCGCGGCGTGATGAGCGTACGTCCGCGGTTGTGAAACGCTCCCGCCAAGATCGTGACCTGGGCGTCGCTGAGTTTGGATGCGGGGCACGCGGTCCCACCCCACTGATAGACCTCGAGCTTCGCGCCACCCTTGCGGACGGTGATGCTGCCGTGGGCCAGCGACATGTCGTCGCTGCCAGGGGTGTGGATCATCATCGCGACGACGCGTCCGGGTGCCCCCACCTCGTCGGCGGCGGCCGCTGCGGTGGCTGGCGTCCCCAGGACGAGGGCGACGGCGAGGGCAGTGGCGTACCTGGCCCTGCGGGGCGGGCGACACGACGCGGACGCGAGCTGGAATGCTGTCACGGCAGCTTCGATCTTGGCCCAAAGCCGCCTGCGTGTGGCGCGCGGTCGCGGCTTTTTTGCGAGTGGCACGGTGTGGTTGCTAGCCTGATCGGCGGCTTCCATGTCGATCAGGGCGAGCATGTGGTCGAGACGGCGCGCTCTTAAATCTCGCGTCGGATGGATCACGGTCGCATCGTGCACGTGGATGCTCCTCGGCTGTGCCCACGGGCCGCCGCGCGTGCGTGCGCCGGCCGCCACGTCGGAGAGCGAAGATCCGCTCGTGTCGCTCCAAGGGGACAACGCTCGGCTGCGGCGCAAGCTCGCGGACCTAGAGGATCGCGTGGTCCGGCTCGAGCGATCGAACGCGCGGGCCGAGGGCCTGCCGGACCGCGATCTGCCGATCGTACGGCTGCGCCCACCCACCAGCGCCCACGAAGACGCCGCGCCGCCGCGAGACGCCCCGCCGCGCGCCAACGCGCGCCCAGTCACACGCAGCTCCGCGGCCCGCCGACTCGCGGACCTGCCGGGTTCTGGTCCGCCCGTCGACGCCGAAGCGGATGACGACCTGGGACTCGACGCCGGAGCCGTCATGCCGTCCTCCGCCGAGCGTGGCAAAAGTTACCGCCTTGTCGGCAATCACCTGGTCGAGTTGACCAAGTCCAAGGCACCCAAGCGGCCCGATCGGCCGGCCCGTGATGCCGTCGGCCACGCGCTCGTGGCTGAATACGAGACCGCAATGGCGCTGTACAAGGCGGGCGAGATCGCGGGCGCGGAGCGGGCCTTTGAGCTGTTTGCTGCCGCCCACCCAAAGCACGATTTTGCCGACAATGCCCTCTATTGGAAGGGCGAATCGGCCTACGACCAGGGCCACTATGACGACGCGCTGGCGGCGTTCACCACCGTTGTCGAGCGCTACGGCGGGGGCAACAAGGCCGCCGATGCGCTCCTCAAGATCGGTCTATGCTACGGGAAGCTCGGCGATGTCGCCAACGCGCGCGACGTCCTCGCCGAATTGGTCGCGGCCTACCCCGACGCCGGGGCCAGCGACATCGCCCGCGCGCGTCTCGTCGAACTCGAGGGCTAGCCATGCGCAGCTGTTTACCGGGATTTTTCATGCTGGTGGCCGTCGTCGCGGCGAACAGGGCGCAGGCCCAGTCGCCGGCGGGTGACGACGCGGTTCCCCGGGCGCCCCCGCCCAACGCCTCCGAGCGGCGTCCCGCGGCCCTCGACGCGGCGTTCGGAACACCGCCATCGGGCGGTCGAAGCGACCTGACGACCGGCGATGGTCCGGGGTACACGGATGTGCCGTCGCGGCGCTCAGGGGACAAGAGCTACGGCTCGACGGCACGCTCGCGTTCGCCCGACGGCGGCGAGGTTACCGGCCTCGACATCGTCGATACCGAAATGGACCCTGACGATGCGGGCTACGCCGATGAGACCCCCGATGTCCATGTGGTCCAAAACGGCGACACGCTGTGGGACATCTCTTCGTACTACCTAAGCGATCCACACGCGTGGCCGAAGCTCTGGTCGTGGAACGAGCATGTCACCAACGCGCACTGGATCTTCCCGGGTGACCGGATCCGTTTGTACGACCCGTATCGCTCGCGCAACGTCGACGATCCCGGCACCGGGCCGAACTTGCGCTACACCAAGACTCGCGCGCCCGAGGGCGCGACCGGCGAGACGTTCTCCCTCAGCCAGACGGCGTTCGTCGACGCGGCCCAATTCGATACCGCTATGCGAGTGATCGGCGGCGCCGAGGCCAACGTGATGATGGCGACCCTCGACACGGCCTACCTCGGGTACGACCGCGCGCATCCCCCGATCCCAGGCGAACGGTTGGTCGTCTACGCGCCGCAGGAGAAGGTCTACGACGCCAAAGAACGCAAAGTCATCGGGTACATCGTCCAGATCATGGGTGAGGTGGAGATCGAGTCGATCGCCCGCAACGCCGCCGAGGCCACGGTGGTCTTGGCCCACAATCCGGTCGAACGCGGCTATCGCGTAGGACCGTTGCGCCGCCAATTCCGCCGCATCGAGCGCGTCGAAGCCGACCGCACGGCCTCGGGGCTCATCGTTGCCACCCTCAACGATGCCGGGCCGATCCCGCTCAAGAAGGCCCGTGCGCGGAAGTCACTGCTCGGCGAACATGTGTTGGTCGGCGAGACCCAATTCGTGGTCGTCAACTTCGGCAGCAACGACGGTCTTGAGGCCGGCAACGTGCTCGAGGTGGTGCGCAAGGGCGATGAGTACACCAAGAAGCGGGTGTTCAAGATCCCCTACGAGGATGGATGGCCGCGGCGAGTGATCGGTGAGCTGGTCGTGCTGCAGACGCAGGCGACCACTGCGCTCTGCGCCACCTCCTACGCACGACGCGAGCTCGAGCGCGGCGACCACGTCGAACTCCGTGGGAAGAACGCCGAGGCGAGCACCGTGCGCGACGAGACCGACGCCGATCGACGCAAAGCCCGCCGCGATCGGAGCGCGAGCGGACAGTTCGAGATCGGCGACGGCTCCATGAACGACGAGCCCGGCGTCGGTGGCCGGCGCCGACGCTGACCGAGCGACTGCAACGCTGCGGTCGCTCGGCCGACAACCGGACGGTGCGCACGCGCGATGTTGCAGCGGCTGAGCTCGGATTGCCCGGGACGCGCGTGTTTGCGCTGGCTGGGGTGTGGCCGCCGCCGCCGCGCGTCGCGATTGTCGGCGCCCGGGCGGCCCGGCGCAGCCACTGCGAGATCGCGGCTGAGGTCGTGGCCCTTGCGGGGGCCGCCGGCCACTCGGTGGTCTCAGGGGGAGCGATCGGGATCGATCGCGCCGTGCACGAAGCCGCACTCGCCGGCGGGATCCATCAAATCGCTGTCCTGCCCGCTTGCCCTGGGCGGCCGTATCCGGCGGTTCATGCCGATCTGTTCGCGCGAATGGTCGCAACCGAGCGTGCGGCGATCCTGTTCGCTCTTCCACCCCAAACCCCTCCGACGCGCGCGACGTTCATCAGCCGCAATCGTTGGATCGTGGGGACGGCCGCACGCACGGTTGTGGTGCAGGCGGCCGATGGCTCGGGCAGCGAGGCCACCGGTCGCATGGCCCTGCGCGCGCGACAACCAGTGGCAGCGGTTCTCGGCAGCCGCGGCTGCGCGGCGCTGTGCGCCGCCGGGGCGACCGCCATCGATCCGACCTTGGACCGGGGGAGCTTGCGGGCGGTGATCTCCGGGTGGATCGCTGGCACGCCCGTTCGCGCGCCGTGGCCTGGCCACCTCGCATGGCTGCGCGCGCAGCTCAGTGACCTCGGGCCGGGACCGGTGGCACTCGACCGACTCGGGGGGCCGGCTGCCGCCTTGGCTGTGTTCGAGGCCGAGTCGCTTGGGCTTGTGGTCGAGCCGATTCCTGGTCACTGGGCAGCCAGCTGAGTCCGCGCTTTCATGTCTCCCCGAGCTCGGCGAGAAACTCGGTCACTTCGGCCGAATCTGGCGTCTCATGGCGCGCCTTGCGGGCCCAAAGCACGGCCCGTTGGCGATCCCCTCGGCGGTGGGCGATGCGGGCCTGGCGGAGAAAGGCTGAGGTGCGGCTGATCGGAGATGGGCCCTCGTGCAAGGTGATCGTCCGCAGGGCTCGTACCGCCAGGTCCCATTGTTCGAGCGCCTCGGCGAGGTCGGCGAGCTCGGCGGCGATCTGTCCGTCGTTTTTGTCGTGGCCAAACGCCGCCTGCAATTCGGCAAGCTGTTGATCATGGGCCCCGCGCGCGCCCGCGAGACGGGAGCGGCGATGGTGCAGGGCGGCAAGCTCGTGCGGCTTGCGGTTCTTGGTGTCCGCCAGGGCGTTCGAAAGAACCGCCTCGGCCTCGTCGAGTTCACCGACGCTCATGTGGGCATCGGCGAGGATCGCGATCGAGCGCACGTCACCAGGGTCAGCTTCGATGAGTTGTTTGATGAGCGGCATTGCCGACTCGATGTCGCCCTCGGCGACAAATAGTTCAGAGGCCTCACGCGTGAGACGGAGCCGCTCCGCCGCATCGGCGGCTTCTTCGGCCTGTTGCGCGAGCAGGCGTGCCAGCTCGCGCGCGGCACCAACGGCTTCATAGATCGCCCGCAGCTCGACCTGAATCTCGCGACTGCCGGGCTGCTTGCGCCGGGCGTGTTCCAATCCCGCGCGGGCGTCCTCGGGGCGGCCCATCTTCTGCGCCGCGTGCGACAGGCGAAGCGCCGCCTGAACCTGTGCCTCGCCCGACTCGATCGCGACCAGGCGACCACACGATTTGGCGACCGCATCCCAGCGACCGTCGTGGGTGTCGATCTCGGCCATCAACAGCAGCGCGGTGGCGTCTTTTCGCTCGCGCTCGATCCAATTCGCCAACACGCCACGGGCGGCGTCGTGTTGCCCGCTCGAGAGCATCAGCTGGACCCAGCGCAGCAGGGCCGTGCGCTCCGCTGCCTGGTCGCCGGCGGCGGCGGCGGCTTCGCGTCGCCGGTCGAGTGCCTGGGCCAGCATGGGCGCGACCCCTACTGGATCGAGGCGAAGCGCCTCCTCGAGATCGGCGATCGCGTCGTCCACGGCACCGTTGTCGAAGTGGAGCTCGGACCGCAATGTCAGCAACTCGCGGCGGGCCTTCGGTTCGCGGGCGGACGCGACCAGCGCTCCGACGAGTTGTGCGGCCTCGCCGAGCCGCTTGAGCGCCGTCAATTGGACGACAAGGTCCAGCGCAAGGGTTGTGTCCCCCGGCGCGGCGGCGTGGGCGAGTTTGAGCAGTTCAAGCGCGCCTTCGGCGTCGTCGAGTTGCTCGCGTTGGATCGTCGCCGCTTGCCGGAGTAGGGCGCTTCGATTGCTCGCGTCGATCTCCGCGTCGGCTGCCCGCTGGAGCAGATCGATCATCCCTCGCCAGTCGCCCCGGGCCTCATATGCGCGTTCGAGGCCGCTACGGAGCTCGACGTTGTCTGGGGCGCGGCGATATCCGAGCACCAGCGCCCTCAGCTCACCTTCGCGATCACCTCGCACGGCTTGGCTCTGGGCGAGCTCAATCGCGAGGCGGGCGGCGGCGTCGGGGGTTTCGGCCTCGATCCGCCGCTCGAGGAGGCTCGCACGCTCGTCAAACTGCTCCTCGCCGAGCCGGGCCAACAGCGCATCGGCAACTCGTCGATCGTCGGGTGCCCATCCGAGCGCCGTCCTCAGGACATCGCGGGCCTCGTCGACGCTTTCATCCATCCGTTGCGCGAGGGCCAGCGCGTCACGAACGATCCCTTGGACGTCGCCACGGTTCTGCGAGGCCAGCCAACGCTGCCGCACCAAGTCGACGATCTCGTCGCCGCGACCGCCGCGCTCGAGCACGCCGACGAGATTCTCGGCCGCTTCGACATGGTCGGGATCCTCGCGGAGGACCTCGCGCAGGACCTCACCGACCTCCTGCTTCGGGTCGCCGCGTTCGAGCAACGCGTGCACGAGGTGCATGCGCATCGCGTTGCGTTCACTGGACCCGGCGAGCGAGTCGAGCGTCTCGTCGACGAGGCGGCGGAGCCTGTCCGTATCTCCGGTTCGCCGATACAGCGCGGCGAGGGGCTCCCAAGCCGCGCGCAGCGACGCGTCCCGCTCGAGCAAGGCCTCGTACGCCCGCACGGCGAGTTCGGGTCGCTCCAGACACGTCGGGTGTGCGGCGATGCGATCGGCCAGACCGATCAGCTCCGCCGGCGTGCCGGCGGCAGCGGCCTCGCAGAACCAATCGGCCGCGGCTACGGCGTCGCCGGCGGTGATGCGAAGGTTGGCCAGGCCGACGAGGGCCCAGACGATTCGCGGCGCGCCGTCGAGCAACGTTCGCCCCAGTTCGGCGGCGCGCACCATCATCGCCTCGGCCCGTTCCGTATCGCCGAGGCTCTTGGCGAGCTCGACGGCCTCGCGAGCGTCCTCGGGTGTGGCATCCGCGAGCGCGGAGCGTCGCTCGAGCGCACTCAAGAGCGCCGCGGTGTCGTTGGTCTTGCGCGCAACTTGCTCGAACAGGGCGATCGCCTCCGGCGAGGGCGGCCCCGCGCCTGCATCGGTGGCTCGGGCGAGGATTCGTACGGCCCGCTCCGCGCGCGGATCGGCGGCAAGGGCCTCGCGAAGGGCGTCGAGCCCACGCGCAGCTGTCT
>CADEGN010000202.1 GCA_902826865.1 uncultured Myxococcales bacterium
GCTTACAGGGGTGCTACGCCGCGAGCGCGGGCGACTCGTGCTTGAGCCCGACGATCCGCGCGTGCTCGATCCGATCGACGTGGCCGGCGAGTTGCCCCCGGAGCCGTACGACATGGTCGTGCTCGCGGACATCGTCGAGTATCCGCTGCCGATTCGACCTCGCTTGCTCGTCACCATCGACCGGGTGCTTGGTCGCCCGGGGCGGCTCGCGACCGAACAGATCAAGATCCTCATCGAGCACGGCGTTGATCCCGAATTCTCGCCCACGGTCCTCGCTGCGGCCGAGCACGTGCCGACCGCAGTGCGCCCTGAGGATCGGGTAGGCCGTGCCGACCTGCGGGTGTTGCCGTTCGTCACCATCGATCCGCCCGACGCCCGCGACTTCGACGACGCGGTGTGCTTCGAGCCCGGGAAAAACGATGTCGTGCGCGTACACGTCGCGGTCGCCGATGTCTCGCACTATGTCCGCGAGGGCGATCCATTCGACATCGAGGCGGCGATCCGCTGCTTCTCCTGTTACCTGCCAGATCGGGCCATCCCGATGCTGCCGCCGCAGCTGTCGAGCAACATTTGCTCGCTGGTGCCCAAACAGGAGCGCCTCGCGATGGTGGTTTCGTTCGACGTGGACGCCCGTGGGCATGTTGCCGACGTCGAGGTCCGTGCGGCGGTGATCGAGAGCCGTGCTCGCCTCAGCTACGAGGAGGCGGCGGCCATGATCGCCAAGGGTGGTGGCGACGCGATCGCCGACGGGGTCGTGGCCCTGCGCGGCATCGCCGATCGACTGCGCAAGGCCAGGATGCGGCGGGGCGCGGTCGAGCTGCATTTGCCCGAGATCAAAGTGAAGCTCGAACAGGACGATCCCGAGCGCGTGCGCAGCGTTGAGCACGCGCGCGCGGATCCAACGGTCGCGCGCGCCTACAATCTCATCGAGGAGCTCATGCTCGCCGCCAATGAATCGGTGGGTGACATCGCGGTGCGCCAGCGGCTGCCGGCGTTGTTCCGCGTTCACGCGAGCCCTGACGAGGCCCGGCTCGAGCGCTTTTGTGCCATCGCGGATCTCCTCGGCGTCGAGGCCGATCCAGAGGAATTGCGCACGCCCAAGGGCATGCAGGCGTTTCTCCGCCGCACCGCTCGCCATCATCGCCGCGGGCCCTTGCATTCGCTGCTCCTGCGGGCAATGGCCCAGGCCGAGTACCAGGGCGCCAACATCGGGCACTTTGCCCTCGCGAGCCCGGCGTACCTGCACTTCACCTCGCCGATCCGCCGCTACGCAGATCTCGTCGACCACCGCGTTCTGAAGGCGTGGTTGCGGCGCGTCGGTGGTTCGGCCGGACCCGAACCGGTGCCACGGATGCCCGAGCGGCAGACCAGCGTCGCGACCGCCGTGCGGGCGAGCGAGCGCGAGCGCCACGTTGCCCAGGCCGAGCGCGATGCCAAGGCACTACTGATCGCTGCGTTCATGCGCGATCGGATCGGCGATCGATTCGAAGCCACCATCACGGGCATGGCCAACGCAGGCGCTTGGGTCACGCTCGACGAACCGCCGGTCGACGGGATGATCCGGCGCAATTCGCTCGAACGCGAGGCCCGCGAGGTCTTCGTCGTGGATGAGCTCCAGGCCCGCATGATCGGCCAGGAAAGCGGTGACACCCTGGCGATCGGTGACCGCGTGGTCGTGGAGATCATTGACGCTAGCATCGCGCGGCGGCAGATCGAGGTTGCGTTGGTGCGGAGGTTGTCTGCGTGAGATCGGCCATGTCCGTGCTGTTCGCCGTCGCGGCCTGTACCCCGGCCGCGACATCGCGGGGACGGCCGGCGCCGGCTCCCACCGCCCAGCTGCCACCCGCCGATACGGTGCTCGCCCCACTGGCGTTCCTTGTCGGCGATTGGCGCGCCGCCGACGGCGCGACCATCCATGACGAACACTGGGGCGCGCCGGCAGGTGCCTCGATGATCGGCTATTCGCGCTCGCTCGAGGGCGCGGCCCAGGTGTCGTTTGAGTTCATGCGCATCGCCAACGAAGCTGGCACGCCTGTGTTTCTGGCCAGCCCGCAGGGCCGCAATCCGCCCACGGCCTTCCCGGCGGTCGAGCTCAGCCCCACCCGCGTTGTGTTCGCGAACGACGCCCACGATTTCCCCCAGCGGATCGTATACGCCCGACGCGGCGACGAGCTTGCCGTCGAGCTCCACGGGGTCGTTCACGGCCGGCCGGCGTCGCAGAGGTGGAGCTACCGGCTGGTTCCGAGGACGTGATGTCGACGCCCCGGCCGGCCTACGCGCTGGCGGTTGTCGCTGGGGCGTCCGCGCTCGCTGCCTTCGTCTTGGCGTCGTATCGACTTGGTGCCACTAGCTTGTGGCTTGACGAGACCTTCACGGTGGTCGACGCGTCGCGCTCGTGGCTCGACGTTTTCACGTGGACATCGGAGCGCTGGAGTCCACACCCACCGCTTTACTACGCGGTGGTCAAGGCGAGCATGGCCGTGTGCGGCGCGACGGAAGCCTGTGTTCGGGGTCCGTCAGCCCTCGCCCACGCCGGGGCAGCGGCGCTCGCGGCGGTCATCGCCGGTCGGCTGTTCGGCCTTTTGCCGGCGCTGACCACCGGCGCGCTTTGGGCAAGCTTGCCGTATGCGATCAAGTATGCCCAGCAGGCTCGCCACTACTCATTGCTCGCGTTGCTCGGTCTCGCTGCACTCGCCCTGACGATCCGCGGCCTCGATCTCGACGGCGCCGGTGCGGCGCGAAGCCGCGTGTTTGTGGCGCTTGGATTCGTGGTTGGGGCGATGGTGTGGACCCATTTGTTCGCGCTGCCGCTTCTCGGCGCGCTGGCTCTGTTCTGGTGCGGGTGGTTCGTTCGCCGGTCGCGCTCGAGTTGGCGCGCCCATGCGCGTCCGTGGATCACAAGCATTGCCGTGGCCATCATCACGATCGCACCGCTAGGGCCGCCGCTTCTGCGCAACTGGCAAGCCGATCCGAGCGGGCACTTCGCGTCCCGGCCGGGGCCGGTGGAGAACGTGGGGGCGCTGATCGGCGATCTTCTCACGCTTGCGACGGATGCATGGCCGCTCACGGCGCTGGCCGTGGTGCCGTGGCTCATCGCCAGTCAACGTCTCCTCCACGTCGGTCTGGTCGCGCTGGCGGTCGCGCCACTGGCCGTCGTCGTCGCCCGCAACCCGTCGCACTTCGTCCCGCTGCGCTACTTCATGCCCTCGGTCGCGATCATGACCATGGCGATCGGCTCGGGCTGGGGAATCGCGGCTGCGGCGGTGCTCGGCCGCGGAACCGTGCGCGCACGCGTGGCCGCGGCGGTCCTCGTGTTCGCGGCGCTCGGCGTCGCGCTCGGCACGCGGATCGCCAGCGATCTGCGGCGTCACTTCGCTGCCGACGGCTACGAACGTTGGGATCAGGTGGCCGCATTTGTCGCTGCCGACTCGACGTCGGGGGATGCGGTCGTGGCCGTCCCCTATGAGATCGTCCGGTGGCCACTGGTGGCGTACGACCCGGGCCGCCCCGTGGTGGACGCCGCGGATCCGAATTTTGCGGCCGCCCTCGCCGATGCCGGGCGGGTTTACGTCGTCGCGTCCCACATCGATCGGCCCGAACGTCGAGCCGCGCGCCAAGCCGCGCTCCGACGCTTGGCCGCGCTTGGGTTCGTCCGTGAACGCTCTCCGGCCGCGCCAACCGACGAGCACGTCGAGCTCCTCGTCTACCGCCGGCGCTAAAACGCGCCCAGCAGCTCGTGCCCAGCTAGAACTCGATCGCAAGTCCGGCGAGGAATGTCGTGTCGCCGAGGCTGATGCTGTTACCGACGCCGAAGTTACGCAACCGCGAGAGCTGGAGCTCGCCGAACAGGTACGTGTGATTGATCCCGGTGAGCTGATCGAGCTTCTTGGCCGAGCCCGGCTCGATGAAGTCCATGCGCAGGGCGACCCCAGGGTTCACCTGCCAGCCGAGCACGCCGCCGTGGCCCTTCTTGCCCGCTTGGTTGACCGCCGTCTTGCCTGCTCCGTCCTTGGCGCGCCAAAACGCGTAGCTTATGCCGCCCTTGGCGTACGGGACGATTGGGACCCTGTAGAAGTCGGCGAGCAGCTCGAAGCGGTAGACGAGCAAGAGCGACACAGGCGCCATGAAGAACGTAACTTCATCCGCTGTACTGCGGGTCCCCTCGTTCGGCGTCGGATTGGCGAAAATCGCCTGGGCCTTGTCGCGAAAGAACGCGACCTGGACGCCGAGCCCAAGCGGGCCGGCGAGGTAAGCAAACTGCCACTCGAAATGAAAGGCCGGCATGACGCCCAAGCGCGGTTGCTTGGTCGCGCGCCCCTGCGAGTCCGTGCGGCCGAAGATCGTCGCGTACGGCCCGAGGCCACCACCGGAGTGGTGGGCATCCACGTCGGGCAAGTAGGGCCCGAGTTTCACCTCGGCGGCGAAGCGCTGCTTGCTTCCCGGACGGTTCCACCGCCCCTTGCGACGCGGTGCGCGTGGGGGCAACGTGCTATCGCGGGCGATCGCCGCTTCGCTCGGTGGAGCCTTGGCTGCCCGTGTCTGCGGTGGAGGGACGACCGCGGCCGGCTCCTTCGCTGCGGGAGCTGGTGTCGCATCGAGCGGCTCCTCGTCGGGCTCGCGGTCGGGCGCATCCATCGGCTCGGCGTCCGCTGGTTCGCCCTCGAGGGTGTCCGGCGGCGAACTGTCGGCGGGCTCCTCGTCGTTCCCCGGCGCAAGTTTGGCCGCGAGGCCGAAGTGCACCGCGGCAACGCTCGCATCGGCGAAGACGCCGGACGCGATCAGCAACACCGCAGCCGCGGTGCTCATGCGCGACGCCTCCGCCGGCGCAGCCCCAGACCAGCGCCGGCCACGGCCGCGAACCACGCGAGGTCTTGGGCCCGGGTGGGCGCCGCGCTGCAGTTGCAAAATCCGCCGTCACCGCAGACGTTGCCGTCGATCTCGCACTGTTCCCAGAGATCCGTGGTCTCGCGCGGCGTGCCCGTGAGCACCTTGGAGGCGGCGACCGGGTTGCCAGCGACGTCGTAGGCGACCACGAGGAATTGGTAGGGCACCTCGTTGTCGAGCCCGCTGACGCGCGTCTGCTGCGAGGTGGCCGCGACGTGTCCACTGCACATGTAACGCCAATCGAGGGACTCGATCCCTTCCGCGGGTAGCTCGGCCACTCCGCCCGAGGTCGCACCGCCGGTGGCGGCGGTGGTTCCACCATCTGCGGTGGCCGTCGCATCGGGTCCGCTGGTGCCGGCGCCGGTCGTTCCCACGTCGCCGCCCGTCGTTCCCACGTCGCCGCTTGTGCCGGCGCCCGTCGAGCCGTCGCCCCCCGAGCCACCGTCGCTGCCCCCCGAGCCGCCCATTTCACCAAACGGGCCGTCGGGGCAGAGCGACTGTTTCGTGAAGTAGACCCTGCCGATGTTGCGGCCCGTCAACGACGGCGGACCCTCGCCGCGGTCGGGCAACGGATTCCCGTTCGCGTCGGCACACAACACGCGATAGCCGTTCACATCGCCGCTGGGGATCTGCTGCCAGCGAATGAGGACTTGCCCCTCGCCGCTCTCGACGGAGAAGGAATCTTGGCTGGGCAGCGTTTGCGGCGGATCGAAGTCGAAGGTGATGCCCTTTTCGCTCCCCATGGTTGAAATGTTCTCGTTCTGCTTGCCCTTGACCAAGAACTCCTCTTGCTGACAATCCGGCGTGTCGTTGGACTCGACGCAGATCCACACGCCAGCGTCGCCTTGGCCCGTGTCGCACGTGCCGTACGGCGTTGCGTCGGCGACATCCTGCGATCCGCTGGGGTCGACGCCGGTGGCCAGCCAGATCGGCGCAAACGAGAAGTTGATCTGGTTGGTGTATGCGTTGGGCGACGAGTTTGCGACGCGCACGCACGGCTTGGCCTGCTGGTTCGGCGTCGTGGCGAGGTCGCAGCGGTTGCCGACGTAGGTGCGAATGAACACGTTCGGGTCGTAGACCGTCATCGCGCGCTGCAATCTGATCCGGGTCGAGATCGCCTGGTTGCACTCGCAACGGGCCTTGTTCACGAACGAGGTGAGATCAGCTTCGCTAAAAAAGCGGTCGCGATTTCCCTCTTCGTCGGTGAGGTAGTACCAGATGTCGAAGCTCGGCCCGGCGGGGACCTCGCCGGCCGCGTGCGCGGACGTGGAGATGCCGAGCGCCGTGGCGCCTGCGAGCAGCCCAACGAAGGCCATCGTGGCAGCGGGTGTCACCGGGCAGCGCCGCATTCGGGCACGCGTTCTGCACGCATCATGCCACGGCCGGACGAACACGGATATGGAGGAACCCGGCCGGGCGATACCGATCGGCGCTGACAACATGTCACGCACGGGCGTTGGGACGTGTCGGCTCGGCACGCGCCCAGGTGTCGGTAATCGCCGCCGCCAGGGCGTCTGGGACCTCTTCCTGCAAGAAGTGGCCGGCAGAGGTGAGCGTCACGCTGGCGCGCGGCAGCAGCCGCTCGTGGCGCGCAAGCGCGTGTCCGAGGATCGGATCGCGGGTGCCCCACACCAACGCGGCCGGCCCGCCGAATCGCTCGACCCACGCCTGGCCGCGGCGCAGCGGTTCAACGCTCGGATGGGAGATGCTGTCCGGGACCATGCGCGCGAGCGCGAGCGGACCCACGCGGTCGCGGAAGCGTCGCAGCGGCCAGCGATACGCGGCCGCCACCGCACCGCGGATCGATCGGCGATCGCCCTGGGTGACCCACATGAGACGCTGCGGCATCCCGAGACCGACGAACGCGACCTCGGAGATCCCAGGCAGGCGGGCAAACCGGTGAAACAACGTGCCCCGCGGACGCTCGGGCACCACCACCGAGGTGTTGGCAAGCACGAGCCCGGCGATCCTCTCGGGCATCCGTGCGCCGATGCCGGCAACCATCGGTCCACCCCAGTCCTGTCCGACCAGGAGGATCCGGCGGAGCTCAAGCGCCTCGATCAACTCGGTGAGCGCGTCGACGTGGGAGTCGACGCAATGATCGGCGATGTTCGGCAGGCGTGACGACAGGCCGAACCCGAGCAAGTCGGGGGCGATGCAGCGGCGTCCTGGCACCGCTGCGATCACCTTGCGCCAGAGGAACGACCAGGTTGGGTTGCCGTGGACCATCACGACCGCGTCCGACGTTCGCGGCCCCGCATCGATATAGTGGATCTCGCGCCCGGCGTGACGCCCCCGCCCGAGCTCGTAGCTCGCGCGGGGAAATGGCAGGAGTCCATCGATCTTGCGCGGCAGGGCAGGGGCGGGATGAAACGGCATAGGGTTGGTCAGACCTTGTCGAAGAAGGTCTTGCCGGTCTTGGCCATTTCGCGCAACAGCGAAGGGGCGTCATAGCGCGGCCCGAAGCGCTTGGCGAAGTCGTCGCACTCGGCCACGAAGGCGGGCGGTCCCCGGCGATCGATGTACGAGAGCGGCCCGCCGGTGCCTGGCGCGAAGCCGATGCCGAAGATCGCGCCGACCTCGGCGTCGCGAAGGTGTTTGACGATGCCATCGTCGACCGCCCGCGCCGCCTCGAGGGCTTGCACGGCCAGGAGGCGCCGGCCGATCAACTCGACAGTGGCCACCGGATCCGCCGCCTCGGGCTTTCCGACCGCGAGCGCGCCAAGCCCGGGCCAAAGCCCTAGCCGCCGCCCATCGTCGCCGTAGTCGTAGAAGCCTTTGCCGGCCGCCTTGCCGATCCGGCCGCTCGCGACCAAGGCTTCGATCATCGCCACCGCTGGCACGTCCAGCTTCTTGCCGTAGTGCCGGCCGTCTTTGAACGCCTTGGTGGCCAGGCTCAGCGTGACCTCGTCGAACACCTGCAACGGCGGCACGACCATGCCGACCTTGCGCGCAGCCCACTCGATCAGGACCGGGTCATAGCCCTCAGCCACGAGCTGGGCACCCTCGAGGATGTACGCGGAGAATACCCGGGTGGTGTAGAAGCCGTAGCCATCGCCTACGACGATCGGGAGCTTCTTGATCGCCCGTGTGTAGGCGAGACAGCGCGCGAGCGTGTCCTGGCTGGTCTGCGCGGTGGTGATGATCTCGACCAGCTGCATTCTCTCGACCGGCGAGAAGTAGTGCAGACCGATGAAATTCTCCGGCGCGCGCGAAACCTTCGCCAGATCGGTGATCGGAAGGGCGCTGGTGTTGCTGGCCCAGATCCCGTCGGGTGCAAGCTTTGGCTCTGATTCGCGCGTGACGGCGTGCTTGAGTTCGAGGTTTTCGAACACGGCCTCGATGATCAAGTCGCAGCCATCGAGCGCGTCGTTGCTCAGCGTGTAGGTGATCCGTTCGAGGATGGCCGTGCGCTGCTCCGGGCCGAGGTGTTTGAGCTCGGCCGCCTGGGCCTCGCAATGGGCGCGGGCCTTGCCGAGCTGCTCGTCCTTCACGTCCTTGAGCACGACGGCAATGCCGGCCTGGGCGGTGACGAAGGCGAGCCCTGCGCCCATCATGCCGGCCCCGAGTACACCAACCCTGCGAATCCGGGCGTCGGCGACCTGAGGCAGACCCTCGTGTTTCTCCGCAGCCGTGCGGTGAAACCACAGGGTCCGGATCATGTCCTTGGCTTGATCCGAGATCGCCAACTGGATGAAGTAGCGGCTCTCGACTTCGATCGCGCGATCGAATACGAGGGGCAAACCTTCCTGCACCGCGGCGATCGCCAGCTCGGGCGCGGGGAAGGCTCCGGAGGTTTTCTTCACCAACATCGCGCACGCGGCCATGAAGATCTGGCGCGCGGCGTCGGACCCGGGGCCCGGCGGCGGGATCTTCGCGCCCGCGTCCCAGGGCTGCTTGATCCCCTTGTTGGCATGGATCCAGGCGATTGCTTGCGTGCGCAACTCCTCCGGGTTGGCGGCCAGCGCATCGACCATGCCGACCTTGAGGGCCTTCGGCGCGCGCACGACCTTGCCCTGGGCGATGTGCTCAAGCGCGGCTTGGATCCCGATCATCCGCGGCAGTCGCTGGGTACCGCCGGCGCCGGGCAAGACGCCGAGGGTGACCTCGGGGAGCCCGACCTGCACGCGCGGATCGTCAAGCGCGATGCGACGGTGACACGCGAGTGCGAGTTCGTAGCCGCCGCCGAGCGCACTGCCGGTCAAGGCTGCCACCACCGGCACGCCGGCGGTTTCGATGGCGCGGTAAAGGTGGTTGAGCTCGCGCAGCCGCGCAGCCAGGCTCGCCGCGTCGCGCTCGCGATAAAGGCGATCGATATCGGCACCGACGCAGAAGTCCTTGTGCCCGCTGCCGAGGATGATCCCCCGGAGGTTCGGCTGCGTCTTGGCCCATGCGAGCGCATCGCGCAGAGTGACGGCGAAGTCGTCGTTGATCTTGTTGACCCTGCCGTCCATCGCGAGCGTGATCGTGGCAACGCCGGCGCCCTCGTCGAACGCGAGCTTGGCCATACCATTGGGGGTCTGGGCTTCGGTGGTCATCAGGCTATCTCCGTGCTGCTCACACGCGCTCGACGATGGTCGCGATGCCCATCCCGCCGCCGATGCACAGCGTGACGAGGCCGGTGGTGAGGTTTCGGTCCTCGAGGGAATCTATGATGGTCCCAAGGAGCATCGCGCCGGTTGCCCCCAGCGGGTGACCGAGAGCGATCGCCCCGCCGTTGACGTTGACTCGGTCCGGGTCGATGCCGAGCTCAGCGATGAAGGCGAGCGGCACCGCTGCGAACGCCTCGTTGACCTCGAACAGATCGATGTCGGCGATGTCCATCTTGGCTTTGGCGAGCGCGCGGCGAGACGCCGGCATCGGTCCGGCGAGCATGAGGATCGGATCGGTGCCGCAGACGGCAGCCGCGCGGATCCTCGCGCGCGGTCGCAGGCCGAGCGCGGCGCCCTTGTCCTTGGTGGCGATGATCACCGCGGTTGCACCATCGACGATCCCTGATGAGTTGCCGGCGTGATGGACGTGGTTGATGCGCTCGACCTGGGGGTAGCGGGCCTTGGTCAAGGTGTCGAGGCCAAACTGCCGGCCCATCATGGCGAACGATGGCTGGAGCTCGCCCAGCTTCTCGAGGGAGGTGTCAGGTCGTGGGTACTCATCGCGATCGAGCACGGTCAAACCGTTCTGATCCACCACCGGCACCACCGAACGCTTGAACTTGCCGGTCTCGATCGCCGCGACGGCGTTCTTCTGCGAACGTACCGCGAACGCGTCGGCCTGCGCGCGGGTGATCCCCCGCAGGGTTGCGAGAAGATCGGCGCTGATTCCCTGGGGTACGGAGCCGACGTGCCACTGCGTGGCCGGGTCCCAGACGGCGCCGCCGTCCGAGCCCATCTTCACCCGCGACATGCTCTCGACGCCGCCGGCGATCACGAGGTCGCAGAAGCCCGACGCGACCATCGCGGCGGCGTCGTTGACCGCCTGCAGGCCCGAGCCGCAGAATCGGTTGAGGGTGACCCCGGGCGCGTCGACCTCGTAGCCGGCCTCGAGGGCGGCGAAGCGAGCGATGCACGCACCCTGGTCTCCGGCCTGCGTCACGCAACCGATCACGACGTCGTCGACCTCGCGCGTATCAAGGCCGTTGCGATCACGAAGCGCCCGGAGCGACTGCGCCAGCAGGTCGATCGGGCGGACAGTGTACAGCGCTCCATTTTCCTTGCCCCGAGCGCGGGGCGTGCGAACGGCGTCAAATACGTGTGCGTCGGGCATGGTTGTCCTCGTGGGGCTGGGCCTTGAGGGCCGCGACCGGCCGTCGGGCGAGCAGGCCGAAGGGTAGCGCAACCGCGCGCGCGACGATTCTGCGATCCGCAACGTGGGGGAGCTCGGTCAATTCCAACTGCGGTCGTCACCCTGGTGCGTTATCAAGGGGCACCCATGAATCCCCCCGCCCGCCGTCGCTGTGCCCTCGCCGTCTCCCTCTGCCTCGGGGCCGTGCCCGGCTGCCGCCCGCAGGCCAAGCCGGTGGGGCCGAGCAGCACCGCGGGTGGTGGCCGCGACACGCCGGGCGGTGGGTCGACGGCGCAGCCGGCGGTCGCGCCGATCACCAAGGTCACCGAGATGCTGCCACCGTCGACCGTCATGTTCGTCGACCTCGCCGCGCCGACCCGGGTGGCGGAGGTCATCGGCCGCGATGCGTTGGTGACGGAGTTCGCCAAGGAGTACGCCCAGATCGCAGGCGAGGCCTCGGTACGGCTCGGCGCCGATCCGTTCGATCCGAAACAGCTCCCGCAGTTTGGGATCGATCCCAATGGTCGGTTTGGGTTCGCGATCCTCTCGATCTCGCCCCTGACCGGGCTGGTGTGGTTCACCATCGCGGACAAGGGCCGGTTGCGCGGCAAGGTCTACGAGATCGCGAGGCAGAACAAGGTCGAGGTCGTGTCTATCCCGATGGCGGGCGCCGAGGTGTTGCGACCAAAAGGGGAGAGCAGCGCGTTCGTGCTGCGCGAACCGTTTGCCGCGTTTGTCTTCGTCGAAGGGCAGCCCGAAGGCGATGTGGCGCTGGCGCTCGCGAGCACCGATCCGCTGCGTTCGCTCGCCAGCGATCGCGGGTTTCGCAAGGCGACCGGGGCAAGCGCACCGGCCGACGCGCTCGCATACCTCGACGCCAAGTCGTTGGTGGATGCAATTCCCGCGCAACAAGAGATGGCCCAGCGGAACTGGGCCCGCGATGATCTGATGGCCGCGCGGGCACGCGGCGAGTCGGCCGAACGCTTGGCGCAGCTCGAGGCCGATGCCAAGCGAATCGATGAGGACGACGCCCGTTGGCAACGCCGTCGCCGGGGCGAACGCGCGCTGCTTGAGCGGCTGCTCGGCGGGATCAGCGACGGGGTGTGGACGGCGAGCGTCAAGCCGCAGAGCGTCGTCTTCGACGGCCGCGCCACACTCGAACCCGGCTCGCTGCCGCTCGCGGTGCTGCGCAACCGCCGGAGTGAGCCGCTGTTACCGCGGGCACTCGGCACTCGGCCGCTGTGGTTGATGACCGGTTCGTTCAACACCGATGAAATGGTCGCCTTCGCCGACCTTGTGGCCCAGGCCGACGGCACCAGCTGGACAGAAATCGTCGCAGAGGTCGTGAAGGAAACCGGGATCGATCTGGAGCGCGACCTCCGGCCGATCCTTACCGGCGACGCCGGCTTTGCCGTCACGTTGGACCGCACGCCGTCGGTTCGTGACCCCGAACCCGCGCGCGCCCTGGGGGTCGCGATCGACGTAGAACTCAAGGATCCCAGCCAGGCGAGCGAAGTGTTGGCGCGTGCCGGCAAACTGGTGGCTGCGCGGGTCAAGGCCCAGGGCAAGGCCGCCGACGTGGCGATCAAGCCCGATCGCAAGGGCTGGATCGTCGACGTAAAAGAATGGCGCAAGCTCCACATCGGCGTCTGGGGCAACCACTTCGTCGTCAGCACCGATGCGGATCTCGGCCGGCGTTTGGAGGCTGGAAAGTCCGGCGACGCCAAGGTGCCCTCGGGTGTGCTCGCCGCGGTCGGGCAGCCCGGCTCGGCGTTCTCGGCGTTGCTCGACCTCGAAGTGTCGCTGTGGCTGCTCCTGGGGCGCTCATCCTCCTCCCCGGCGGTGGCGACCACGGGTTCGCCGGGGTCGAAGAAGTCCAAGAAGTTGGTCAAGGCCGAGCGGGAGGTCGCGCGAATCGACGCGAAGATCGCCGAGCACATGCGCAAGCGCGACGACGCGCAGGCGGAAAAGCTCCGCGACGCGATGCGGCCGTGGGGCATCATTGCCGGCAATATCCGCACCGAGGGAGAGAGCATGGTCGGCCAAGGTGGGTGGTTTCTCCGTGACCCGGGAGGGATCGCGAGTGCCCTTCGCACGTCGTTCACCGCGGCTCGCGCGCTCGCGCAGTCCCATGAAGACCCCGAGCTCTCGAAGTTGTTCGAGCAGCACCGCGTCGCCCAACAGCGCGTGGAGGAGGCGCGGCCGACGGTGAAGGCCGAGGAGGTGCGCGCGGTCGAGGCGCCGCAGTGATCATGGCTTGCGTTCAGCGCCGGCGAAAACGACCTCGCTGCGATAGCCGTCCGCGTCGTAGCTGCGCACGCCGAAGAGCCACTCGTCCTTCACCATGGGCAGCGTGAGCTCCAGCGCAGGGCCGACGTCGCGCAGCTGTTCCCAGGCGAAGCTGGTGCTATCGCGCCAAAGCACTTCGTAGCCCGCCACATCCGGGTCGACGACCGCCGACCAGCGCAGGGTCGTGTCGCCGGCAAGATCGAGTGCGAGCACGCGGGCGTCTTTCGGCGGCGCCGGCGCGTTGGCCAGGTGGATCACGCTGATCGCGGCCAGGCGCGAAAGGTCGGCAAGGTAGTGGGCGTCGACGAACTCCGGCGTGTCGCCGAATACGCGCTCGCCTTCGCGTCGCACGTCTTGATGCTGGCGGTCGTAGTTCTCACCGTACTCGGTGAACCGCACGGCGGCGTAGCCTTGCTCGTTGAAGGCGGTGTGGTCTCCTCCGCGCAGAAATCGATCGGGGCGCAAGATCGTCTGCGGTGTGATCGCCATCTCGTGCCACGCCGCGACCATGGCCACGTATCGGGCGAGCGCGCGCGAGGGCGAGTCGTGCTCGCCGCCGAGCATGCGCAGCTGTTCGAGCTCGGCCGGCGTCGCAGCGAGCGGGAGCCCCTCGGAAAACAGGCGCACCGCGTCGCGTCGCTCGCCGCCGGTCGGTAGCGAGGGGTCGCCCACGATGTCGAAGTTGAGCACCGCACGGATTTCGGCGCCCGAGGTCCGCGCGGCGCGGGCGTGGGCCCGCGCGCCGACCAGGCCCTGTTCTTCACCGGCCGTCGCGAGCAGGACCACCGTCGCATCGAGTTGGCGCGGGGCCAGGGCATGCGCCAGCGCGAGCAGCAAGGCCACGCCCGAAGCGTCGTCGTTCGCGCCCGGGGCATCCGAAGTCGCGTCCATCGGATCCGAGGCACGCGAATCGTAGTGGGCAACCACGTAGATCCGCCGCTGTGGCGTGCGCGTGCCAGGGATCGTCGCGACGACGTTGACGACTTCGGCTTGACGCTCGATCCGCTTGCCGTCGGGCCCGACGATGTGTTCCTCCAGCGCGACCACCACGGGGGGTCCGTTTGTTCGCAGGGCGGCGGCCGCCCGCAGTCGCTCGGCGATCCAGCGCCGCGCCGCGCCGATCCCGCGGCCGTCGGAGATCGTCTCGGACAGGGTGTGGCGGGTGCCGAACGCAGCCAGGCGGGCGACGTCGGTCTGGATCGGGGCGGGATCGATGGTGGCGGCCACGCGATCCA
>CADEGN010000203.1:0-4935 GCA_902826865.1 uncultured Myxococcales bacterium
CGGCCGCCTTCACGCCATGGCTCTGCCGGAGGCGGTCGCTAAGAGGCTTACGTTGGGCCGGTGCCGGCGTCCCCGCTTTGGCCTGCGCTGAGATCGACGGTCGTCGAGTCTGCCACGGGGGCGCAGGAGCGATCACCGCATGTTCCCGATGCCGATCCGGAGTCACCGTCGGGTACGTCCTGCGCCGGTGAACTCGCGGCACACGCGAGGAGACCGAAAATCAGCATCTGATCAAGTCGGAGCGTTGTGCGCATGTTCAGAACCCGCAGTCGGACTCGTCAAAGGAGTAACAGTCTTCAGCGCAACGGAGGGTTCCTACGAGCCATCCGAGCGACTCACAGGAGTAACCATCCAGGTCAGCGCCGTCGCATTGCTCGCCAGGATCAACCTTCCCGTTTCCGCAGCCGACGCACTCGAGTGGATCGATCGTGCAAGTGTCGGGTCGACAGGTAAGCTCACCGTGTCCGAGCCCGAGGCTTTCACAGGTGGTCTCACCAAAGTCGTTTCCGTCGCATTCTTCCCCGAGATTGACGACACCATTGCCGCACGCGGCACAGCCGTCGGCCTCGGCACAACAAGAGCCAGAGGGCGCGCAAAACGGCGTGGCGTCGAAGACACTGCAGTCGGAGTCATCGTCACATTGTCGACATTCGGCGAGCGTGGGATTCGCCCGCGCGAGCGTCTCAAGCTGGGCGGCGCAGTCGACCCAGCATTGCATTGCCTCGAACTGCTCCCAACACGTGCCGCTCGCGCCATAGAGCGCCTCCAACGGTGTGACGGGAATGACCGCCGCAGTCGCGCACGCGATCAAGCGCTCGCAGACGTTGAGGTCGACCGGCGCGCCTACGTCCTGACCGTCGGCGGGGGGATCGCCCGAAGATGGTCCGTCGACAGAGTCGGCATTCGACTCGTCCGTCGTTGAAGTCGCCGACATCGCCGCTTCTGTCGCGCCGGGCTCGACTCCGCCGGACGCTTCTTGCCCAGTATCCGACGATACAGCGGCGCATCCGAAGATGGACCACGCCGCGGCGAGGGCAACGGTGGCCGGAACCTGCATTTGACGCATGACGCTCGTGCTCCAAGGGCGTAAGGCGGCGATCGGCCGTCCGCGCTGCGGGAACATATACTCCGCAAGCCGGCGCGATTCATCGGCCGATCTACCGACCCCTGAAGAACGCTGCCTCACGACCGGCCCGAGGAATGGCTGTCAACGATCGTCGTTCTTAGGGGCGCGTTGAAACAGCTCCGCTTCGGCGACCAACGCTGCGAGCTCAGCCCGCGAAGCGATTTCGAGCTTGCGAAAGATGTGCTCCAGATGCGTCGCGACCGTGCGCGGCCTGATGCTCAACTGCTCGGCGATGCGGCCGTTGGTCTCGCCACGTGCGACGCTTCGCGCGATCTCCGCCTCGCGCGGCGAAAGCCCCGCCAAGCGACTTCGCGTCACGCGACGGCACGCTTGCTCGAGCTGGTCGCTGGTTCTCTGTACAAACGCGAAGTGAGCGGCGGGGCCGAGATGAATCTCGTCCTCAGGTTGCAGCAGTGCCAACGTGCCGTTTCTGGGAGTTCCCCGCGATCTGCATGCGAGGACGCGCTCGCGCCCACGCTCGAGGAGATGGCCCTTCCGCGGGAGGACGAGTGGGCATCGGTACGCGAGCTCCATGATGCGGCGCTCGCCCGCTACATGTCGGCCCGCGGCAGCACGTGCGAGGCTGCAGAGATAGACGATCGGCGCGTGCAGTGTGTGAAGGCCGCTGCGGACGAGTTCGAGGTGGTCCGCGAGTTGTTCGACGACGGAACCCTCGGGTATCCTGGCGTCGCACGGCAGGTCTTCGGACGCATGGCCGACATCGGCGACTGCACGACGGACGCCTGGCGTCGGCGCGCGTCGATCGATCGGGACGTCGCGCGCCGGGTGGCGCGGGCCAGCTTGCTGTGGTCGGCCGGTGACAACACTCGCGCCGCAGCCGAGGCCGGGGCGGTGTGGGACGACACGGGCGCGAGCGAGGACTGCTCGTCGCGCGCCGCAGCCGCGGGCGTCGCTGGGATCGCCGAGCAGCGGCTCGGCAACGCCACGCTTGCGCTCGAATGGTTCGAGCGCTCGCTGCTAGAGGCGACCCGCTGCGAGGACGACGTGATGGCCGCGGAGGCAGCCGCCCGTGCGCTCGCGGTCGCTGCGTCGCCGCTGCGGCGGCCCGACGCGTCGACCCGCTATCTGCGAAGAGCCGAGGCCGCGCTCGAGCGTGCCGGCTCGCCGCCGCGGGTCCACGCCACGTTGCTTGCCGCCGAGGCCGCGGTGTTCTACGCCAAGGGCGATGTGCCGCGTGCCCTGGAGTTGGCCCAGCAGGCGGCGGATGTGCTCGAGCGGGAGGTCGGGCCGGATGCATATGAGATGGTGGCGCTGCTGACGAACGTGGGCCGAGTTGCCCGGTTGGCGGGCCAGCTCGATCGAGCCGAGGACGCGTACGCGCGTGCCGAACGGATCTCGCTGGCGAGCCGAGGCGCGGACGCACCCGCGCTCCCCGGGTTGCGGATCGAGCGAGCGATGCTTGCCGATGCGCGCGGCCACACGCGCCGCGCCATCGATCTGCTCCGGGCCGAGGTCGAACGAGGCGGGCCGACGTTGCCCATGAGCCTGCTGGTGAACCTAGCCGAGTTCGAGCTCAACTCCAGGGAGTACGAGTCGGCAAGGAATCACTATCAGGCCGCAATCGACGCGCTCGGCGACCCTCCCGAGGATCCCGCGATTGCCATGCACGTGGAGGCGCGGCTCGGGCTGATCGCTGCGGAGCTCGGCGACTTCGCAGGCGCTGAACGTAGCTTTGCGCGCGTGCGTGCTGCGGAGGCCCAGGTGTTCGCGCCGGACGCCGAAGGCATCGCGTGGACAAGGGTGATGTTGGCGTTGGTGCGGCGGCGGCAGGGGCGAGCAGCCGACGCGCTGCAGATGCTGGAGGAGGTCGAAGGTGTGATCCGGGCCGCAAGCGATCCAGAGCTCCGCTCGACGCATCGGCTCGAGCTCGCCGAGACGATGCTCGAGCTGGGTCGACCCGAGTCAGCCCTGGCGGCGGCGCGTGAAGGGGTGGACCTGCGCGCGGTCGGAACGACTGAGCACGCGTCCGCATTGGTGGTCCTGGCGGCCAGCGAGCGGGCCAGCGCGCGAAACGACGACGCGGACGCCCACCTCCGGATCGCGCGCGAGACATTCGAGCGCTTCGGCGATCCCCGCGCCGACGAGATCGTCGTCCCGGAGGTCACCCGCAACGGGCCATGACGATCCGCCCGTGGTGAAACGCCGCGACGCGAGAACGCCGTCATCGGTGGCGAGTGTCGGGCGAAGGTACGTGCCGCCCTTGGGGAGACAATCACAGTAGCTCGTCGACGCACGAGCCGCGTAGCATCGACCTCACCTGGGGTTGCGGATGCGCGGCGAGCAGCGCGGTCGCCTCGTCACGCGCCTGCTCGCGCGCACCTTGGTCGCAGAGTGCAATCACTCGCAACGCCATCCGCCGGGGCGCGCTCGGATCGCTGGCGGCCTGTACCGCGTGCCGCTCCAACAGCGCGAGGGCACGGGCAGGATCGCTGGCCTTGAGTGCCGCCTCGGCGTCGATGAGCAGCTGGTCGGGCGGGAGCTGCTCGGGAGCTGACTTTGCGGGTGGCTCCGCGACGGACCGATCTGCGGGCAACGCAGTGCGCCCGGCCGGAGTGTTCGCGGGCATGGTCGACGCGGGCGGGACGGCGATGGACGGCGACGGCTTGGACTCGGTCGCCTGCGGGCGCCACAACGCGACCACCAGCGCGGAGGCAGCGATGAGCGTCGCAATCCAGATCCAGCCCGCGCTACGTTGCGCTCGCTCACCCGCTGCAGTCACGGGCATCGGCACCGCCGCCGCATCCGCGGTTAGCCGCGTGACCATCGTGCCCCAGCTCTCGTCGACCGCCGGTGGCTCGTCGTTCGCCATCGCCGTGTCGATGAGCTTGCGCGAGACTTCGCTCAGTTCAGCCACGGTAGCTCACCTCCGTTTCGCGCTAGGTACCGTTGGACGGCGGCCTCGAAGGCCTCGCGTCCGCGTCGAAGACGCGAGTACACGGTGTTGAGCTTGACGTCGCTAAGTGCCGCGATCTCCGGCGCGCTCATATGCATCAGTTCGGCCATCACGAACGTTGCGCGCTGGTCGTCATCCAGCTCGCGGAGCAGATCGTCGAGCGCCACCACTGCCTGGTGGCGCGAGACCCGTTGATCAGGCTGGGTCGGTGGACGGCCGGACTCGGCCTGGGCTTCGCGACGGGCCCGCGCGGCCATGCTCCGCCGACGATCGCGTACGACCCGATAGGCGATGCCAAACAGCCACGTCCGAACGCTCGAGCGCCCCTCGAAGTCCCCCAGCCGTCGGTGCACGATCAAAAAGACGTCATGCACCACGTCTTCGACCTCGCCATCCGCGATTCCCAGGCGTCGGACGATACGCCACAAAAAACCGTGGTGCTCGCGGTAGAGCGCCTCGAACTCCGGCGCGATGACGGCGACCGCCTCGTGGGACTCCGACGCGCTCATCAGGGACAGCGGTAGTCTACCGCGTGCGCGCGGGCCGACACCAATTGTGACCCGCTCTGCATGCGGGGTCGAAGTGCGTGCGAACACGGCCGCAGCAACGCGCGCTTGGCTGGCGCCGCCGGCCCTCATCGCACGCCGTCGCAATCCGCCAGCGCCCGGCGTGCCTGTTCGATCAACTCCGCTTCGCGAGGCGGCCGGAGCTGGTCGAGCGCGCGCGTGAGCGCGGCCCGGGCAAGGTCGCGCTCGCCGCGGGCGAGGTAGGCCCGCCCCAGCGCCAACTCGCCGCGGCCGAGGCGCCACGTACCGCCCGGGCGCGCTTGGTCGAGCAAACCCGCGAGTCGCTCGATCAAGGGCGAGGCGTCGGCAGTGCCCCCGGCGAGCACAGC
>CADEGN010000203.1:4945-14035 GCA_902826865.1 uncultured Myxococcales bacterium
AGGCGATTTCCAGGCGGACGATCGCGGCGTTGAGACGATCGTCGCGCAGCACCAGCGGCGCGTGCGCAAGGATCTGGTCTTGGCGGTCGAGCGCTGCGTTCGCTTCATCGTATCGCCCCTCATCGCGGTGCAGCTGCGCGATCGCGACCCATGCAACCGCAACCCCACGAGAATTGGGGACCGCGGCGTTGACCGCCCGTTGGTAGAGCGCCAACGCCAAGTCGCGTCGCCGTTGTCGCTCGCGGATCCGGCCGATCCCGATCAGTGCCCGCGCGATATCTGGGTGCGAGCTATCCATGCGTTCAAGCAGCGTTATCGCGCGATCGAACTGCGCGAAAGCGGCGTCGAAAAGACCCACGTCGACGCAGGAGTGCCCGTAGCCGACGAGCGCATGCGCGAGCGACACGTCGTCGCCGGCCGACTCAAGCATCTCGACGGCGCGGCCAAGCGCTTGGTTCGCTTGGTCGTCACCGGCGTTGCGTAGCGCGAGCCCGAGCGAAATCAGGCCGTTGGCAACTTCGCTTGGGGCTGCCTGCACGCGCTCAAGCCTGGCGAGTCCCCTACGAAACTCAGCGATCGCCTCAACGTGCTGCCCATCGAGATCCATGACCTTCGCCAGACGGATCCCGGCATAGAGCGTGCTCGGATGATCGTCGCCATACTCGACGCGGAACAGCTCCATCGCCACCAAGTAGCTCTCGCGTGCGAGCACGAACTGCCCAAGATGGGTCCTGACGCTGCCGAGATTCGAGTGAAGTGTAGCGGCCCAAAGCGCGTGCTCCGGATCGGTCGAGACCTTGCCGAGCCCCGCCTCGAACTCTCGGCGGGCATCGTCGAGTCGACCGGAGATCGAATAGGCGGCGCCCAAGGAATTGTGCAGCGCCAGCGTAGGGATCAGCTGATCGTCGATTCTTGCCAGCCGAGAACGCCCCAGCGCTGTCCAGTGCTCGGCGGCATCGACGTCGCGATCGATCTCTGCGGCGATCCACGCCCGTGTAACCGCGGCGTTGACGGCTGGCCGGTCATACCCGATCTCGATGCCAATCGTGATCGCTTCTTCGAGCGCTACGCGGGCTTCGTCGAGACGGCTCTGCGCTTGGCGAAGCTCGCCGACGGTAACGAGTGCCTCGGCGATCGCCGGTGCATACCCGACTGCGCGCGCCAGCTCGAGTGCGGCATAGCCAACTCGAGCGGCGTCGTCGTAGCGGCCGGCCGCCTGCAACGCCTTGGCTTCGGCCCGCAGTCGGCGGGCCTCCGCCGCGCCGTCGCGTTGCCTCGCCGATGGTGGATCGATCCCGCTTTCAAGCACCGCCGCGTCGGCGCAGGCGGCGACCGGGTCGAGCGCCGAAATCACGTCGTCGGCGTGCCGAAGCACGTCCGGGTCACCGCCGCCAAGCAGCGCCAGCGCCCGCGAGAGCGACTGCCAGCGCTCGCGCATGCACGTGAGGCGGAGATCGAACACCGCCTTGGATCGGTTTCCACCTTCATAGCTCGCCTCGCAAGCGTCGTCGTGCATCTGGTCGAGTGCTTGCGCGTACTCGTCGATGCGATCGCGCACGCTGGGCCACTTGTCCGCGGCGTCCGACTCGCGACTGGCCGTGAAGATCGCCGCGAGTGACGCCTGCCGGGCCTCGCTCCAAGCGTCGCGGAGCTCCACGGGCGGGCCCGCGCATACCGGCGTGCCGACGACCGATCGCGCAGCAACGGACGCCGTCACGATCGTCGCCGCCGTGGCGCCGGCGATGATCCAGCTACGCAGCGGACGCCCGGCCCGTAGTGACGCCTCGATCGCATCCACCGACGAGAAGCGGTCCTCGGGCTGCGGCGATAGCCCGCGTCGAACGATCCTCCACACCCACCGAGGAACGCGTGACAGTGGCGGACGATCCGGCGGGGACAGCTTGGCCCAAAGCAGAGCCTGGGCATTGCCGCGAAAGGGTCGATGCCCGTAGAGCGCCTCGTACAGCGCGACACAAAAACCGTACTGATCTGCGGCGGGCCCGACAGTTTCTCCGGAATGCTGCTCGGGCGCCATATACAGCGGCGTTCCGACGGTACGGCCCGTGTCGGTCAAGGCCGCGTCGTCGGTGCCCGCGGCATCGACCTGCTCGTCCGATGTGGACGCACCGCGCGAGGAAGACGACCTGGCGACGCCAAAATCGGCGAGCAGCACGCGACCGAAGCCGCGCTCGTGCGGACCACGCTCGACCAGGATATTCGCGGGCTTCACGTCGCGGTGCACCAGGCCGGCCGCATGGACCGCACGGAGTCCGCCCGCAACCTCGGCAAACACACTGACGACATCCCTCCACGATCGCGGGCGCGCGCGCAGCCATACCGACAAGTCGACGCCATCGACGAGTTCCAGCACAAGGAACACCACGTCGTCGCGGGTCCCGACGTCGTAAACCGAGAGCACGTTCGGATGACGAATGCGAGCCAACGCGCGCGCCTCGGCGACTAGCCGCGCCCGACCGGCGGCCGGATCTCCGCTGGTGCGACGGGGACGGACGAGCTTGAGCGCGACTGGCCGGTCGAGTCGCGGATCGTACGCGCGATACACCACACCCATGGCACCTTCGCCGAGCCGCTCGACCACGCGATAGTCGCCAAACACCGCGTCCGCGGCTCCATGCCCTCGCGTCACGTCCGTGACATCGTCGCTGGCTTGGTCGGACACGTCGCTATCGGTTACGCCCGTTCCAGGGGCACAGTCAACGCACAACGCCGAAGTCGAGCGGCTCGACGCTTGAACTCCGGGTAACGGACTCATGCCCCGTCAGTGGAGCCGGCCCGGCGTTTCCATCCCGGCGTTTCCATCCCGGCGTTTCCATCCCGGCGTTTCCATCCCGGCGCAGCTTCGGGCACATCGCACAGCCGTGGTGGCCGGGCCCGACGACGCGCAGACGTGACGGGTTGCCCGACGGCTACCGCGAACTGTGCGGTAGTTCGAGATCGTGACGCTTCGTGCGCGGGGCTGTCCCGGTTGTTGCGTCGCTGCGCCGTCACTCGATCATCGTGATCGTCCACGACCATTTCGCGTCCTCGGCGAGCACCAGCGATCCATCGACCAGGTCGCTGATCTTAAACCCGACGCTAGTCGAAGACTCAGTTGGCATCGCATTAATCGGTATCGACACGTCGTCGAACGAATACGTGCAGCCCCCGAGCAGTCCCGACCCAAACAGCGAGACGGCCAGAGCGTCTGACCCTTGGACGTGAACCACCGACCCGTTCGTGGCGGTGATGTGCTCGGGCGGGGTGTCCAGTTTGAAGGTCCCCGGATCCCCCGGCGGCAGCGAGCCGAGCGTGAAGGTGGTGGTCGTGTTTGTGATCTCCTCCACGTTGTAGTCGCCGCGATCGTTGGGCGCGATCGTGACGTCGACGCGGTCGTTCACCGCGGATGCCACCAATGAACACGCCTGGGTACTCTGCGGGTCCGAGAAGAACCCGCTGATCTCGAAGGTGAACGCGCCCGTGACGGTGACGTTTGCGACAAGTAGCACCACTTCGCCGCTGCGAAGCCGCCGCTTCGCGCTCACGGCGTGGCGTTCGAGCCCAACCGCGAAATCAGGGGCCGTGTATATCGCCTGATCCGGTCGATCGCCGGCCGTGATGGTCCCGACGGCTTCGGAGCCACCGGGGATCCCGTCCACGGCCCACTCCTGGACGATTCCGGGCAACGGAGGATTCTCCTGGTCGATCGAGCACAACGCCAGGAGCTGCGGCAGGTTGTCGTCATCGCCCCCGTGCATTTGGCAGTCGACCGCCGTCAGCATCAGACTCTCGCCTTGTCGCAGTGTGGCCGAGGGCGGACGCAACTGTAGACCGACCAGCCACGACCAATCGCTGAAGTGGGTGGTCGACACGCTGATCGTGCCGGCATCGAACTCGCGTTGCACATCGGCTTCGGGCACCGCCCACCAATAGTGGTCGTCGTCCTGGAACCCGATCGTGATCGTTTCCGCCACCGCGCCTTGTTGATCCGCCGCGTCGATCGCGAACGTCAGCTGCACCGGGTTCGCGAAGGTCGTGCCGCTGGGCGTAAGTCGATACGCGCCGGCAATGCCGCCGGGCGCGGTGTTGGTGATCGGCTGAATGCCGATCGTTGTCGGCTGGGCGAGCGCACCCTTGGGAAACGTCAGCGTCAGCAGGCCGTCGGCGGACTCCACGGTGCCGCCTTCGGGACCCACGGTCGCGGATGTTTGGGGACCGGTCGGGACGCCCGACGGCAGCACCATTGGCTCGGGCTCAACCGGCGAATCGTCGTTGGCGCCGGATTCCGCGCAACCGGCAGCGAGGACCACGAGCAAGACGCCTGCATGGGTTTTGGACACAACGCACCTCTTTGGCAGGTGAGTGGAGCGCCGCAGCGCGATCCGTCCCCGACCCGGCATCGCGCGACCTGGACAGTGGTGCGGCTGGCGCAAAGCCGGAACGCGGCTGGTCGGGCGTGGGTTCGAGGCCGCGGGGCTGGATCCCCGTCCACAAGCGGGCGGCGGTCGGGCGCCGGTTGGCCCGACTCGCCGCTGCGCAGGCACTCGCGGACGCGGTTCGAATTGTCTACGCTCCCGCGCAACCGAAGCACGACGAGGAGCCACCGCGGACGATGAGGACACATACCAAGGAGACCCAGGCCAGCACGACGCCGCGCCGGGCGCTCGAGTTCCTTCGCGAAGGCAACGCCCGCTTCATCAGCAACCTCCGGATCAATCGCGAGTTGTTGCAGCAAGCCAACGAGACCCGGGATGGCCAGTGGCCGTTCGCGACGGTCCTCTCGTGTATCGACAGCCGCACCTCGGCGGAGCTGATCTTCGACCAGGGACTCGGCGACATCTTCTCGATCCGGATCGCCGGTAACGTCGTCAACACCGACATCCTCGGCAGCATGGAGTTCGCGTGCAAGGTCGCCGGCAGCAGGTTGATCGTCGTGCTCGGACACAGTGCCTGCGGCGCCGTCAAGGGCGCCTGCGATCACGTGGAGATGGGCAACCTGACCGAGCTGCTCGCGAAGCTGCAGCCGGCGGTCTACCAGGAGCGCACCGTGCTCGACCCGGAGCAGCGGGTTTCGACGAACGTCGAGTTCGTCGAGAACGTCGCGCGCATCAACGTGCAACGGTCCGTCCGATCCGTGATTGACCGCAGCCCGGTGCTCGCGGACCTGGTGGTCGCCGAGAAGATCGGCGTGATCGGGGGCATGCACGAGTTGAGCACCGGCCGCGTCGACTTCTACGAAGCGACGGCGCTGTTCAACGGTGAAGACATCGCGCGTTTCCGCAAGATCTGAACGCCATGCGTTCGGGTGCGGCTCAACGACGGACAGCGCACGTCTGTCGACCAGGTCCTTGCGGTGCGCGGGAATCGCCGACGTGCTTGGGGCGTCTGCGGACGGAATGCGATGCGTGCAACGGTTGATCGTCTCGCTTTGTCTCGTCGCGGGCTGCGACTCGGCGCCCGTTGAGACGCCGCCCCCACCGGTCGCGCCCGCCCGCGCTGTCACGCCGCCCCCAGCGATCGCGCCGATCCCCGTCGTCACGCCCGCGCCTTCGGTCACGCCGGTGCCTCTCGCCGAGCCGGCGCCCCGCCTTCAACCCCGGCCCGGCTGCCCGCCCAGGAAGCGCTGGGAGGGGTGCAGCTGGGAATGAGCCAGGCCGAGGTCGAGGCGGTCGCGGGTCGAGCTCGCCCCGACGGCCCGCCCGTGCAGGACAGCGACGGGCGGTGGCTGTGGGGAGGGGACCTCCCGGCCGACTCGCGGCACGTGATCGTGGAGGGACCGACCGCACGGGGCCCGTGGACCGTGTCGTTCGTGACCCTGCTCGGCCGGTCCCGGTTCAAGACCAAGGCAGGCCTGAAGATCGGAATGAGCCGAGCCAAGGCCGAGAAGCTCTACCCGACCGGCGAATATGATCCCCACGGCAAGCGCGACGAGATCACGATCGTCTCGCTCTCGGCCGAGGAATCGCTGCTGATCTTGTACGAGGACGGTCGCGTTTGGCGGCTCGTGCTGCGCAACCCGAGGGACTGCGTCATGAACGACCGCGGCGCGTGAGATACGAGGGTCCTCCGTCCCGCCGGGCGCAGCGATCAGGGCGGGAACATCCGGTCGATTGCAGCGTCCTCGATGACCGGAAAGGACGATTCATCGTTCGGATTCTCCACGAGATACTGCTCGAGAGCAGCCGCGATACCAGCCCGCACCTCGTGCATCAGCGTGCGGCGCGGCCCACCCTCCTTGAGCAACTCGAGCAGCGCCGGCTCGCTCCCGGCCACAAACAGTAGGGCCCGATCGCCCGCAGACAGGAACTGAACACCCATGGGCCCCTCGTCGATCGGATCCGATTCGCCAGGTAGGCCGGCGATCCCCGCGAACCGCTCGCCACGCACGCCGGCCGTGGTGAGCCCCGCGTCACGCCTCAGACGCTCGACGAGCGAGTGCAGCTCGTTGCCGAACGCCTCGAGACTCTCGGAGGGGCGGTCGAAATGCAGCACCTGTTCGCGTTCGCCCGAATCGTCTCCCGCGAAGAGGGCCCCTGGCGGCGCTGCATCGTTCTGAAGCGCGCGCCCGACGAACGAGAACAGGTCGGCGAGTTCAATGTCGCGATCGTCTTCCACTCGCTTTGCGATCATGTCGATCGGATAGACAGTGAGCCTCGCTCCTTGTCGCTCGAGACCGACGGCGCGCTCGCCAGCCCACTCGACCAGCACCCACTCAAACGCCAGCTCGTTGCGCAGTATCTCACCGAATGTCACGCCGAGCGCGCGGCGCTCGCGCTCGTCGTGCAGGTCGAGGGTGCCATCGCCAATGGCTCGTTGAAGGACGCTCAGGTCTGTGCGTGTCCCTCCAAGTCGGGTGCCAGTGCGCAAGAAAATTGCCTCCCGGCAGAGCTGGACATCCCGCTCGATCGCCGACCGCAGCTCACTACCGATCGGCGCTCCCGGTGGCATCTGCGGACGATACACCGAGACACAGGCAGCTGTGGCGGCGCCCGTGAGCGGAAGAGACCGGTGCCGGCGCCATCGCGACTCTACACCGAGCCCGAGGGTTGAACGCGACCACCACCCGCGACGATGGCGTCACGCCTCGGCTGTACAACCTTGGTAGATGGATGTCGCGTCGCTGAAAATGATATTTAACATTATGATATACTTATAAAATACGCCTGAACCAGTGACAAGTTTGAACAAAATATGAACGAAATATTTGACAAACCTTAAACATGTCCTCACACTCCTGGACGTTGCCAGGCCCGACGCCCGAATCCACCAGGGCCCGCTCAAACCACCAGGAGACCAACATGACCAAGATCAGCCTACCGCTTGCCATCGCTGCCCTTTCCATCTCGACGGCCTGCTCCGTCGACGACCCAGCCGCCGAGACTGACTCCCACAGCACCGGCACCAGCAGTTCGGAAACCGATGCCGGTCCGTCGAGCGGGCAAACCGCCACCGAGCCGATGGAAACGGGCTCAACGACCGATCCGGACACGTCGGCCGGTACGACTTCGGACACCGGCACGACCACTGCGGGCGGCGACGAAGCCCAGATCCGGGTCGTGCATGCGTCAGCGGGCGCACCCAATGTCGATATCTACGTGGAGGGCAACGACACGCCGGTCATCACGGACCTCGCCTATGGCGCGGCGACCGACTACTTGGCCGTGCCAGCAGGCACGTACAACTTCCAGGTGCGCGCGGCCGGTGCCGATCCAGCCGAGGCGCCGGTGTACGAGACCGGCGCTCTCGAGCTGCCGGCGCAAGCGACCGTCACAGCGATCGCCGCCGGCGCGCTGGGCTCCGAGGACGAAGGCGCCGCGTTCCGCGTGTTGGCGTTGGTCGAGGGATTTGAGGACCCCGGTGCCGACAGCGCGGCGGTTCGCATCGTTCACGCCGGCGCCGATGCGCCGACGGTCGACATCAATGTCGGCAACGACGGCGGCGATCCGGAGCTGCCGGGCGTAGCGCGCTTCGCCGACAGCGGTGCGGCCGGCGTGCCACTGCCGGCTGGTGCAGCGCTGCAAGTGGGCATCGAGGCGGGAGGCTCGGTGGTGACCTCGTTCACCACTCCGGAGTTGCCGGCAGGCGCCAATCTCTTCGTCATCGCCACCGGTCTGCTCGGTAACATGCCGCGCGAAGCCACTGGCTTCGGTTTGCTCGCCGTCGGGCCCGACGGTGTGATCGGCCTGCTCCCGCAGAACCCGTTCGTGCATGCGCTGCACGCCAGCCCGGATGCACCCGAGGTCGACATTTGTGTCGGTGACAGTCACGTCATCGTTGGGGCATCGTTCGGCGATCTTGCGCGAGTCCAAGTGCCGCCCGGTGCGTACGACCTTGAGTTCCATGCGGCGCCGAGCGACTGCACCGGCGATCCCGCCAGCGTCCAGTCCACCGGTAACCTCGCGGCGGGTCAGCAGTACCTGGCGATCGCGACCGGCGAATTGGCGCCGGAGCCGTCCAAAGAGGGCTTCACGCTCGTTGCTTTCCAGGAGGAGTTCAAGCTCGATGCGGCACCCAACGCGGTGTTCGCCGTGATCCACGCCGCGTCGGCTCCCGCCGTCGATGTCGGAACCCTCAACGCAGACGGTCAGGTCGAGGAGGGAACGGTGCTCGTTCCCAACCTCTCGTGGCCGGATGTGTCGAGCGAGCTTGAGGTGCCGGCAGGCAACTACGGAGTCAGCATCGTACAAGCGGGCGCGCAGCTGCCGGCCGATCCGCTCGCAACCGTCACCGCGCCGCTCTCCGCAGGCTTGCGCGCGTGGGCAGTGGCGGTGGGCGACATCTCGCCCAACGGTGGCGAGGAGCCGTTCGCCATTTACGCGGTCGTTGCCAGCGGCACCGAGTGGATTGCTCTGCCGCTCTAGCCTCCCGAGTCTCCCTCGGTAGCACCGCACGCGGGCACGAAGGACCTGCCCGAAGGGCATGCACGGGGAGGCGAAGGACCAGCAAGGACCTGCCGGGGCATGCCCGCAAGGGACTGCCCGAGGAGAAGGACCTGCCCGAAGGGCATGCACGGGAGAGAAGGACCTGCCCGGGCGGGAGAAGGACCTGCCCGAAGGGCATGCACGGGGAGGCGAAGGACCAGCAAGGACCTGC
>CADEGN010000204.1 GCA_902826865.1 uncultured Myxococcales bacterium
CCTCCGACGGATCGTTCACGCATGGTTCTCCGGAAAGCCTCGTTGCATTACCCACGCGCACTTGGCCGCGGGTGAATGCAATCACAACTTGCGGCCTCGCGAGCCCCCCTGGCGCGATTGACAAGGCCCCGCCCTGCAAGCACGATGCGGGGGCCATGGACCTCGGCGTCGCGTGCCACGTATGCGGGCAACTGAATTCCGTCTCGGCCCCGTCCTGTGGCCGTTGCGGCACGGTGCTCGCGGCGGGAGTACCTGCGTTCGGATCGGGGAACCCGGCCGCCGTCGCACCGCCCGGCCTTGGCGGGAACACGGCTGTGCGGGACCCCGGCACCCCGGTCCAGCGATTCGATCCCGCTACCGGACAGCGCATGGCGGGGCCCGATCCGATGGAGCAGCCGGCCGCGAAGACCATGTTCTTCGGCGCCTTGCAACAGCAGACGGTTGTCCCGCGCCTCGTCGTCATCAAGGGCGAAGGCGGCGATGGCAACACGTATCACCTGCAGGGTGTCACGACGATGATCGGCCGCGCAGCCGGCGAGATCATGTTCGCGGACGATCCGTTTTTGAGTCCCCAACACGCACGCTTTACCAGCCAAAATGGGCGCTTGTTCGTGCAAGACCTGGGCAGCCAAAATGGGGTCTTTCTGCGCATCAAGAAACCCACGCCGCTGCGCGACGGTTCGCACATGCTCGTGGGTGAGCAGTTGCTGCGGCTCGATCGTCGACCATTCTCCGACGGCGCGCCGACCACCGCGGGGACGTACTTCTACGGGAGCCCTCGCCCGCTGGGGAGCTTCCGGGTCGTGCAGTGCTTGGCCGGAGGCGGAGAGGGGCGCATCGCCTCGGCGGACGGAACGAGTCTGTCGATGGGCCGCGAGGGGAACACGCTCAATTTCCCGGATGACCGCTTTATCTCCGGTCATCACGCGCGCCTCGACGCGTCGCCCTCGGGCGACGAGGTGATTCTGACCGACACCGGCTCGCGCAACGGCACGTTCGTGCGCATCGAGGGCGCGCAGGAGCTGTTCCATGGCGACTATCTCTTCGTCGGACAACAGCTGCTCCGCGTTGAGATCGCCTGATGCGGGGCTGGAGGCTTCAGTGATCACCTGTCCGAACTGCGCCAAGGAAAACCAGGACCACTACAAGTTCTGTCTCGGTTGCGGATCCAAGCTGCCCCAAACCGCCGGACCACCCGCACCCACGGCGACAGGGCCTGCGCCTACGCCACCGCCGGGCTACCCTGCCCCGGCGCCACCGCCTGGATTCCCCGCCCAAGTGGCGGCGAATCCAGCGTATCCGCCGCACGGCCCGGCTCCGAGCCCGGCGGCCGCCACAGGCGGGGCCCCGCCGGGGTTCCCCCACCCACCGAGCGCCCCGGCGGCGCACCCAACGGGAACGTATTCGCCGCCCGTGCTCACGCCGCCCTCGGTGGGGCCGGCAACGGGCGGACCACCTGGCGTGCCCTTCGGGGCGGCTGTCGCGGCCCCCGCTCCACCCCCTGGGAACGTCACCGCGCCCCAACCGATCGTGCCGTCGGCGATGGGACCGGCCGCTCCTTCCGGCCCGACCGTCAATGCACCCCCCATCGCCCCCACAAACACCGACCAGGCCCCGTGTCTGAGCTGCGGCTTCCGCAGCCCGGTCGGCTTCGCCTTCTGCGGGCGATGTGGAACGAAGCTCGCAGCACCCGATGCCGCGGCACCAAACCAGATCGCGGAGATGGGTTCGGCACAGACGATCTTCGTCGGCGACGCCAAGGACCTGGGACTCGCGCAAACGGGCGCGGCCCCAATCGTGGCGCCACCGCCCGCGGGCCCACCGCAACACTCGAGTCCAACGGCACCCACGGGCATTCCTCCTCTCGCGGCGGTCGAGCCCCCGCGACCCGCGATCCCGACGACGCAGGCCGCCGTCCGCCTCGTCATGTTGGGACCCGACGGCCAGCCCCTCGGCGAACGCGTGCTCGCGCCTGGCGAACTGCTCGAGGTCGGTCGTGATGCAGGGCCGCCCTGGGACGACGACGCCTACCTCGATCCAGCGCACGCACTGCTCCATCCTGGCGACGACGGCGTCCACGTCGAGGATCGCAATTCCCTCAACGGCGTCTTCGTCAAGCTGCAAGGGCGACACGAACTCGCAAGCGGTGACCAATTCCGCGTCGGCCAGGAGCTCCTCATCTACGAAGAGCTCCCCGAACCCACCCCAACGCCTGACGGCACCGAGAAAATGGGCAGCCCGAATCCAGGCTATTGGGGTCGCGTGTCGATCCTGGTGGATCCGACGATGGCTAGCGCTGCATTCCCGATCGCCGGCGACGGGATTATGATCGGCCGAGAGAACGGCGACGTGACCTTCCCTCAGGACGGCTACGTGTCGGGACGACACTGCCGCGTCGCCGGGGACGACTCGGGGATCTACCTCGAAGACCTCGGGAGCTCGAACGGGACCTATCTGCGGGCCAGGAGCGGACAACTCCTACCGTTCGGTAGCCTCGTACTCATCGGCCAAAAACTCTTCCAGCTCGAGCGCGCCTAGTCCGCGAACGGCAGGCCTGGCCTGCTAGACTGACCCCATGTTTTTTCGCCCCGGCCCGCCGATTTCGCTCGCCCTGGCTGGAGTACTCGCGGCGTGCAACGGTGAAGATGCCCCGGGATCTGGCACCACCGGCACGGACCCGAGCACCACCGGGATGACCACCGCGTCGACGCTGGTCGACGGATCCACGACGACCGGCACAGGGGGCGACACTGGGACCTCGACGGGGATCGCTGACTCATCGACGGGCACCCCGGCGTGTCCCGACACCCATGCCTGCGTGCATCGTGCACCCGAAGGATGGAACGGTCCCGCCCTCCACTTCGCCGATGCGAGCGCCGAGATGGCGGCCGCGTGTCCATCCGCATACCCCGAGGTGGACGTCATGGGCGGCGCCGATCTTGTCGCCCCGCCTGCGAGCTGCACCTGCAGCTGCGCAGACGCCACCGACGTGACCTGCGAAGTGCAAGCGACGCTCCGCTTTCACGGCGCAGACAACACCTGCAGCAGCCCGAACCCGGCGAGCTTTCAGTTCTTCACCACGCTGTGCAACACCTTGCCCCAGTTGTTTCAAGCCAACTCGTGGTGGGTCGTCGATCCTATCAAGGTCACCGGCGGATCCTGCACGCCGGGGGCCACCGTCGACGTCGCCCCCGCGGTGTTCACGACGACGGGCACCTTGTGCGGCGGCAGCGAACTGCTCGATGCCAGCTGCGACACCAATCGGGTGTGCGCCCCCAGCATGGACGGCGCCGAAGTGTGCATCTGGCAGCCCGGAGACTCGGAGTGCCCGGCGACCTACGACGTCCGCTACCTCTATCATACGGAGATCGTCGACGATCGCAGCTGCGCCGAATGCAGCTGCGACGACCCGGTGGGTCTGTGCGACGACGCGAGCATGCTGATGTTCCAAAACGTGTGCAACCCGCCCATCTCCGGTGTGCTGCAGGCCGACGGCGAGTGCCACGGCACGGTGTTGTCGACCCAATCTGTCGCCTTCGATCCGGGGACACCGAGCGCTTTTTGCGAGCCCTCCTTGCCGACCGCTACCGGCGCGGCCGCGGGCGGCACGCCGTTTACGGTCTGCTGCGACGCGTAGCGCGGCCGCAAGAGAATAGCGTCGCTCGACCACAACCGCGAGTCAGCGAGGTGCGGGCGAGCGGACGAAAACACCGCGATCGTCGTAGCGAAATGCCTCCGGGTACACGACCGTGGTGCCGTCGCCAAAACGCAACTCGATGTCGACGACGCCTGGGGCGTCGGCCTCCGGTGTCACCACGGTGATCAGCCCGTCGCTTTCGACGACGACCGCCTTGGCCGCCCGCGGACCGACGTAGACCGCGACCGCACCGTGGGCGGAGAAGTCGTGGCCGGAGATCCGCAACGTCTGCCCACCGCTGGCTCGACCCGCGTAGGGCTCAACCACCGGCGGCTCGCAACCGCTGGCCAATAGGAACCACAGCGCGGCCCCGACCGCTCGGGCCGGGACGCGACCGATCCGACGCACGCGTGGACGATACCAGGCCCGAGATCGCGACACCACGGGCCACCCACGCGCCGCGGCCCACCCGACTCGGCGCGCGATCTGCCTACAGCAGCTCGCGACGCTGGAGTTCGCGCCGGATCTTCCCGAGCGCTTGCTCTTGGAGCTGCCGGATCCGCTCGCGAGACAACGCGTACTGCTCGCCGATTTCCTTCAACGTGAGCTCCTCGTCGTCCCCGAGGCCGAACCGCTTGCGCAAGATGTCGGCCTCGATCGGTCGGAGTGCACCGATGACCTGGCGAACCTGCTCGGAAAGCGCATCGGCCTCGAGCGATTCCCCCGGGATGGGGTTGCCGTCGTCCTCGAGAAAATCGACGACCTTCCGACCGTCGCCGTCGTTCACCGTACGGTCGAGGCTAATGGGCGCCTCAAGCAGCAGCGTGTCCATCTTCTCGATCTTGGCGGCAGCAAGCCCAGTGTGCCGGGCAAGCTCCTCCGCCGATGGGTCGCGACCCTGCAGCGTTTCGAGCTCACGACGGGCCTTCGACACCTTGTGATAGGCGTCGATCATGTGCACCGGCAAGCGCACGGCGCGGCCCTTGTCGGCGATCGCCCGCGAGATCGCGTGGCGGATCCACCAGCTGCCGTAGGTCGAGAAGCGAAACCCCTTGCGATGGTCGAACCGATCGACCGCCTTCATGAGGCCGATGTTGCCCTCCTGGATGAGATCCTGAAGAGGCATGCGACCGTGGTTGAAACGCCGCGCGATCGACACCACCAGGCGGAGGTTCGACTTCACGAACGCGTTCTTGGCCGCGCGGAGCATCATCCCCGCCTGGCGAATGCGTGCGACGTACTCCTCGAAGGGCTTGCTCCCGCGGCGAGGTGGGCGCACCGACATGCTTACGCCCTCGCGCTCACCGGCCTCCAGCTGCTGGAGGTCGGCATGGATCCGATCGGCGAGGATTCCGTCCACGTCGGCGAAAGACAATGCGACGGCGGCTGACCTCCGGTCGACCTCGTAGGCGTCGCGATGGGCCTTCGTCTCGCGGTCACGCAATAGCCGCGCGCTCCTACGCAGCGCCCACAGCTCCGCGGTGGGCTTTTCGTCACCGGTGATCTGCGCCTCGACGAAATCCGCGATCGGTTCGACGAACGGCGGGTACGACAGGATCCGGCGCCACTGCTCGGTACGCAGCTCGGCAATTCGTGTGGCGGCCGCGAGCTCCTGATCGGGCGACATCACGCCCAGGCCCGACATCTCCCGGAAGTACACGCCGAGGGAATTGTCGTCAGGATCTGAGGCGGGCGGAGCCAGCGCAGGGGCGTCCGGCTGCGGAGCCGGCGCCGGCGCAGGAGCACGCGCTGCAGGCGTCCGCGCATGGGCGCGCACGCGCGCCCGAGCAAGACGGGGCGGAGATCCGCGAGTGACCTTACGGCGTGCCATGACGGGTTCTTTCGGGGTGTGGGCCTCAGGGGACCAACCGGGATACGACACACGACGGCTTCGAGCTGTTCCCCAAATGTGGATTACCCCCACATTTCGCAACACGATCGCCGACTCCTCCCGGTTCCCCTCCCTTCGGTACGAGCTTGCAAGTTGAGCACCGAAGCTCGAACGTCAAGCGTCGTCATCACCCTGGAGTACGTGCCAACTCGCCCAATGGTTTCACCTGCCAACCGGGCGATGTCATACCGCGACATTCGGGTCGCGGTGTGCCGACAGCGTTTCGCCCGTTACGGGCCCGGATTCGGCCCTAACCTCGGGGTTGGGCCACGAGCCAGATGTCCGGGGACGTCGCACCATAGAAACGCCCACGGGTGAACCTGCTCCCCGAGACCTCCAGCACCCGGAGACCCGCGGCCGCGAGCAGCACGCACAGCTCGTGCAGCGCGTACGCGCGGATGCTGATGGGGTGCTCGAATTGCCGGCCGTCCTCGAAGACGATGGTCCGACGCACGCGGAGGCGACTGTGCCAATCATCCATGTCGGCCTCATCGAGCACCAAGCAGCCATTACCCTGCCACCACGAGCGTGTTGGCAATCGCGGCGCCATATAGTCGCGATTTAACACCTGCAAGACCAACCGCCCGTCGCTGCGCACCATCGCCGCGATCGCCGCCAACATCTCGGCGTTGCTCTCATCGTCGTCGTAGCCAAAGCTCGTGCCGATACAAACGACCGCGTCGAACTTCGCGGCGATCGGCCGGGTGCAGACATCGCCCAGTACCCAGCGAGGATTGGGCAGCGGAGCGCCCGTAAGCTCAGTCGCGCGGCGGATCATCGCGGGGGACGCATCAAGGCCGACCACGCGGATCCCGGCGTCGGCCCAAGCGCGGGCATGTCCCCCCTCGCCGCAGCCGATATCGCAGAGCTCGCTGCCCACCCTGAGCTTCGCGAGTTCGCGGACGAACTCGGCCTCGGCGCGGACGATCGCGTGGCTTCCGGCGGGCATCAGCGCGCCATAGTGATCGCCGAACACGCCCTGGGACCAATGCCGCTCCGGGGCTGGAGGCGAAGTCCGCCCCGCTCGAGAGGCATCCGCTGTCAGCGCGGCTCCCCCGTCCGGCGAAGACCGGTTCTCCGGCTCTGAGATCGAAGTATCGCCCGTGAGCCGAGTGATCTCCCCGGCCCGCGGCGGCGGCGGCGGCCCCTCGGGGCGCGGCGCAGGTTTCGGAGCGGGTGGAGGCCGCTCGTCCGGCGTTCCGGGGGCCTCGACGTCGACAAGTTCGGTGGAGTCGAGCACGTCGGCGTCGAGTTCGGCGTCTGGCAACTCAGTGATGACGCTCGGCTCGAGCCGCGGCCGCAAAAACTCACCGGAGTCGTCCTGCGCTGCGGTGCTCGCTTCGCCCTCACCGATCACGATCTTGCTCGAGCGTCGCGGAGGCGGAGGAGGCTCCTCCTCGTCGATCAGGGTGATCACACCAGATGTCTGGGAGCTGCTCGCATCCGGGTCGATGGGAATCAGCGTGTTGCCGGTCCGCGCGGAGGCACGATACCGATCGCCGAGCTCGGGCGACGCCAGCCCATCGGGGAGGGCCGTGGACCCGGTCGGTTCCTCCACCGCGGCGGGTGGACTTGGCGGCGGCGCCACCACCGTGGCAGATGGGTCGGGCGGTGGCGGCGCGGGGGTAGAACTGGGTGCGGGCGCCTCAACCGCAGGAGCCGGTGCGGCGCCAATGGTGGCGCCGGGAATCGGCGGCGGGAAAAACGTGGGACTCCGCGCCGCCGCCACCGAAGTCGACGGGGGCGACGCGGCCAACGGGGCGGCGAGGCCCGCAATGTCCGGGGGAACGACCAGGGTGTGCGAAGGCGTTCGCGCCGGTGCGGGGCTCGGGGCGGGCACCGGCGCGGGGATCGGGGCGGGCCCCGGCGCCTGGATCGGCGCCGGCCAGTCCTCGCTCGCGGAAACCTCGGCCCTCGGCGCGGACGGGTCGCGGCCCGCCGCCGGCGGACCTGTCAGCGTCGGGATGAACCAGCTCTCGTCACTCGAGGTCGTCGGCTCCAGGGTCACGGACAATCGTCCGTCGGGCGAGCGCAGCTGCACCTCGACCCCGTCGTCACTCGCTTGGCTGTCGACATCCGCGAGCCGCGGGGCGTGCACCAGCGTGGACGCGGCGTCCTCCTCGTCCACCCCGTCGGCCACCGAACCGTCCCCGATCGGACGCTCCGGTAGAGGTCGCACCAGGGTCCGCATGCTGTCGTCGGATCCGACCACGTCCGAGATGGGCGCGAGCGTCTCCCCGTGGTCGCCAAAGCGGGCCGCGGCGAGCCGGACGCGTACTTCTTCGTCGAAATCGTCGAGCGAGCGAAGCGGCGTCGCGGTGACCGAGTCTTCCTCGACCCATGCCCGCCACTGCGCCGCCACCGTCACCCACGACGTCACCGGCTTGGCTCCTCCAGCAGCGGCTGTCCGAGCAACACCGGTATGGGCGTAGCGTTCTCCACCAGCTCGAGCCCCGGCTCCGTGACGACGATCACCGTGCTGCCCAGGTGGAAAACACCGATCTCATCGCCCTTGCGCAGGCGCGCGGGCGGGTCGCACTCGTGGACGAGTAGCTCACGCGGATGCGGCACGAACCGCCGATACGAGCATGTCATGTGCCCGACACCGAAGGCCGCCACCATGACCACGGCGATCCAGCCATGGCCGGTCTCGAACAGGTGGACCATGCGCTCGTTGACCGCAAAAAGGCGTGGGTTTCTCGCGACCGCCGCCGCGGTCACGGGCAGGAGGCGCCCGGGAACCAGGGTGACCCGCCAGGCGAGCGCATCACATGGGGCGTGCACGCGATGATAGTCGCGTGGGTGAAGATAGATGGTCGCCGCGGTGCCGCCGACGAAACGCTCCGCCGCCGCACCATCGGCGAGCAGCTCCCCGATGGTGTAGCGCTGGCCCTTCGCCGTCACTTCGGTGGCGGCCTTCTCGATCCGCACGATGTCCCGCAGCTCACCGTCGCAGGGCGCCACAACCGTGCGAGCGCTGCGGTCGATCGAGCGCGCGCCACGACGCAACGGCCGGGTGAAAAAATCGTCGAAGTTCTCGAACCCGTCCTCGAGCGCCATCGGATCGATGTCGCGGGCGTTCACCCCGAAGTAGCGCATGTATGCACGAATCGCGATCCGACCGAGCCGGGGCGGCAAGCGCATGCGAGCCGCGGCCCCCATCGCTCGACTGACCAGCGTGGCAGCGTAGTCGGGCGACGCATCGATGACGGCCGCCGCTACGCGTGCTCGCCAGGGCGCGGCCGAACCCGTCATGCCGTCGCAGCGTATCCGAGCACGAGCCGGCCGAGCAAGCGAATCAGTTGCCCGGGGGCTCCCACGGGGCCTCGGGCGGAATGGCGCGGAGGCATCCCGTCGCCTCGCCCACCGTCGCAATGCCGAGCTCTGCCATCAGCGCTCGCAGCTCGGCGAGCACCTCGAGCGCCGCACGAGGGCGAGCGAAGTTCGCGGTACCCACCTGCACGCATGCTGCCCCTGCCATCAGAAACTCGAGCGCGTCCTCCCCCGACACGATCCCACCCATGCCACAGATCGGAAGGTCGGGGACCGCCCGCGCCACCTGATGCACCATGCGGAGGGCGACCGGCTTGATCGCAGGGCCCGACAAACCGCCATAGGTGGTGGCGATCCGCGGCATCCGCGTACGCACGTCGATGGCCATGCCGGTGAGCGTGTTGATCAACGACACCCCAGCCGCGCCCGCTTCCTTCACCGCTCGGGCCATTTCGACGATGTCGGCCACATTGGGGGTCAGCTTGACGACGATCGGGATCCTCGTCGCTTCGACGCATGCGCGGGTCAACCGGTGGGCAACCTCGGGCACGGTGCCGAACTCGATTCCGCCCTTCTTGATGTTCGGGCACGAGATGTTCATCTCCAGCACGTCGATGCCCGCGCCGGCGCCGGCGTCGAGCAAGCGCGCACACTCGACGTACCCGGCGAAGTCTTCGCCGAAGAAGTTTACCCAAACCGAGATCCCCTGCGCCCGGAGCATTGGGAGCTTGTCGCGGAGGAAGGCTGCGGCACCGACATTCTCAAGCCCGATCGAGTTGAGCATACCGGATGCGGTCTCGCAGATCCTCGGCAGCGGATTGCCCGGCCGTGGTCGCGGGGAGATCCCCTTCGTCGATAGGCCTGCCAGCGCGCGCAGATCCAAGAAGTCCGCGAATTGCTGGCCATAGGCGAAGCACCCCGAGGCTGCGAGCACAGGATGCCGCAGGGGCAGCGACGCGAAGCTGCAGCGTAGATCCACGACATCCGGCGAAATCGGCACTGTGCGAGGGAGCGCCGTCATGGCCAGCGAACTTCCTTGGCCGTGAACACTGGGCCGTCAGTACAGCAATAGCGATAGGGCTGGGGCCCGTGCACGGGGACGGCGCAGCCCAGGCACACACCGAACCCGCAGGCCATCTGCTCCTCGAGGCACAACCACGCGTCGACGTCGTGTTCAAGCGCGAGCTTGCGAACCGCCGCGAGCATCGGCGTCGGACCGCACGCGAGCAACTCGATCGCTTCACCGCGCGCGCGCGCGTCAGCAACACGGCCGGCCAGTGGCACCGTGACGAACCCCTTGGTCCCCGCGCTGCCGTCCTCGGTGGCGAGCACATGGCGAACGTCCCAACCCGCGAAGTCGTCGAGCAGGACGAGATCATCGCGATCGCGCCCACCATAGTAGAGCTCGAGCTGCGTCGCCACGCCGAGGGCGTGCGCGCGGCGGGCTTGGAAGTGCAGCGGCGGCAGGCCGACGCCGCCGGCCACGAGAATCTGCGCGACACCCGGACGCGGCCCGGGAAACGGCCGTCCGAGCGGGCCCGTGACCGTCATCGAGTCGTCGGGACGGAGCGCCTTCATCCGCGTCGTGCCGCGACCATAGGCCTTGAGCATGACGCTGAAGCAACCGTCGGGATCGACGTGGAGGACGCTGAACGCTCGCGGGTTGAGCAGCTCACGCCCCCACTCACCCCGAAGCATCACAAACTGTCCGGGCTCGGCGGCGGCAACAGAGCCGCCGCCGTCCGTCGGTTGGCCGCTCAGCTCGAGGATGAAGTAGCCCCCGGTGAGTCGCCGGTTGGCGGTAACGCGGGCGATGAACTGGGTCGGCGCCACGGTGGGCCCCGGTTTAGACGAACGCCCCGGCCCGCGTAAGGGGGCCCGGGCATCGCGGCGTGCGCGTCAGCGCACGTCGACGCCCGGATCGCGCAGACGGCGACGCAGGACCAGTGCGTCGTCGACCGGATCCCGATAGTAGGCGGCGCGCACCGCCAGCTCGGTGAAACCGGTTCGCGCGTACAACCGACGGGCGCCGGCGTTGGCGCGCGCGACCTCGAGGTCGACATGCGCACAGCCGCGGGCGCGGGCCTCGGCGAGCACGATCTCCACCAACGCCGTGCCAACGCCGTGCCCGCGTGCACCCGCCCGCACGCCGAGCCGGTGGAGGTGGGCTTCATCTTCGACGATCCAAGCGCACACGTAGCCCACGATTGCCTCGCCGGACTCGGCCACCCACAAGCGCGCCACCGATCGCAGCAATTCCTCTGCGAACGTGTCCGCGCTCCATGGCGTCGCGAAACACGCGGCTTCGATTGCGGCGACCGTCGCGATGTCGTCGGCTACCGCAAGGCGGATCACACACACGGGGCCTCTGGCAGCGCACCGCCGACGGCGGCGATCAACGCATCGATGCCGTGGCCAGTCCGCGCCGCCGTGAGAAACACGCGGGCCGGGGTGATGCCCACGGCATTGGCGGCCGATCGCACCCAGAGCCCACGCTGCGCCGCACCGATCTTGTCGGCCTTGGTTCCAACGACGAACACGGCCAGCCCACGGTCGCCGACAAACTCCACGAGATCCACGTCGCGCCCCTCGACGCCGCGACGGACATCGACGAGCACAAGCAACGCCGCGAGTGCGGCGCGCTCGCGCAAGTACGGCTCGATCATCGGGGCAAATCCTTCGCGTACGTCGCGAGCCACCGCTGCGAAGCCGTATCCCGGGAGGTCCACCAGCCGCGCGCGCCGACGCAGCTCACCGGGCCCCACAAACGTCGTGGTGAAGAAGTTGAGCAACTGCGTACGACCAGGCGACTTGCTCACGCGGGCCAGACCGCCGTGCCTACACAACGCGTTGAGGAGACTCGACTTGCCCACATTCGACCGCCCGGCAATCGCGATCTCGGGTTGGTCACCCACGGGGGCAACGGTCATGCTCGGTGCGCTACGCTCGAACTCAGTGGCGACGAGACGCCATGGCGACGGTTGTTGCACGCGTGCCCTCGGCGACAGACTGCGGGAAAACCCCTTAGCACGCTAGCGCGTGTGCGACCGGCGTGGCGTGCACCGGCGCAGGCCGGCCTTGTCGCGTTGCGCGGGTTCGCTGGGGGCTGTTAGGCTTACTGGGCCCATGAACGTCTATGGCCTTACCGGCGGGATCGGCAGCGGCAAATCCGCCGTCGCCGGGCTGCTCGAGGAGTATGGCGTTCCGGTCGTCTCGGCCGATGAGCTGGCGCGCGTGGTCGTGGCCCGCGGCAGCGAGGGTTTGGCGGCCGTAGTGAAAGAGTTCGGCGAACACGTCCTCGACGACAACGGCGAACTCGACCGGCGCAAGATGGCCCAGCTGGTGTTCCAGGATCACGCCGCGCGCCAGCGGCTCGAGGCGCTCCTCCACCCGCGGATCCGGGAGCGCTTCGAGCAGGTTCTCGACGCCCTCGAGAAGGCGGGCCACGACGTTGCCGTGTACGAGGTGCCCCTGCTGTTCGAGAAGAACCTCCAAGGTGACATGAAGGCAGTGATCTTGGTGACCGCCGCGGAGCCGATTCGCGTCGCACGCGTGCGCGCGCGCGACGACGTGACCGAAGCAGAGGTCCGCGCGCGCATGGCGGTGCAACTCCCCGAGGATGCCAAGCGCAAGCGGGCGGACTACGTCCTCGTCAACGACGGCAACCACGACGAGCTCCGCCGCGAAGTGGAGTTTCTGATCGCGCGGTTTCTCCGGGTCGGCCCACTCCGCCCTTCCGCGCGGCTGGCCGAGAACGCCGCCATGACGCTCACGCAGGTCCCGACCGCAGGCATCGTGCGGGCGGCCGAGACCGGCGCCCCCGGCGAGCAGATGCCACCAGGTGGTACGGCACGCCTTCTCGGTTTTCCACCCGCGCGGACCGGCGACGATGAACCCAACTGAAGGCGAGGACGCACCGCTGGCGGGGCTGCGCGTCGTCGATGCGACGCGCATGCTGCCTGGGGCCGTGATGGCACGAAGCCTCGCCGATCTCGGCGCGGACGTCATCAAGCTCGAGGATCCGCGGGGGGGTGACCCACTGCGCATCATGCCGCCGTTCGTCCGCCGCGACGGTAGCGATGTTGGGGTCGGCTTTGCCGTCCACTACCGCGGCGCGCGATCGATCGCGATCCGCCTCGGCACTCCGCCCGGGAACGCTGCCTTCGATCGGCTGGTCGCCACGGCCGATGTCGTCGTCGAGAGCTTTCGCCACGGCGCCCTCGCCCGCTTCGGGATCGACTCGACGCTGTGGCGTACACGAGATCCCGCGCTCGTGTTCGTGTCGCTGCCTGGTTACGATTCGCCGAGTGATGCGCGTGACGAGATCGCCCACGATCTCAACGTCGCGGCGCGTTCGGGCCTGCTCGCGCGACTTGCGGAACCCCCGGTCGTGCCGCGCCTGCAGCTTGTCGATGTCACCTGCGGGTTGCTCGCCGCCCAGGCGGTGTTGGCAGCGCTCGTGCGCCGGGGCCGAACGGGCCACGGCGCGCGGATCGAACAACCGCTGGGTTCCGGTGCCCTGCCGCATGTGCTGTGGTCCTGGAGCGAACACGCGGTGGCCGGGCGGATCGGCACGAGCGAGCGGGTCCTCGGCGGGACGTTGCCGGCCTACGGGATCTACCGCTGTCGAGATGGCTGGCTCGCGGTAGGCTGTCTCGAACCCAAATTCTGGCGCACGCTGTGCGACACCCTGGAGCTCGGTGAGCACGCCGCTGCGGGACTCGACGCTGGCCCTGCCGGGCAGGCCGCCCGTGGGGCCGTGGCCTCCGCGTTGATCGACGCGTCCGCCGCGAGGATCCGCGAGCGTCTCACCAGCGCGGGGGTGCCGGTCGATGTGATCGTCGATGTTGCCGGAGCCGGCGCCGCCGCAGGTTCGTGGCTCGGCGAACGATGGCTGGAGAACCTACCAGTAGACACCGGCGGCCCATATGCGGAGATTCCAGGGCCGGCGACACCCCTGGGGCGCACACCTGCCAGGCCGGCGCCGCGACTCGGTGCCCACACAGCGGAGGTCCTGCGCGAAATCGGTGTGTCGGAGGCGACGATTTCTGCCTGCCTCGCCCAATCCGGACATGAATCGCCAGGGGGGTGATCCGCGAAACCCGGGACATCCCGTTTCGCGCCCCGGCCGAAGACTGGGGCCGAAAACGGGCCGAAACCTGGGGCCGAAACCTGGGGCCGAAACCTGGGGCCGAAACCTGGGGCCGAAACCTGGGG
>CADEGN010000205.1 GCA_902826865.1 uncultured Myxococcales bacterium
TCGATGTACGCGTAGTTCCCGTTGCCCTTGTCGGCGAGCATCTCCATGGTCGAATCCTTGAGATTGCCGCTGCCGAAGCCGAGCACGCTCAGGAACACGCCCGAGGCGCGCTTGGTCTCGATCAGATCCACCAAGGCAGACTGCTCGGTGATACCCACGTTGAAGTCGCCGTCGGTGGCGAGAACAACGCGGTTGATTCCGTCGGCGACGAAGTTCTTCTCAGCCAGGCGGTAGGCCAGCTCGATGCCGGCACCGCCGTTGGTCGAGCCGCCGGCATTGAGGCGCTGCAGGGCGGCCATGATCTCGGCCTTGTCCGCCGTGGAGTCGAGCACGACACCCGAGGCACCGGCGTACACCACGATCGCGACGCGATCCTCGGGTCGCAGGGTGTCGACGAGCATGCCCAGGCCACGCTGCAGCAGGGGTAGCTTGTCTGGGGAGTTCATCGAGCCCGACACGTCGAGCAAGAAGACGAGGTTGCGCGCGGGGACTTGGGCGGGCGCGATTTGTCGGCCGGCCAAGCCGATGTGCACGAGTTGGTGCCCCGGGGCCCAGGGGCAGGGGCCGACCTCGCTGTTGACCGAGAACGGCGTGTCGGCCTCGGGCTGCGGGTAGTCGTAGTCGAAGTAGTTCACCAGTTCTTCGATGCGCACCGCATCCGCAGGTGGCAGCACTCCGTCGCGCACAAACCGACGTACGTTGCTGTACGAGGCGGTGTCGACGTCGATCGAGAAGGTCGAGATCGCGTCCTCGGTCGTCTGCTGGAATACGTTCTCGACGATCGTCGTGTAGGACTCGCTGCCGCTGCCGTCGACCATCTCAAAGGGGCGACCCCCGGGCGCGGCGACCCGCCGCTCCTCGTGCTTGGCCTCGGACTTGGCCTCACCGCGATGGGAGATCGCGTCGTCGTGCGCTCCGGTGGCCGCGCGATCGCGCTTGCGATCACAGGCCGAGCTGAGGGTGAGTACGGCGAACAGGATCCGAGCGAGGCGGTGGCGTTGCATCGCAGGCTGCAAACGAACCAGCTCGGCGCCCGATTCGTCGGGTTCGGTCATGGTTCGCCCTCGAATCGGTCGGGTTGCTGTCTTTCGCAGGCGCGATCGCGAGCACGGCGCTACAGGTTGGTCGCGAGCGCCTCGAGCAGCCTCGTCCACGCGCGCTCGGCCTGGGTGTGGTCGTACACCGGCGAGTCGGCGACGCACCAGCCGTGCTGCGCCGGATAGACCTCGATCTCGGCGGTGAGGCGGGCAGCTTCGGCAGCCTGGCGCAAGGTGACCTTGGTCTCGGGCGCGCGCTCGTCATCGTTGGCCGCGATGCAGATGAGGGCGGCGACCTTGGTCCGCGCGAGCAGCTTGTGCGGGCTGTCGGCTTCCTCGGTGACAAGGCCGCCGCCGTGGAACGAGCCGATCACGCTGACGCGCTCGGGCGCGGCCGCGGCCGTGCGCACCGTGAACGCACCGCCCATGCAGTAGCCGGTGGTGCCGATCTTCCGCGCGGTGTCGACCTGGGCCTGGCGATCGAGCCAGGCGACGAACGCCGCGCCGTCGCGCATGATCGCGTCGTTGGTGAGCGCGCCGCGGGCAGCGTTGATCTTGGCCTTACCGGCCTCCGTGCGCCACTGCTCGAACGAGTCCAACACCGGCATCTTCGCGGTGCGGTAGTAGGGATTGACCGCGAGCACGGCGAACCCCGCCTCCGCAAGCCGCGTCGCCACCGCGGTGAACGCGGGACGCAAGCCGGCAATGTCCGGCCAGATCAGCACGCCGGGATGCTTGCTGCCGTCGGCTGCAGCAAAAAACGCCTCCGCCGTACCGTCGGGGGTGTCGACCGTGACCATGCGCCCCGCGATCGCGGCGCCGCTCGGATCCGGGGCACGCGTGGACCCTGTCGCACGCGCGGCGTCCGTTACGGCTGCCGGCTCCGCCACGCTCGCCGGCGCTCGACACCCCGCGAGCAACGTTGCGACCGTGGCCGAGGCGCCCAGACCCAGCTCGCGGCGGCTGAGCCGTGCGTTGCGCAGATTCAATTCGTTGTCGGCCTCGGTATGGTCGTCACACATCGGCGACGGTTATACTTGCGGCTGCACCGCCGGGCACTTGGATAAACACGATCGCGAATGCGGCTTACCTGGCGAGCACGAACTCGAGCTCGTAGAAGCGGTAGTGGCTCTCGTGCATGCCGAGCGCGGCGTAGACCGACTGCGCGCGCGCGTTGCCGCGGTCGACGTAGAGCCGCAAGCCGCACACCCCCGCCGATGCGCGGGCGCGGGCTTCGACGTCGCGGTGGAGCGCCGTGTACACGCCCTCGCGGCGCGCGCCGGCATGCACGTACACCGATTGGATCCACCAGAAGACACCGTTGCGCCAGTCGCTCCACTCGTATGTGATGCACAGGGCACCGACGACCGCGCGCTCGCGCTCGGCGACGAAGTAGCGGCCCTTCGCCGCGTCTTCGAGCAGCGCCGCGACGCCGCGCTCGAGCGTCGTGCGATCGAGATCGCGCGCCTCGGTTTCGAGCGCGAGTGCGGCATTGAAGTCGACTAGCACCGACAGGTCGCGCAGCGTCGCGGGACGCACCGTGAGTGGCATGGCGACAGAGCATAGGCGGCGATCGAGCCGGGCGGCTGGGTCGCCCCCGTGTCGCGATCGATCCACGACGAACGGGCGGCGGCGCTGATTTGGTCACCGACTAAAAACTCGAGATCATGTGAGATTGCGCCGGGTGCGGTGTTCGAATCCAGGGGGACGAGTAGGAAGATCATGCGACCTACCGCGACTGGGAGCCCATGCGGACATTGCTACTCCAGCCGTCACCACATCGAACGGCCATCGCCTCAAGCATTCTGTTGCTCGGGCTCGGCTGCGGAAACTCGGCCGACGGCGACTTGCCCGGGACAAGCGGCATGACGGATGCGTCTTCGTCGATCAGTGTCGCGGACGCCGAGACGACGCACGCGCGGTCCGATACGAGCGCGAGTTCAACAGGCGGGAGCTCGATGGGCCCGAGCGATGGAACGTCCGACGGAGGCTCACAGCGCCCACGACGTTCTCATCGAGGGCAACAACATCCATGGCAATGAAAGCCAAGGGATCGGTGGCGGGATTCGGGAGCCCGCGATTGGCTAATCATCAACAACACCATCGCCGAGCAGCGGACGCGGACGGGAATCGTGCTGTGGCAGGAGGGCACGCAAAACGTGACCGTCGCGAACAACGTCTTTTGGCGAAACCAGTGCGATTCCTGCCCAACTGCGGTCCACGGCTTGAACTCCGGTGGTGGCCACGTCCTGCGCAACAACGTATACGACAACCCACAACTCGCCGATGGGCTCGGCGATTTCGTCGACGAGGACAACCGCGGCGATGATGCGATGTTGGGCGGCGACTATGAGCTTGGTGCCCAATCACCTGCGATTGGCGCCGGCAGCCTCGTCGACGCGCCGACACACGATCTCAAGCAGCGCGTCCGAGATCCCGCGAGCAACGACGCCGGGGCGTTCCAGTACTGCCCCTAACTGAGCCCGCTTGTCCCGCGGACGAAACGCTGCAACGACGGGAGGCACGGCAATGGCACGCGTCAACTGACGCGGACGCCGGCGGCGCAACTCTCGCGGGCAGCGGGCCAGCCACCGCCGGGGAGAGCGGCTCCGCGATGGCCGCCGCCGCGGCGTCATCGGGATCCGACACACTCCCGGCCGACGACGAAGCTCGGCTGTCGTGGAGCGCCCGATGTTATCAACCGCGCGACCCGACTTCACCCCCTTCGCGCCGGCGCGAGACCGCGCGCCCGCTTTCGGCACGCCTTCGCGCTCGGCGAGCGCGCTGCTTCGGCGTCCAAGAGCGCACGCTTGCGCGCCTCACCCCAGCGGTAGCCCCCCAACCCGCCGTCGCCACGCAGCACGCGATGGCATGGGATGAGGACGGCGATGCGGTTGGCCGCGCAGGCCGATGCAGCCGCGCGCACCGCCTTGGGCGAGCCGATGCCCTTCGCCAGAGCGAGGTAGGTGAACACATCGCCGTCGCGCGTCTTCGCGAGGAAGCGCCACACGCGGATCTGAAAGGCCGTGCCGCGCAGGTCGAGCGGCACATCCGGGCGCGGTCCGCCCTGCGCGAGGTGGGCCTCGAGCGCGCTCATCCACACGTCGAGCTCGGGAGAGTGCAACGCCGTCGATGGGCGAAGCTCGGCTGCGGGAAACTCGTGTGAGAGTTCGGCACGCAGCGCCTCTTCCGCCTCCCCGAAATGGACGAAGCAGACCCCGCGCTCGGTCGCCGCCATCATGAGGGACCCGAGCGAGCAGGCGCGCACGACGAAGTTGACGACTTCTCCGGCGCCTCCCTTTCGATAGCGGCTCGGCGACATGCCCAGGTGCGCGTCCACGTCTTCGTAGACCCTGCTCGTCGAGCCGAAGCCTGCGTCGAAGGTGGCTCTGAGCACATCGGCGCCGTCGCGCAGGCTGCGCTTGAAGCGAGCAAGTCGCGCCGCTTGGTGGTACTGCTTCGGGGTGAGACCGAAGCATGCTTTGAACGATCGCTGGACGTGGAAAGGGCTTTGCTTCGCCAGCTTCGCCAGGTGAACGAGGGTCAGCGGCTCGTGCGCATGCTCGTCGATGTGGCGCGCGACCGCGATCATCGCCTGTGTGGCAGGTACGACCTGATCTCCCGCGAGCGGTCGGCATCGCAAGCAGGGTCGATACCTATCCGCCAGTGCCTGCTCCGACGTCGCGAAGAACGTCACGTTCTCGCGCTTGGCTCGCCGCGAGGAGCACGACGGCCGACAGAACACGCCTGTGGTCCGCACGCCGTAGAAGAAGGTCCCGTCGGCGTCCTTTCGGCGGTCACACACGGCTTTCCAACGCTGGTTGTCGGTCGCAGCGCTCATCGGCTCAGCTTGCCATCTCGACGATGACTTCTGTCAAACGATCGGGTTGCGAGAAGTAGACGGAGTGGCTGCCCTGGATTTCGGCGACGCGGTCGACGGGCGTCTCGCGTAGCAGCCGATCCTGCAGCGATGGCGAGACGGCCCGATCGTCGGTGAGGCGAATGTAGCCACGGGGAACGCGGCCGTAGCGCTCCTGCGTGAGGCACAGGCGGGTGAGGGCGGGACGCACCGGCTCGGGCACGAGCAGCGAACGCGCGAGCTCGATGTCCTCGTCGTGGCAGTCGGCGTACAAGCCCTCGCGGTACAGCGCCGGGTCGAGCCGGTCGCGGAGCTTGAGTCGATCGACGTGGATATGCGCGGCGATCGCCGAGTCGCGGTCGGGCACGTAGTCGAGCACGCGGCGGCCCGTCGGCAGCATGAACGACGCGAGGTAGATGGTGCGGGCGATCCGATCGGGCACGCGCTCGGCGAGAGCGGAGGCGACAATGCCATTTCTGCTATGGACGACGATCGTCGTCTTGCCGTCAGACGCCAGGGCTGCCTCGGCGGCACGGACCATGCGTGCGAGGCCCACCAGTGCCGGAGCGGCGGGAGCCCTTCCTCGGCCAGGGAGATCGATGGCGGTCACCGTGTGGCCGGCCATCTCTAGGCGCGGCACCACCTTGTGCCAGCACCACGCACCGTGCCAGCTACCGTGGAGGAGGAGGAAATGGGTCATCGTTCACCTCGGGTTGAAGAACGACGCCAGTAATACCCACGCACCAGGGCGCAGACGCTCCGAATCTTGCGCTCCAATTCCAGGACGCACGTCGTTGATGGGGTCTACCTCGACCGGGTGATCCGCTGACGGCTTACGGTGGCCCGGGTCACTCGAGCCAATCGCCGTACGTCTCCATGAACGACGCCGAAGAACTGCGAAGAAGCACGTGAACGCTGGCCGGAGCCCCCGGCGGCGTGTAGGTGGCCTGGACCTCAGCAAGTGTGGCCGGCGTGCCCTTGGAAGCTGGCTCCGCGTCTGGCGATGGTGCGGCCAGGGTTGTGTCGGCTCGTCGCGGTGATGCGATCCAAACCGGACGTGGCGACGCGGCGTAGGCAAAGTCCGGGAGGTCGTAGTCCTGCAGGACGCCCGGCAAGATGAGATCGTTGAAGCCGTGGTGGTGCTTGGTTCGAACGAAGTTCATATACGAGAGCAGAATGTTCTCTGCCGCGGCCTCCTCAAGGCTGTCTTCGCCGATCAGATCGATGTAGATCACCGCCGGGTGTGCCGATGCGTCGGCCGTCGGGAGGAGCAACACGGCAGGGACCGTGAAACCCGGTTCAGTTTCGACGGTCAACCGCTGATCGACGTAGCCGGTGTGCGCGATCTCCTCGGTCTGCCGCGCGATGGAGGCTCGACATCTCCAGCTTCGGGAGTTTCGACGATGGCGGCGGGCCGCTGCCCGGCCTCTTCGTCCAGGCGATGTCACGAACGTCCATTGGGGGAGGATCGTCCACGACGAAATCATCGCGGCCCGGCATGAGGCCGCAACCGTACCAGACCTTACAAAGATGGCGACCCTGCCCGCCGCTAATTCCAAACAGCGGACCCGGTTGCCGGCCAATGCGATGACGGGACCAGCCGTCGCTGGCTGCGGACGCATCGTTGCGCCTGCACGAACCGGGGGTTTGGATGACGAAATTCACGGCCGGAGTTCACAGCCTCTTCCTCGTCGTTCTCGCAAACGCGTGCGGCACAAGCCGCGATAGCGACCTGTTCGGCCCCGACGATGGCCCTGGCATTACCGACGCGAATGTGGAGTCAGGCGTTGGCGACGGTGCCAGCGGAGGCGACGGCCAAGGGCCGGGCGGCGGTCCGGGCGACGGCGGAGATGGCCCGCTCCTCGACGTTGGCCACGGGGGCAACAGCGGCGGCCAGGAGGGCGGCGGCTGTGAAACCGAGGGCTGCGAGTGTGTCGTCGGTGAGCATCAACCCTGCGACTCAGCCTCCCAAGATCCACTGCAGGCGATTGGCCTCAACTGCCCCGGCGAGATGATGGTCCAAGGAGCAACGATGGGAAGCGCCAGCGCCATCGGCGTGCGCAAGAGTTTCGGCGGCACAGATGCTTTCGCGCCACGGGAGGGCGAACAATACTTGGTTCTCGGCAGTGGTCGCGTGGATGAGCTCGACTCCGAGACTCCCAACAGCGACGGCGAATTCGACCACGACGATCCAACCTACTGCAACGACGACCTCGGCCCATTCGACACCAACACCCTCCCCGCGCCGCTCAACCCCAAGAACGTCGGCGCGCAGACCTGCGATGCCGACCCCTCGCTGATCGGCACCGGCGACTGCTCCAATACCCTGCAGCAGGAGTGGGACGATGCCATGGCCGGTGGCTGCACGATCAACGGGATCCCGTGCCCCATCGCCAACGACTATACCGAGCTGCGCTTCACCGCCCAGGTCCCCGCCTCGGCCACGTCGTTGAGCTACAACCTCGCGTTCATGACGACCGAGTGGCCGGCCTACTTCGATACGCAGTACAACGACTTCTACGTCGGTTGGCTCGAGTCCGAACAATGGACCGGGAACATCTCGTTCGATCAAGACGGCAATCCGATCTCACTCAACGCCGCGTTCTTCAACTACCTCGACCACAATGGCACCCTGCCCGAACTCGCCGGCACTTGCATGCGCTATCACGGTGCCACCGAGTGGCTCACCACCACTGCCCCGGTGAGCCCAGGCGAGATGGTCACCTTGGTGTTCGCGATTTTCGATCTGTCCGACTCCATTTTGGATAGCTACGTCTTCCTCGACAACTTCCAGTGGGGCTGTGAGGGAGGCGTCCCGCCGCAGACCGTCCCCCAGGGGTAGACGCGCGACGATGCGAACGGCCTATGCGCCGCAGGCCGGTGCGTGGGTCAACGTGTAGCGCGTACCGAGTTTGAGGCCGAAGCCCGATAGGTAGATGACGTCGGTGTCCCAGCCCTTTGTTGGGCCGGGAGATGTCGACGGTTTGGTGGTAGCACACCGTGTCGCGGGCGGTGCGGTCTAGACTTGCGCGCGCCGACGTCGAGCCCGGGCGCGGCTGGACGCAAGGCGGCACCGAGACGACGGCGATGATCCAAACCCACGAGCTGCACAAGCGCTTCGCCAGCAAGATCGCGGTCGAGTCGGTCTCGTTTGCCGCGCCCGATCGACGCATCACGGGTCTGCTCGGCCCCAACGGCGCGGGCAAGACGACGACGCTGCGAATGGTCAGCACCCTCATCAGGCCCGATGATGGTCGCGCTGAGGTCGACGGCCACGACTGCGTGCGTGAACGCGAGGCAGTTCGCCGCGCGCTCGGGGTGTTGCCCGATAGCCGCGGCCTGTATCCGCGCCTAACTGCGCGCGAGAATGTCCGCTACTTCGGCCAACTGCACGACCGCTCGGGCGAGGAGCTCGAGCGAGAGATCGAGCGCCTGTTTGGCCTGCTCGACATGGGTGATCTGGCGGATCGGCGGGTACATGGCTTCTCGCAGGGCGAGCGGGCGAAGGTTGCGATCGCCCGAGCCCTCGTCCACGGGCCGCGCCACGTGATCCTCGACGAGCCGACCAACGGCCTCGATGTCATGAGCACGCGGGCAATGCGTGAGGTGATCCGCCGATTGCGTGACGATGGCTGCTGTGTGGTGTTTTCCAGCCATGTGATGCAGGAGGTGGCTGCCCTGTGCGATGAGATCGTCGTTGTCGCGCGCGGCCGAGTCGTCGCGCACGGATCGCCAGAGGCTCTGCGCGACCAAACCGGCCAGGCGGATCTTGAGGACGCGTTCGTTGCCGCGATTGGATCGGCCGAGGGACTGCACAAATGAAGTTGCGCCACGTCGCCGTGGTTTGGGCGAAGGAGCTCACCGACGGTCTGCGCGACCGTCGTTCGCTGTTTTCGGCCCTGGTGTTTCCCTTGGTGGGGCCGGTGCTCGTGCTTGTGCTGTTCCGCGTGATGGCTGAGCAGCAGGGCGCCGATGAGCCGCTACGTTTGCCGGTGGTCGGTGCCGACAACGCGCCCGGCTTGGTCGCATTTCTCGGCGCGCACGATGTCGAGGTGGGCGATTCACCGGCTGATCCTGAAACGGCTGTCCGCACCGGTGAGGCCCCGGCGGTGTTGTTGATTCCCGATGACTACGCCGAGCGGTTTCGCGACGGCCGTCCTGCGCAACTGCAGCTGCTGGTCGACAATTCGCGCAACGACGCGCGCACGTCTGTCCGGCGGGCGCATCGGATCATTGAGGCGTACGGGGCCAAGGTCGGCAGCCTCCGGCTTTTGGCCCGCGGCGTCGACCCGCAGCTCGCTCAACCAGTGGTGCTCGCTGACGTCGACCTCGCCACGCCCAAGCAGCGCGCGGCCAACATCCTCAACGTCATCCCCATGTTTGTGATGATGGCCGCGTTTATCGGCGGCATGTACGTCGCGACCGATTCTACGGCCGGAGAACGCGAGCGCGGCTCGCTTGAGTCGTTGCTGGTGAATCCCGTCGCGCGCAGTTCGCTAGCGCTCGGCAAGTGGCTTGCGACGTCGATGTTGGCCGGGGCGTCGCTCCTGCTGACCCTCGTCACTGCCGGGGGTGCGCTCGCCCGATCGCCGCTCGAAGAACTCGGGGTCGAGATTTCGTTTGGCGCGCTCGATGGGCTCCGGGTCGCGGCGGTGATGCTGCCGGTGGCGTTCTTGGCCGCGGGACTCCAGCTCGTGGTCGCGACGTTCGCCCGCAGTTTCCGGGAGGCGCAGACGTATCTGTCCGTGTTGACACTTTTGCCGATGATGCCGGGGATGTTCTTGACAGTCGCGCCGTTGCAGGTCGGAGACTGGTCACGCCAGATCCCGATCTTGGGACAGCAAGCGCTCCTGCTCGACGTGGTGCGCGGGGAGCCGCTTGGGCCGGCCGATTTCGCCGTGCCGGCGATGGTGGCCGTTGCGGTCGGCTATGGGTGCGCTTGCGCCACCGCTTGGCTGCTCGGACGCGAGAAGATCGTGTTCGGCAACTGAGAGCGCCGAGTGGGGTGAACCCCGCGACGCGAGAACACTCGCGCCCTGGGGGCGCGGCCGCGTGGCTTTAGGGAGCCCGCGGCCTGGTACACTCCGCCGGCCAAGGAGCCAGCATGGCCGAAGCCAAGCCGATCGCAGTGTTGACGTCGGGCGGCGACGCCCCAGGGATGAACGCGGCGATCCGCGCGATCGTCAAGGTTGCAGCCAGTCGAGGGGTTCCCGTCGTGGGGGTCGAGAACGGCTACACCGGCTTGCGCGAGGGCCGACTCCGCCGTCTTACCCGCGAGCGCGAGGGTGCCGTCGTGCCTGACGGGGACATGGATGCGCTCGGGGCGATCGGCGGGACGATCCTCGGGTCGGCCCGCGAGCTGCGCTTTCATACCAAGGAAGGCCGCGCCCCCGCGATCGACCAGCTCGCCCAGTTCGCCGGCCTCATCGTCGTCGGCGGCAACGGCTCGCTGGCCGGAGCGCACGCGTTGGCCCATGAGAGTGCGACGCCGATCGTCGGCATCCCGGCTTCGATCGATAACGACGTCGGGTGCAGTGGATCTGCGATCGGAGTCGATACGGCGCTCAACACCATCGTCGCCGCGTGCGACAAGATCTGCGACACCGCCCGCGCGCATCGCCGCGCGTTCGTCGTCGAAGTGATGGGACGCGATTGCGGATACCTGGCGATGGCAGGCGCGATCGCGGCCGGGGCCGACGCCGTGCTGTTTCGCGAGCAGGGCCGCGATGAAGAGGCGATCGTCGCGGCGGTCGAGCGGGTGATTCGCGATGGATTCACCCGTCGCGGCAAGCAGCGCGTGCTGGTAATCAAAGCCGAGGGTGTCGCCGTTCCTTGCACCCGCCTGGTCCGTTTGCTCGAGGATCGCATCGGCGCCGATCTGCCCGGGGTCGACGTCCGTGCGACCGTACTCGGCCACCTCGTGCGCGGCGGCAACCCATCGTTTCAGGACCGGATGATCGCGGGCCGGCTCGGCCTGGCGGCGGTGGCCGCCGTGCTGGGCGGTAAGACCGACGTGATGGCCGCGTGGCAATCCAACGCGCCCGGCGGAATCGCCACGAGCGATCCGGCCGTGGCGCTGCATCCGCTCGAACAGGTGTTGCGCGAGAGTGCGGCGCTCGTGGACGGCTCGAGCCCGATCACCAAACGCCGCGTGCAGCTGATGGAGCAGGTCGAAGGCATGCTCGGGTTGTAAGTGCACTCGGGAACTGCGCGGCCTCCCCGGGCTGGGCGAGGAGTCGCCGATTCTGACGTCAAGACCGCCGCCGCGGCGCTGGCGCGGTTGCGCGCGCAGTTGCGGAGATGGGCGGCCGCCAAGCGTTGGATGGCGGATGTCACCGGATCGACCCGTTGTTCGTATGCTGGTGCGATTCGTGTTCCCCTGGCCAACCACCCTCGCGCGGTTGTGTCGACGCGCCGCCACCGGTGACGCGCGGGCGTTCCGCAGCCTCTTCCTGTCGTTGCATCCGGTTGTGTTCGCGTACGTCGCACGGCGCGTGTCGATCACGGCCGACGCCGAGGACCTGGTGGCTCGGGTGTTTCATCGCATGCTCGAGCACTTGCATCGCTACGATCCCTCACGCGCCTCGGTGCGCGGTTGGGTGATCGCGATCGCGCGTAACCTCGTTGTCGATCACCATCGCACGCTGCACAGCTTTGCGCCGCTTGAGGGCGACGGCGACGAGGGGGTTGCGTTGCCTGACCTGACGGCGCTTGAAGGACCCGATGCCCGCACCCTCGCGCTGCGCGAGCAGCTCGCGCAACTGCCGGCGACAACCCGCGAGATGTTGGCGCTGCACTTTGCCGACGGGCTCCGTTATCGCGAAATCGCGGATGTCGTGGGGGTGAGCGAGGCCGCCGTCAAGCAGCGCATGGCTCGGGCGCTGCGCGAGCTCCGGGCTCGACTGGTCGACGTGAGCCGAGAGGAGGCGACGCGCTATGCGTTCTGATCTTCAAGCTCGAATGCGCCACTTGTGGCGCGCAGCGCCTGCGCCCGACGAGCGTGCCCGTGGTCGTTTGGAGCGTGAACTGCTCGCGCGGATGCCGGTCGCGAAGCCCCACCGGTGGGGCCGCCGTGTGCTCGGTGTTGGCCTCGGGGCGGCGCTTGCCCTGGGTGCCTGTGCCTTGCCGACCGACTACCAGGCCGAGGTCGGCCACCGCCTCGCAATCATCGCAGATGCTTCGATCCTCGAAGATGTCGACCCGGGCGCCCTCGCCAACTACCTGAGCGAAGCCCATGTGCTCGATGAGCTCCGCGTCGAGATGTCTGTGGATACGCGCCGCGCGACCGGGGACGATGGCACGCTGGAGGAGCGCACCGAGGTCCGGATTTGGCTTGAGGCCGTCGGCGAGGATCTGGAGCCAGACGTCCTGTGGGTCGAGCTGCAGGAGCGTTTTCCCGCCCTGACCGCCGCCAGGCTCGAGGATGAGGAGCTCATGGGGACCGTCCATGGCACCTTGGGCGGTCGGCTGTCGCATGCCTGGTTGGACCTCGAGATCGATCGCCACGGCGTGGAGGAAGCCAGGGCCCGGCTTGCCGAGGAACTCCGCCTTCGCGGAATCGATGGACAACCGTCGATCGAGGTCGTCGATCACGACGACGGCGATGGCCGGCGACGCCGTGAGGTTCGGGTGCAGATCGAAGACGACGAGCGGGCGCCGTGAGCGATCGAGCCGGGGGTGCATGGGCGTGGGCTATGGCATGCTCCGGCAGCCGTGCCGCACGCCTCGCCGTTGTTTGCCCTGCTCGTCCTCGTCTCCGCTTGCCGCGGCTCTGCGGCGCCGCCGCTTTCGGGGCCGGACAAGCCGGTCGCCGCCACGACCGGGTGCCCACCGGACACGACCCAACGCGGTGCAGGCCCCCCGGCAGCGGATCGCACGTGGTGCGAGCGCGCCGATGGGACCATGCACGGACCGGTCATCGGTTTCTATGCAGATGGCCGTCGCCGGCTCGAGGGGGCATACGCCGAGGGCGGCAAGGACGGCGCGTGGCGGACGTACTACGCCGACGGGACGCTGCGCAGTGAGGAACACTATGCGCGCGGGACTCCGCGCGGCACGTGGATCACCTACTTCGCCGATGGCAGCCGCTCAAGCGAAGCGGTGCACCGCGACGCAAAGACGGTAGCGTTTCGCGCCTTCGGTTCCGACGGTCGCAAGCGACGCGAAGGTACCTACGTCGACGGGAGGGAGGAGGGCGACTGGTCGGAGTGGGACACCGCAGGCAAGCAGACCGTCGTGCATTACCTCGATGGCGTTCGTGCAGTTTCGACGGGCGGCGTGATCGGCGTCGCCGAGTGTGACGAGTACGTGATGAGGTACACCAAGTGCGTGGCCGAGCACGTCCCGGAGGCAGCGCGTTCACAGATGCTGACCGCGGTTGACGCGACAGTCGCGGCTTGGAAAGAAGCCGCCGCCGATCCATCCGCCCGCGAGTCGCTCATCGTAGGCTGCCGGGCCGCCCTCGACGCCGGTAGGGCGGCGACCACCGCCATGGGTTGCGAGTGGTAGACGGCCGCGGTGCCCGGTGCTAAACTGCTCGGTCGGGAGGACGATCGGCCGAGCAGGACAAGGCGATCGCGGTCACCTTTCGGGGTGATCGAGGAAAGTCCGGGCTCCACAGGGCAGGGTGCTGGCGCAGGCCAGTCGGGGTGACTCGAAGGAAAGTGCCACAGAGAACAGACCGCCCGCGTTCGCGCGGGTAAGGGTGAAACGGTGTGGTAAGAGCACACCGGGCCTCCGGCGACGGAGGTCGCACGGTAAACCCCACCCGGAGCAAGGCCAAACAGGGGCAGCGCGCGTCGGTCGGTTTCCGGCGACGAACGCGGGGGCGGCCCGTCCCGCCCCGGGTAGTGCCGCCAAGAGGAATGATCGCCACCCGGCGAGAGTGATCGACCCGGGGACAGAACCCGGCTTACGACCTGACTCGACCGATCGGCCTCCCACTTACGCCGAACTTGCGCCGACGGCGATGGGACAGCACGCGCGCCCCAGCAAGCGGTCTCGCGGGCCGCCTT
>CADEGN010000206.1 GCA_902826865.1 uncultured Myxococcales bacterium
GTTCTTCCGGCTTTTCACGTCCTACGCCCGCGTGTGGTTACGCAACTCGGGGGTGCACTCGCCTTCGCCGTCGATGTGCCCGACGGTCCGACTGAGGAAGGTCATGAACGCCCACAGATCGTGGATGTCGTGGCTGCCGACCTGATAGCGGGCCTCGGTCGCGATGTCGCGCGCCGCGAGCTCGGCGGCGGTCACCGTCCCGTCGAGGTCGGCGTCGGATGCGGCGATCAACGCGAATGCGACGTTGGGGCGGCTGGACTCGAGATCGTCGTAGTAGAGGTGATCGGCGTGGATCGTGATGGTGGTGGTCGCCTCCCCGCCGTCGGGCACGGCCTGGGCAACCTCGCAGGCGCGATAGCTAGCGGTGGACCCGAATCCCCACGCGAACGCGACCTCGGTCGTGTCGTTTCTCGCCACGCCCTCGACGAACATCGACCAACCCATCTGTGCCATCGTCGCGCGATCCTCGACGCTGGCGTTGCCGGCGGCGGCCGCATCACCGGGTGCGATCCGATACGCGAGCTCCTGGGCGCCGGCGGGCACCACCAGGCGCGTGATCTCGCGGCCATCGCCAGCCGAGTCCTCGACGAGGTCGAACAGGTAGCGGCCGTCATCGTCGCTATCGCCCGCACTCACCTGGTCGATGGCCACCAAGAACCGGGAGAAGCTCGTTGACCAACCGTCGACGAACACCGTGTCATCGATGCCCTGCTCGATGAACGGCTCCCCGTAGATCCGAATGGCGAGGGTGCCCTCGCCCGCCGCGTCTGCGCAGGCACCGGTCGACACGCATGCCAGTGCCGCAGCGACCGCGGTCCTTCCACGGGTCATCGCAGTCGCATCCAGTACTGATCGTGGGTCTGCAGCTGCTTGAGCAGCAGGTTGTAGATCGGCTCGCCGGCCACGAAGGGCACGTCGCCGTCGTCGTCTGCGTCCGCCGCGGCGAAGTCGATGCCATCGAACGCGGTCTCACCTTCGAGCGGGTCGCGCATCAGCAACTGCACGCCCAGTGTCACGTCCGAGTCACGATCGATCTCGAGGTGTGGATCGGTCGCGCCCGGCGCGATGTCCTCGCCGATCGGCGATCCGACCACCCGCCGCCCCTCCTCTTCGTCGAGGAAGCCGGAGAAGGTCCAGGTCATCTGGTCCTTGGTGGCCTCACCGGCGAACTGAAACGTGTGGCCGATGATCGGGTCGTCGGCGGCGATGCCGTCGCCGGCCTTGGCCTGGGTGAACACGAAGTTGACGCCCTTGTAGTCGGCTTCGAGAAGCTCGGCTTCGCCCAGGGATGCGCCGTCGTCGAGCCAGTCGGCGACAAAGCGACCCGACATCTCGCCGACGACCTCGCCGCCGCCGTAGTGACCAGGGTGGGCCCAGGCGCTGGGGATGACCGCGTCGCGCACGCCCTGCCATAGGCGCGCGCCGCCCGACGCGTGCATCTCGCCGCCCGCGGTGAACTCGACGTTGTCGAAGGCCCCGCGAAAGTGCGTGAGGTGGATGGCGTAGCCCTTGTCGTTGGTGAAATCGGTGGTGCCGGCACCGTCGACGACGACGGGGATGGGCACGCGGATCGCTTGCGCGCTGTCCAATCCACAGGCAGGCGCGAGCACGAGGAAGGCCCATGGGCGGCGCATGATGGAGTTCATGGGATTAGCAGCCGCGATGGGTACGGCTCGCGGGCGCCAACGGATCTTGTCGATCCCGAGCGGCGCTGGCAACGTAGCTGTCGCGTAGGTCGTGAAGCGCCCGAACCTGCTTCCCCTGGCTCGGCTCGCCCCGGCTGTGACCTTCGCCCTCGGTGTGGCCTGGACCAGCGCCGCACAAGCTTCCCCGTGGGCCGCGTGGCATCCGCCCGAGAAGATCGTCGTCGCCGCGAACGATCCCGCGCCGGCCACCGACGGCGACTACCGGGTTGTACGGGTCCGTGCGGGCGATCGCGTCACCGCTTCGTCGCGGCGGATCGGCGCCGATCAAATCGCGACCACGCCCAGGCGTAGTGCAGAGGATCTGTTGCGGCTCGTCCCCGGCCTCTTGATCGTTCAGCACGGCAATCAAGGCAAAGGCTACCAGTTCTACGTCCGCGGTTTCGATGCCGTGCACGGCGCGGACCTCGAGTTCACCCTGGGCCAGATTCCGATCAATGAGCCCTCGAACATCCACGCCCACGGCTATCTCGACCTCGCGTTCGTGATCCCCGAGGTCGTGCGCCAGATCGACGCCACCAAGGGCGCATTTGGCCTGCGGCAGGGCAACTTCGCCACCGCGGCCAGCATCCGCTACGAGCTCGGCGTGCCCAAACCAATGCGCGGCACGCGGGTGAGCTACGAGGTGGGCTCCACCAACCGCCACCGTGTGGCCGTCGTGCACGCGCCGAGGCGGCGCGGCGAAGAGACGTTCATCGCGGGCGAGGCCATGTTCGACGGCGGCTACGGCGAGAACCGCCGCGCCGAGCGACTGTCGACGATGGGGCAGCTGCGGCTGTTCGAGCGCGACGGCTACGCCCTCGACGCGCTCGCTTCCCTGTACCGCGGCAACTTCGGGTTGCCCGGGACGGTGCGCCTGGACGACGTCAGAAGCGGGCGCACCGGATTCTACGACGCCTACACCGCCGGGCTGGGCGGCCGATCCGACAGGGCGCTCGTCGGGCTGCGCGTGCGCGGCCAGGACGACGACGATCGCCTCGCGCTCACGCTGTGGGGGCGGGCGCGCCGGCTGCGACTCGACGAGAACTACACCGGGTTCCTCGCCTTTCCCACCCACGGTGACGCGCACCGTCAGGTTCAAGACAGCGCCGCGGTCGGCATCGATTTGGACTTCGAACGGGGGTTGGGTCGGCGTACCAGGTTGCTGCTGGGGGGGGGCTGGCGCGGCGATGCCATCGACGCCCATGAAGATCGGCTCGACACGTCCGGGGCGGTCTGGGGTCGCTCACGCGACCTGTCGATCCTGCAGCATGGCGTCGGCTTGGCCCCCGGCGTGCGCGTGCAGGCTGCTCCGTGGCTGTTGCTGGAAGGTGGCGCTCGCGTCGACGTGTTCGACTTTCGCGTGCGCGATCGGATGCAGGCCAACAAGCGCTTCGGTGGCACGCTGGTGCAGGTGTCGCCCCGCTTCGCCGCGCGAGCGACGATTCGCGAGCGCTGGCAGCTGTTCGCCGCCTACGGTCGGGGCTTGCGCTCGCCCGAGGCGCGCGCGTTCACCCTGCCGAGCAAGCCGCCAGAGAACGCCGAGGTCGACGAGTACGCCGGCGGCAAGCCGTTCATGACCAGCACCGACAACGCCGAGGTTGGCGCGCGCGTGCAGCCCAGCGAGCTGTTCGACGTCGGTATGTCGGCATTCGGGATCTGGATCGGTCGCGAGAGCGTGTTCGACCACGTCTCCGGCTTCAACGTCGAGCTCGGCGCGACCCGCAGGCTCGGCGTCGAAGCCGACGTGCAGGTGCACCCGACGCGCTGGCTCGATCTCGGTGTCGACGTCACCGCCGTGCATGGCCGCTTCGTCGCGAGCGGCGGCAAGATCGCGGGTGCCCCGCCGGTGTTCGTGCAGCTCCAGGGCGCGCTCGTGCACCCGCTGGGGTTTCGCGCCGGCCTGCGTTGGTTCGTGCTCGGCCCACGGCCCTTGGCCTACGGCGCGAAGGCAGGTGCCGCCACGGTCGTCGATGCCTCGATCGGCTACCGCATGAGGTGGGCGCAGATCGACCTGTCGGTCGACAACGTGATCGGCACCAAGTGGCGCGAGGGCGAATACAACTTCGCGTCGTGGTGGGATCAGCGTCGCCGAGCGAGCAAGGTCCCTTCGATTCAGTACGTTGCTGGTCCGCCGCGGATGTTCCGCGTGGCTGCGACCGTGTTCTTCTGACGCGCGGACCGGAGGATCCGCAACGTCACCGATCAGCTGCCCGGGTGAAACCGTTCAGTACGTCGGCTGAACCCGCCAAACACCCACACACAAGGTACAAGTCGGTGATGCTCAGGGCCGGGATTGCGTCTGCGGGGTCTTGACCGGCTTCGACCCGCGCATGCACAAACGCGGAGAAGGTGGGTAGGTCGACGTCGATGCCGGGCCAACGGGCGCGTCCGGCCAGGTGGGCGGCGTGCGCCGGATCAAGGGTCATCACCTGCCTCCTTTTGTACCCTGGCGAGCAGTGCATCGGCGTTGACGACCTGCGGGTCGGGCTCCAGGGGCAACGACCAGGCGCGGTGATGCTCGAGCAACCGTAAGCTTCGGCCGTCGGGCGCGATCGACAGCCCTTGCACCCGCCCCGCCGCGCCATCGCTCAACTGAAGCCTCAAAATCCCGCCTTCGGACCACACGCTGACCGTCGCATCGTCGGCGACGCCCGCGTACAGGCCGGCGACGACGGCCAGTACTTGATGCGGACGGTCGGAAAGGGTCTGCGGTACGTCGCTCGGACTCGGCCAGCGGGTGACGCCCATTCCACCGGCGGCAACAATGCCGGGGCCGGAGGTATCCCACGCGACCGCGTACACCGGGCTGTCGCCAACGGTCAGCCGGGTTGGTGCGGCCGTCAGGTCGTCGAGTTGCCACAACAAGGTGGCACCCTCAAATCCGCCCGACAGCAGCCGCCGCCCGTCGCTCGAACACGCCAAGGAAAGCACGCTGCGTTCGTGGCCGCGCAAGCGTCGCGGGGTCTCGTCGGATGTCGGGCGCCACACCGCGATCTCGCCGCGGTCCATGGCGATGGCCACGTCCCCGGTCCCCGGGCAGACGGCCACGGCATGGTTCCAGCCCTTGGGGCGCGACCATTGGTGGGTGCGCTCAAAGCTGTCGCCGTGGCGAACCCAGCGGTTCACCGAGCCGTCCTCGTGGGACGTGACCCAGGTTGCTCCCGAGGTCGCCAACCCCAACACCGAACTCGCCGTCGACAGACGTGTCGTGCCCGAGATGCCGCCCGCCCAGTCGAGCCATCCCAACCCGCCCGCACCCGCGCCCATGGCCGGAGCTCACTGCATGCCTTCGACTTGGACGACCTCCATGATGCGCATGGCGGGCATCTGGCTAAATCGTCGGTGCTCATCCGGTTCTCGCAGCGCCCACGTCCGCGTTCGGGTGCCGCCCCACACCACCAAACTGGGGCCGTGGATCTGCAGTTCGTACAGGTGCCCGAGGGGCGCACCGAGTTCGAACAGCCGGCGCTGGCTGTCCACATCAAAGCCGCGGACGTAATGGTCCGTGGAGGCGGTATATAGCCGGCGACCATCGGGTCCCAAGGCGATCGAGCTGACGAATCCGTGGTGTCCGGTGAACTGGGCGCGCTCGCGCAGAGGGTCGCTGTCGAGCACCAGGACGCGCCCGTCTCCGATCGCTGCGGCAAGGGTCGCGTCGTCGGCACTCCAGGCGAGGTCTCCCACAAAGGGGCCCGGTCCGCGGATCCGCGACACTTCGACGCCGCGATCCCGATCAAAGACGACGACCTCGCCGGTTTCGGTGCCGATGGCCAACCGCCGTGCGCGGTGAGCAAAGCGCACCGCGATCGCGGCGCTCGGAGCCGGAACCAGGGGCCGGGTAAGGGTCGCCGTCGCAGTCACCAGGCCGCCGGTCGCTGGCCCGAACGCCACGGCGCCGTCGTCCGCGATCGCGATGGCCACCATGCCCGCCGCCTCGGTCTGCCAGCGGCCGGTCAGCTCGCCGGCGGGCAGGGCGAAACGTCGGACGGCACCGAGCCCGTCGCGGGTGACTGCGAATCGCCCGGTTGGCGAAAGGTGGACATCGATCACGCCCTCTTGGTGCTCGGGCAGACGCGACACCACACTGCCGTCTGCGATCCGTAGGATCTGGGCGTCGCCGGTGCCGTCGGCGATGGCGACGAAGGGGCAGCCCGGTCCGCCGCCATCGATCTCGCGGATCGACCCCCGGCGGGGCGTATCGTCGGTGGTGACGACGCTGTCGACTTCATCGACGTCGCCCATCGCCAGCATGCCGAGGGCGCGCGCCGTCGTGCTCGCGGCCGCCGGCCACCGATTCGCGGCCTCTTGATCGAACACGGGACTACTCGGGTACGCCGGGTTGTTGCGCGGCGCCGACGCGGCGAACAGGCGCGACTCGAGCGGGCGCTTGTCGGCGCGCAAGCGTTCGGCTTTCTCCACGTGCGCGGCGGCAAGTTGGTAAGACGCCATGGTGGCTTGGCGGCGTGCGTCAAGGCTGAGCCCCTCGGCCCGGTCGCGCGCCGCGGCGGTGTCGGCCAAGGCTTGCGCGGTGCGGTCCCGAGCCTGGCGTTCGCGGTGGTAGAAACTGCCAACGAGCGGTTAGGGGTTTGTGCGTGCGAACGCGGCGAGGGTGGTCGGGCCGCTCGCGGCAGTCGATGGCGTCGGCGCAGGAGTCGCCACGCGAACGTCATTGATTGATCCGCAACCCGGTAGCGTTTCCGCCACCAGCAGCGGCGCTTTCGCCATCGGCGTCTCGGACGTACTCGATGATCACGCAGCCGATGTCGATCTACTCTCTGAGGCGGACTCCTACGTCGTCGCCTGACATCTCCACCAAACGTGCGGTTCGGCGTAAACCCCAGCGCCTCCCTCCGCCATCGCCGATGCTGCGGATCGCGATGCTCGCCCCGTCAGCCACCGTCGCCTGCGACCCATCGCTCCTCAGCCGGGTGCTGCGTGGTTCACAGGACGTCGCACCGCCGTCGTCGCACTGCACCGTGCCACCACAACCATCATCGAACGCACCGCACTGATCCGCGATGCGCTGCGCCGGCTCACGCCCGCAGACCCCCTCCAAGTCCCTGCAGCAATCGCCGAACTGCGCGCACCGGGTGTCGCACCAGCACGCGCCTGCCGACTGCCCACCACAGAAGTCGCCGTCGTCGTTCGCGCAAGATCCTGCCGCGTCTGCCTTGCCGAGCAGCCCGCGCTTCTCTCTGGGCGGGTCGCCTGCGGCTTGGCTCACGGACTCATCGCAGCCAAGCGAAAGCGCGGCGATGACGAGGGCCGCCGTTGAAGATGCACGGGAGAAGGAGGGGAAGCCATGCATGAAGCGGGTCACGCCGAGAAAGGGCCCCGCTTGCAGTCGAGGTCGCACGCGCCCCCGCGTCGCGAGTTTTCTCCGGAGCCCAGGCCAGCGCATGTGAGCTGTGCCCGTGCCGATTTCCTCCTTGCCGCTCGCGCTGTGGCGGTCGATCGCATCTTCGCGGCGCTTGCACGCGAGGGCCCAGCTCGCTGCGTTCGCGGGCCGTGCATCACCGGCCGTGGGGCAGGGTGTGTCGCGTGTGCGCGACCCCGGACTTCCATGCCGGACACCTCGTGCCGGTCGGTGCGTCGTGGCGACCGGCGATCTGGTCGTTCCGCAGGCGATCGGCACGGACATCAATTGCGGCGTGCGGCTGCACGTCACGGATCTCGACCTCGGGCGCTTCATCGCGCACAAGGAGGCCTTCGTCGCGGGCCTCACTCCGGTGGGCACACCACACTCACGTAGAGATCGTGCAGTCCGGCCGCCGCGACGTCGTCGGTGTAGAGCACGGCAAACCCATCGCCGGCCCAGGTAAGTGCCGGCTGCTGGGCGTTCGACGCAAGCGAAAGCGCGGCGATGACGAGGGCCGCCGCTGAAGATGTACGGGAGAAGGCGGAGAAGCCACGCATGAAGCGGGTCACGCCGACAAAGGGCCCCGCTTGCAGTCGAGGTCGCACGGTTTGAGCGCCCCCACGCCGCGAGTTTTTCTGCGGATTCCAGGCCAGCACATGTGATCTGTGCCCATGGCGATTTTCTCCTTGCCGCTCGCGCGGCGGCGGTCATACTCCGCGGCGACCTACGAGGGGGCTGGCTGCTGCCCTCGGGGGCGAAACCGCTGCTGCGCGCGTTGCGTGCCGCGGATCCACGGACCTGTGCACATCGACGAGCCGCGGGTCTCGCGGGCGGTCGAGCCGACGGGCCCAGGGACTGCGCTCGATCTCGCCGCTGGCGTCGTGTCGCGCGACGTCACCGCCGGTGATGTCGAGGGTTAGCGGGGCGCCGCCCCGTACCCGACTTCATGACCCCCATTGCGCCTGCTATGGGAAGTCGAAGCGCAGGTTGTTGGCGGCGTTGATCAGGTCGTTGAACTGGCGCGTGACGCTGCTGAACTCGTCGGCCGTGACCTTGCCGTCGCGCAACGCACGCATGAGTTTCTTCGACTCGTTCCAGTAGGTGCTGATCGAGCCCTCGAAGCTCGACATCCAAAAGACCTTGTCGGACTCGGCCTTATTGGCGTCGTAATACGTCCGAAACCCGGCCTGGGCGTCGTCGAGCGTCTTGAACGACGCCTCGCAGGTCTCGGCTTTGACATTCTTCTGGGTCGCGCAGCGGACGAAGGCCTTGGCGGCAATGATCACGTTCTCGCTGTGCCAGTGGATCTTCTTCCCCTCGCGCGACTCGATCAGCACCAGCATCTTGGCGTCGGCTTCGTCTTTCTTGGTGTCGACGTGCTGGGAAAGCTCACGGCTCGCCTTGTCGAAGGCGGTGAAGGCGGCGAGGAATTTCGGGGCGATCTCCTTGCCCTTGGCCCAGCTGTCGTCTTTGTAGTCTTCGCCCTCGTAGTAGGCGTAAAGCGCCGTGGTGTGGGCGGCGAAGTCCGCTGCGGCCGTGTAATAGTCAGCCATTGCCTTCTCGATCTCGGGCAGCGGTGGCTGAAGACCGGGACCCTCGTCGACGGCCTTCTTGCACGGGTCGATTTCGGAGTCGATCTTGTACAGAAACGGCCTACCGGACTTGGATCTCGGCGTTCCGACCTTTTCGTCGATGTGCTCAACGTAGCGCTTCCAACTCTCGTACATGCGCTCGGTCGATCGATTGGTGCACTCGACGTACAGGTTGAGCTTTTCGACGAGGCGCTCGTCGTCCGTGAGTCCGGCTTTGCCACCGCCGGGTAGATCGCCGGCGGCCTGGGAGACCCTTTCCTCGACCTCCTGCTGGACTTTGTTCTGGATCACCTCGGACAGCTTGTCGCAGCCGGTAGACCAGAGGAGGGCGACAGTGAGGGGCAGGCCGAAGTGCAGGCGGGACATGGCTCGTCACCCTGCCATAGCTAGGGGCACCGTTCAATGTCGATCCCGCGGGCGGACTACACCCAGTGCGCGTTTTCGGGGACGATGATCCGAAGATGGTGAAACAGGTTCTCGATTCGATAGCGAACCGCAGAGACGAATTCCTCACCGTCGATCTGCGCGTGGATCCCACCTAGGTCGTGCGCGGCGGTCACCGACGCGCTTGCGAAAGCATCCCCACCGTCAGGCGCGCTCTGGCGTCGCCGAAACGGAGCAAAAACCCGCGCGGCAAGCCCTGCTGGCGCGGGTCGGTCGACGCGGATGTCGATAATTTTCCCGGCTGGAACTTCGCGGCGCGGCAGCCCGAGCACCGCGAGGTCGTCGCCCGTCACGGGATTGCGCTTGAAGCCACCGATCGCCGCGGCTGCCCAATCCGCGTGGCCGCGCAGGATAACGACCTCGAACTTGCCGTCGTCGGGCTTGCCCTCGGGCGCAAAGATCCAATCACCCGCATAGATGATCGTGCCCTGGATAAGGATGTCGGCGACAGATTCGCACACCAGTTTGTCGCCGTCGACGTCGATCTGGGCGCGAAAGTTCTTGCCGCCCGCGGCTCCGAACACGAGGTTGCGCAGGGTCGCGCTGGTGTACACGACCTTGTCGCGATACACGCGGCGCAGGAGCGGGATGTTCTCGACCCATTCGCGCTCGCGGTTGCGCTGGGCCAAGATCCGAGCCGACATCCCGATACCGCAGCTATCGAACCACAGGTCGCGCGCAACGGCGCTATCGGTCGCGTCGAAGGCCTCAATGCGGCCGGTATCGAGCCACTGTTCGTTGCCGGCCGCGATGATCTCCACATTGTGTCGCAGCGATCGCACGCCGGCGGTGATGCCGAAACTGCGGCCCTGATCGTTGGCGGTCCCCATCGGCAACATCCCGAGCGGGACGTCGATACCCGAGCGTTCACGCGCCAAGATGATGCCCTTGGCGGCTTCGGCAAACGTGCCGTCGCCGCCCATGTAGACCACGCGCGCCACGTCCTCGTGCTCAAGTCGGTCGGCCAATGCGCCCACCGTGCCGCCGGCGGGAAGCGTCGCCAGGAATTCGGGGCGCAGGCCGGCATCGTCGAGGACGGCCATGGCATCGTCGATGTGGCGCTTGGCCTTCCCACTGCGCGCGGTGGGGTTGGCGACGAGCAGGGATGCGGTCGGGCGGGGCAAGCGGCGCCACGAGGGTAAGCGATCGTCCTGTCATTGCGGGCGGGCTCATCTATCCGCCGCGGTTGACGCGGCCGCACAGCCGGTGAAGAGGGGCCCCTGGGGAACCGCAGCCGATTTGCGTGGTGGTCCGGGCTGGTTGTTGGCTGACCACCCCCAGGGAGCCCGAACGTGCGTCTGCGCTCGACGGAGATCGCACGTTGCGATTTCGAAACAAGCCGCGGTGCTTTGCGGATCTGCTAAGGCAATGCCGCCCATGCCGACCACCCGCGTTCGAATCGCCCTCGCCGTCGTTGCCCTCGCCGCCCCCGGCTGGTCGTGCAAGCCGACGACCGGGACCACCCAGAAGCCTGTCCCGGTGGCGCGCACTGCGTTCGAGAACCCCGGCGGCATGTGGATGCCCACACAGATGGTCGGGCACGTCGAGCAACTCAAGTCACTCGGGCTGAGCTACGACCCGGGGGCGCTCGGCGATCCGACATCGTTCCCCCTCGGCGCCATCGTTAGCCTCGGCGGGTGTTCGGCCTCGTTCGTGTCCGACGAAGGCCTCGTCATCACCAACCACCACTGTGTGATTGGGGCCCTGCAGGCCAACTCCACCCCGGAGAACAACCTCCTCCAAACCGGGTATCTCGCGGCCACCCGCGCCGATGAGCGGGCCGCCGGCCCGGCCCAGCACATCTACGTGACGCAGTCGCTCACCAACGTGACCAAGGAAGTCACGGACGGCCTCGAGGCGATTGCGGAGCCGAAGGCGCGCTTCGCCGAGATCCAAGCCCGTCTGGGCCGGCTCGAGGCGCAGTGCCAGCAAGCGCATGCGGGGCACGCGTGCTCCGTCCGCCCTTTTTTCGAGGGGGCCGAGTACTACCTCGTCGATGCCCTCGACATCCGCGACGTTCGTCTGGTCTATGCGCCCGACGCTGGGGTCGGCGTGTTCGGGGGTGAGATCGACAACTGGCACTGGCCGAGACACACCGGCGACTTTGCGATGTTGCGCGCGTACGTCGGCCCCGACGGACGACCCGCCGATCCTTCGCCCGCCAACGTGCCGTACAAACCGGCGCATCGCCTACGGGTCGCCAGCACGCCGCTTGTGGCCGGCGACTTCGTGATGGTCGCGGGTTACCCGGGCCGCACCAACCGCCTTTCGACGTCCGAGGAGGTTCGCGATGCGGTCGCGTGGCGCTATCCGCGGGACATCGCCCGCTTCCGCGAGACGATCGCGCTACTCGAGCGCCTCGGCAAGGAACGGCCCGAGCTCGCGATCAAGGCGGCGAGTCGTCTGCGGCGAATGGCCAACTACTACACCAACTTCCAAGGGATGCTCGAAGGGCTGCAAAAGGGTGGCCTCGCCGATCAGAAGGCCAAGCTCGAGACGGACCTCCGGGCATGGATCGCTGCTGACGCGGCGCGCACGGCCAGCTACGGCGGGGTGTTCGATGAGCTCGCCGCACTCGACGCGGAGCACCGCAAGAGCCGCGAGCGCGATGCCGCCCTGCGGGAGTTCTCCGAGAACAGCTCGATGCTCGCGGCCGCGCTGGTGCTCGTGCGCCCCGACGCTTCGGCCGGTGGCGCGGGAGCGAGAACGGCGGCCGAGCGCAAGGCGCAGCTCGACGCGATGTTCCGCAACTACGACCCTGAGTTGGACCGTGCCCTCCTCGTATTGGCGCTGCAGCGGGCCAGCAAGCTTCCCGAGGGCGTTCGTCCCGACGACGTCCTGACCGCGATCGTCGGCAAGGATCTGGCACTGCTCGGAGATACGGCCAAACTCGAGGCCGCCGTCGCCAAGCTATACAAAGCGAGCAAGCTCGACGATGCCAAAACCCGGGCCAAGCTCATCGAAGCGACCAAGCCCGAGGCGCTGCAGCGAAGCAAAGACAGCCTCGTCCGGGTCGCGCTTGCGCTCGATGGTGCGTTTGAGGCGGCGCGCGCCCGTGAAGACGCGCGCAGCGGGGCGATGGCGCTCTTGCGACCCAAGTTCGTCCGCGCGCTGCGAGAGTTCAGCAAGACCCCGTTGGCGCCCGATGCCAACGGAACGCTCCGCATCACCTACGGCACCGTTCGCGGGTACAAGCCGACGCCCGAAGCGGCGGTCTACCAACCGTTCAGCACGCTGACCGAGATGCTGGCGAAGAACACCGGTACGCCGCCATTCCAGTTGCCGCCCTCCGTTCTCGCCGCCGCCAAGGCCGAGAAGACGCCGTACGTCGCGCCGGAGCTCGGTGACGTGCCCCTCGATTTTCTCGCCGATCTCGACATCACCGGTGGAAACTCGGGTTCTGCAACCTTGAACGGCAAGGGCGAGCTCGTCGGGCTCGCGTTTGACGGCAACTACGAAGCGATCGCGTCGAACTGGGTCTTCATGCCGGGCATCACGCGCTCGATCCATGTCGACATCCGTTTCATCCTGTGGATGCTCGATGCCGTTGACGAAGGCGATCACCTACTGCGGGAGATGGGCGTCGAGCCCAAGCTCGCGGCGGTCAAGGCCGACGCCAAGAGCGCTACGACGCCGGCCCCGGCGCCGCCCGCACCCACACCGACGCCCGCGCGGGTGCCTACCGGTGCGCCAACGGCCGCGGTGTCGACCGCCCCTGCGGCCCACTGAGGAGCCCTGGCCCGCCGCCTTGGGCGCGGTGCCACCGCGATCCGCGAGGTGCTCGGCCGAGCGTGGGCCAGGCCACTTGCCTGTCGGCTCGCCGGCGTTAAGCGCGATCCATGGTCGTCGGACCCACGTGCGTCCCGAAGGTAGTCGCGGAGATCGGCTGCAATCACAAGGGCGAGTTCGAACTCGCCAAGGAGCTCGTTCGCGTCGCGGCCGAGTTCTGCAACGTCGACGCGGTCAAGTTCCAGAAACGCAACAACCGCGAGCTGCTATCGCCGGCGCAGTACGCCGCGCCGCACCCCGAGGCGGCCAATAGCTACGGGCGCACGTACGGCGAACATCGCGAGTTTCTCGAGCTGTCGATCGAGCGCCACGCCGAGCTGTCAGCGCTATGCACCCAACTCGGCGTCGCCTATTCGTGCAGCGCGTGGGACTTGACCTCCGCGCGCGAGCTGGCGTCGCTCGCCCCGGAGTGGATCAAGATCCCCAGTGCATGCAATACGAACGAGCCGATGATGCGCTGGCTGTGCGAAAACTACCCCGGCCAGATCCACGTCAGCTTGGGCATGACGACGCAGCACGAGGAACACGAGCTAATGGACCTGCTGCGCGCGGCCGGGCGGTTGTCCGAGACGGTCGTCTATGCCTGCACGTCGGGATATCCCGTCGCCGTCGAGGACCTGCACCTACGCGAGATCACCAGGCTCATCGACGTGTGGGGTCCGCATTGTGCGGGTATCGGTTTCTCCGGACACCACCTCGGGATCGCACCGGACATCGCCGCGATCACCCTCGGCGCGTCGTGGCTCGAGCGGCATTTCACCCTCGATCGCACGTGGAAGGGCACCGATCACGCGGCATCACTCGAACCCGACGGGTTACGTCGACTGTGCCGCGACGTTCGCAATGTCGCCAAGGCGCTGACCCATCGCCCGAGCGAGATCCTCGCCGTCGAGGAGGCCGCGCGCGCCAAGCTCAAGCACGGCCTCGCGGCCGGGCCGGTGAGCAAGGCCGCCTAGGAGCGTGACCCCGTAAGGGGTCACGCTCCTCCGTGCCCGTGCCCGTGC
>CADEGN010000207.1 GCA_902826865.1 uncultured Myxococcales bacterium
ACGCTTCTCGACCCACGGACGCTTCTCGACCCACGGACGCTTCTCGACCCACGGACGCTTCTCGACCCACGGAAACTGCGGGCCCGGCTGACAGGGGCTCCGCGGACGCCGAGCCCGCGCTCGCGGAGGACCACGTCGCGCCGGCCCAACCCGCGACCAAGCCGATCGCGAGGGTGGCGGTTGCAGCCGCGGCGACCAAGCCGCGCCGACGCCGGACCGTGCGCTCGGACGCGCGGGTGGGCGCCACCTCATCGACCAGCGCCGTCACGCGCGAATCAGATGCGTCGGTGTCATGGAAGCCGCTGAGTTCGACGGCCGGGTGCGGGGGTGCCCCGAAAAACCCGGCCATCATGTCCGCCAGTGCGAGGGCAGACGCGCGCAAACCGAGTGCGTCGCGAACGCTATCGAGCTCGCGCAGCATCGCCTCGGCGCTGTCGAAGCGCTGCTCCGGGCGGACCGACAGCGCGCGCATCACGACGCTCTCCAGGGCCGCCGGATATCCGGCGACCACCGCCGACGGTTTGCGAAACGAACCCGACATCACCTTGTTGAGCACGGCAAATTCGCTGTCCGCGCGAAACAGGCGGTGCGACGTCGTGGCCTCGAACAGCAGGATTCCCAGGCCGAACACGTCGGTGCGGCGATCGACCGGCTCGCCCGTGCACTGCTCGGGGGCCATGTACCCAACCTTGCCTTTTAGCGTACCGGCGCGCGTGTTGCGGGTATCGCTGATCGCCTTGGCGATGCCAAAATCGACGACTTTGACGTCACCTGCGTACGAAATGAGCACGTTCGACGGAGACACGTCGCGGTGCACAATTTCGAGTGGTTGGCCGTCGGCGCCACGACACTCGTGGGCGTTGTGCAAACCCCGGGCGACGCCGGCGACGATCTCCAAGGCACAGGGTAGGGGGATGCCGCCACGTGCGGACGCAGCGGCCAGCACGTGGCGGAGGTCCTGACCGTGGACATACTCCATGACGAAGAAGTGCTCGTTATCGATGACATCCACGTCGCTGACATGGGCGATGTTCGGATGATCGAGTCGACCGGCGATACGAGCCTCCAGCAATAGGCTCTCGACGAATTCCCGATCAGCCGCGAGCACCGGTCGGGGACGCTTCAGGGCACAAACCTTCTCGAAGCCGTGGAGGCCGCGCACGCGCGCGAGGTAGAGCTCTGCCATCCCGCCGACGGCCAGGCGGCGGACGATCACGTACTTGCCCAGCCGCGTCCCTGGCGCGAGCGCGAAACGGTCGAACTCCGGCTCAGGCGGGAGCGTCATGGCGGGATGCCTCGCCTCCGGACGGTGATGCGATCGAGCGCGCCCATGCGTCGATCTCCTGGGGGCTCGCGTCACGGAGCTGCGGTCGCCGCGCGATGCGACTCACCAACGTGAAGAGGCGAGTGCGGGCACGCGCCAGGCGGGAGGTGACGGTGCTTTGGGGCACGCCAAGGACCTCGGCGATCTCGGCGGTTGGGAGCTCTTCCCAGTAGTAGAGCTGCAGCGGCAACAGGGCATCGTCGGGAAGCGCAGCCATCGCTTGCAGCACGAGCTGCTGTTCCTCGCGTCGGGCCACCTGCCGAGACAGGGGCGTCTGGGAGTCGGTGCCGGAGCCAAAGCGGTCGAGCGCGAGGTCACTACGACCGGACCGGCGCTGGTGATCGAGGTATTGGCGGCGGGCGATCCCGAAGAGATAGCTCTTGAAGCTCGCCGCCTCGCGGATGCTGGCCGCGTGCTGCACGCAGGCGAGGAACGTTCGCTGCGTCAGGTCGTCGGCGATGAACCCTGCCTTGAGCTCGAAGAAGCGGTGGACCGAGTGGTAGTAGCGAGCGACGAGCCGGTCGCTGGCGCTCCTATCGCCGGCGCACCAGGCCGAAAGCAGGTCGGCGTCGCTCGGTCCTTCAGGGTAGTCAAGATCGCCCATGCCTGAAGGGCCAGTGTAGCCCGGTTAACGACAGCGCACGTGCGGAGTCCGACTGTTACCAGCCGCCGCCGCCGTAGTCCGGTTCGTATCGCGTGCACGCTGCGAAGTCCGACCCGGCGGGTAGGTCGAGCTCCTTCGCGGCGACGGCGGCCAGCTCCTTGAGCTCGCTGTAGCTGGTGCGGACGAAGGTTGAATCGAGCGAGCTCATCACCCGCGCATACGCTCGCCCGTCGCGCAGGACCTCGAGCACCAGGTAGCGGTTGAATGGGAACGCCGAGAACTCAACGGCGAGCATCGGCTCGGTCGGCGAGCGTCGGATAAACGCGTCGCCGGTGTACGCGGCTCCGTGGACGTCGACAGGTAGCTCCTTCGAAGTCTTGACGAAGCAACGGCGCAGGCCCTGCATCGGGCTGATCGCTTGTCGTCCCTTCCCGCCTCCGCCGCGTCCGGACCTGCTGCCCGCAAGGACGGCGAGGATCAGCCAAGGTGCCATGAGCACGAACACCAGCATAGGTGGGACGATACCACACGAGTCGGAGTCAGGCGGCCTGAACAATCGCACGCGGTTCGTGCGGCGGTTCGCCTGGCGGTTTTGCGCCGTGGGCGTCAGGCTCGCCGGCGCCGGAAGGTGCGCGGAACCATGAACGGCGGCAGGTGCCCGACCGCGTGTTCCTCAATGTCGTCGACGTCCGTGTCCCCCGTGGCCTCGAAATCGAGATGGACCTGGGGATCACCGTCGGGGGTGTGCATCAATGCGGCGCGGGCCCAGGTCAACCGGCGATGCTCCAGCATCGCCTCCTCGATCTGATCCAGGCAGGCCCGGCGGCCCTCGAGGTTCACAAGGCCGTCGTCACGCCCAACGATCTCCTGGAGTGCATTTCCCTTCCATCGCCCGGCGTAACCGGTGTGAATCAGCCCGCGCTCCGCGTGCGTCACCGCGGGCGCCCCTGGCTCGCCCGCGGGGACGAGCGGCCGGGTGGTGGCGGCCTGGATGGTGCGAACCAAGACCTCGTCGCCCCCCGCGGCCATCGGGGCCCCCGCCACGAGGTCGACCCCTGGCGGCGGGACGAAGGCCTCGCCGCGCTCCATGATCCGGGACGCGAGCACGCCGATCTCTTCGAGCAGCAGGAGCTGACGCAGGCTTGAGCCGAACGCCTGCTTGATCGCGCGTCCGTTGTCGATCGGAACGGTCGACTGTGGGATCACCGGGATCAACCCGAGCGTTTGCCCGGATGTCCGCAGGGCCCGCGCGAGCTCGATGAACTGACCGACCGAATCGACGACAACGAGGTGATCGGTGGTGCGGGCGATCGGAACGACGCTCTCGAGGGCGGGGCCCTCGGCCATCACGAGCTGGGCCTCGGACTCGAGCCAGCCGAGCACGACGGGATCGAAGAACCGCGGGACCGTGAACGGCTGCGCGCAGAGGATCTTCGCGCCGGCGTCCAAGGCCAGGGCGCTCGCAGCCGCGCGCCCGACGGCTCGCAAGTGCTCGGCCGTGCGGGTCGTGTCGCGCAAGACCCCGCCTTTGCCGCGGGCTTCCATCACGAGCTCCACGTCGGCGGGCAGCGGTGTCAGTGATTCGGGGGGTTGGAGTACGTCGACGGTCAGCAATGAGCTGGCCAATCGCTTGCGCGATCGGACCTCGTAGCCGGCGGGGTAGTCGAGGGCGCCGTTCTCCTGCCCCCGCGGTCGGCGCACCACGGCGCGCACGGGCAGCCGGCCGGTGGCCGCGAGCAGGGTGCCGTCGCCGTTGGCGGGATCCACGGGCATTGCCGCCGCTCCGAGCTCGGACAGCGCCACGAGCAGGATCAGAAACTCGGCCACGTTGCCCATCGACAGCGCGACCAAGTCGCCCGCACCCACGCCCATGCCGGCGAGCTCGCGTGCGCGCCGTTGCGCGCGCGTCAGCAGCCCGCGACGCGACAACGTTGTGTCTTGGCTATAGACGGATCTCGGGGTGCCGGAGCGTTCGACGGCCGCGCGTACGAGCGCATGGAAGTGACCCTGGGCCATGGATCAGAAGCGCGGAGCGTAGCCAAGATCGATCGTGGTCACCAGCGCCGCGCCGCCGGGCAGTCCAGCCCCGGCGAATGGTCGCACCCCGCACATCCCGTCCGGCCCTGCCCCGGTGCCTGCGCTCGAGGACGTGAGCGCGGGCGTGATGCGGAGGCCGAGTTCGTGGTTGCGTCGCTTGCCGAGCAGCACGAGCAGGGCCAATCGCGCCCCGAGCACGAACCCAGCACGTGAGCTTATCTCTCCGGTGTCGCGCAACCGACAATCCAAGTTGGATAGGCCGCGATGGCGCAGCGACTGGCCGGAAAAGCCGATGATGCCGCCTCCCGCGAGCGCGAAACGCTGCGACCGACCGAGCGAGGCGCCGTACTCGAACGTCGCGAGCAGTTGCCCGCTCCACAACGTGTGTCGGGCGCTCGTGCGTGTCGGCTGGAGCGAGCCGGAGAGTTCGGCGCCGATGTTGATCCGGCTCTTGGCGCCCAGGAACGCCCCGCCGCGCACGCCGAGCCCAAGCAGCGGCGCATGGGAGACCTGGCCCGAGTCGAGTAGATGGCCCATCTGCGGCAGTGCGAGCAATGCGAAGGGTCCGACGCGTCCACGGGGGAACCGACGCGGCTGGGCGACAGGACTCGGGGCCGTGGCGGGCGTGGCCGCGGCGGGCGTGACCTCGACGGGCGTGACCTCGGCGGGATCAGAGGGCGCGTCGGATGGCTGCAAGCGCGTCACGACGGCGCGGAGTGCCGGCGGGGGACCCGGTGGAGATGACGTGGGGGCAGGGACCGGCCCGAGCTTGGCGATGATCCTCTCGACATCGGCCCGATCCGTGGCATCGGGCGCGCCATCCAAGTAGGCGTGATAGGCGGCTATCGCCGCGACCCGATGCGCTTCACGTTGGTCCCGATCCGACGCGCTGAGCATCAAGCTGTGGTGGCACACGGCGATGTTGAACTGCAACGCAGGGCTCGGTGCCCAAGCTTGGGCCCGTTCGAAGTCCGCGAGCGCGGCCGCAAAGTCACCGGCGCCGGCCGCTTGCTTGGCGTTGGCAACCAGCGCTGCGACATCCTTGTCGTCGGGTGCCGCCGCGCGCGCGGGCGGGCGAAGGACGAACGTTGCGATCGCAACCGCAAGCGCCACCATCGATGGGATCGGCGGGCTCATCTCCGCGGGGAGCGTGGCCGTTCAAACGCCCGCAGGTCAAGGCGCGCCCATGGGGCCGGCGGGTGGTTCGCTCGGCACCGGGGCAGGGATCGGCGGCAACGCTTGGTCCGTCGGCGGCGGCGGCAGTTCGCGTAGTTCGTCAGGCGCCTGCGCGGCGGACGGCGTCGAATCGCCCGCGGTTCCCGAACGTTTCGCGCTGGCGTCCCCGGTGGGATTCGCCGCAGGGGTCGATGCCGCCTTGTTCGCCGACGTGGCCGCCAAAAGCGCGCCCGATGGGTCGCGTTCGGGGACCACGAGCCCGTTCGCGGACAGACGAGCGTCACGCGCCCGCGCGATCGCGCCGCGACGTTCGACGTAGAGCTGTACGAGTCGCCGTGCGGCGTAATGGGCCTTGATCCGCCATTTCGGCTCGTTCGCCAACAGCACGGCGAAGGCGATTTCCGGGCGGTCTGCGGGGGCGTAGCCGATGAACCAGTTGTAGTTCAAAGATGGCGAGCGACGACCGGTCAGGCTTCCGGTCTTGCCCGCCACGGTGACACCTTCGATGTAGTCGTGACCGGCGCCGTCGCGGAAGCTGCCACGCGCGGTGCCTTGCGTCGTCGTCGCCACCATCATCTGGCCGATGAGCTCCGCGAGCTCACGGGAGATTGCGCGATCCGCCTTGGGCGGCGCCGGGGTCAGGTCGGTTCCATCGGGGCCGATCACCTGGGCGATCACGTGGGGTGGGCGCAACATGCCGCCGGTGGCGAAGATGCTGGCGAGCACGGCTCCGTGGACCGGGCTCATGTCGATGTTCCAGAACCCCGCGGCGACCTTGGCCCGCTCGATCGCATCGCTTGGGATGTGCGCGGGGCTGCGTTCGACGTTGAACTCGAACGGCAGGTCGCTCTCGAACCCAAACTTGCGGGCGACCTCGGCGAGCTGCTGTTGACCGAGGTGCGCCAGCGCGAGCTTGCCGATCACGAGGTTATAGCTGTGCGCGACGGCGTCCGCGAGGTTCTCGCACTGGGTGTCGCGCGCAGGATCATCGCGGAGCTCCTCGTCGGTGATCCCGTGGAGTCCACCGGAGAAGCACACCCTCGTCGTCGCTGTCACTGCGTCGGTCTCGAGCAGCGCGGCCGTGGTGACCAGCTTGAACACCGAGGCGGCGGGCGCCCACGCGGTCGCGACCACCTCTAGTGGATCGACCTTCGGGTCCATCGACGAGTGGCCCGCGAGCACGAGAACCGAGTTGTCGCGGACATCGAGCATCACGGCCGCGGCATAGGGGACCTCGCGATTGCGGAAGATCTGCAGTGCGGCGTCCTGTAGGACCGGGTCGACGGTCAGCAGGATCTTGTGGCCGTCGCTCAGCTCCTGAACGAGGCCGCCCGCCGCCAACTCCGGCTTGGCCCCCGTCGTCGGCTGGTTGTTCGCGACCGGTTTCCCGGTCGTGAAGGGAACGAGCTTCGCAGCCGCGAGATCGAGGCGATCTTCCCAGGGGAGCGCCGGCGCTGCGGCGGGAGCCTCGGGTTCGGCGATCGCCGCGGCCGTGGTGCGCGGCAGGGCCAGGGCGTCGTCACCGCTCTGTCGCTGCACGTAGATCGCGATCGCTGCCAGACTTCCGAGGAAGAACAGCGCGCCGAGACCGCCGAGCCCACGGGGCGTGGAGCGAGCCGAAGTCACCGCCCGAGGGGCTATAGCAAGCCCCCGGGTCGGCGGTCAAAATCTGCGGTCGCGACCGGGGGATCGGCGGCCATGTGCCACCGCGGCCCAAGGAACCGGTGTTCGTGCGGGGTCGAGCCGACGGCCCCCGGGGGCCGTCGGCTGGGCTCCGGAGCGGCCCGACGGCTGTCCTCGGTCGCCGCGTTGGCTGCTGCGCGCCTGCGGTACTGGTCCAACGTGCACGCGCGTCCTGCTGCGAAGACGGATCACATGTGTGCATACCGTGGGCCTGCGGTCGCCGCGTGGTGCCGATTGTTCGCCCGACCACGTCCTTCTGCTAACCTGGGCCCCCGAAAGTTCCTCGGGCGCTCCTTCGATACATGCGCGACGAAACCATCGTCACCGTCATCCACAAGGTGGACGACACGGGAGGAGGGCGCCGGAAGCGCGACGCCTGCATCGTCGTTATTTACGGTGCGGAGTTGGGGCGCAAGTACAGCATCGAGACCCGCGAGATGACGATCGGTCGGGCCACGAGCAACGATATCTGCGTCAGCCAGGACTCGGTCTCCCGCACCCACGCCACGATTGTGGTCGACGAGGTCGGCGTAAAGCTCCGCGACAACATGTCGACGAACGGCACCTACGTCAACGACCACAAGATCCACGAGGTGTACTTGAAAGACGGCGACCTCATCAAGGTTGGGCGGTCGATCTTCAAGTTCCTCACCGGCGACAACATCGAGAGTAGCTACCACGAGGAAATTTACCGTCTCTCGACGGTGGATGGACTCACCCAGATCTTCAACAAGCGTTACTTCGCTGAGACGCTTGAGCGCGAACTGTCACGGGCCCGACGTTACGACCGCCCGTTGGCGCTGATGATGTTCGACATCGATCACTTCAAGAAGTGCAACGATACCTATGGGCACCGGGCCGGCGATCACGTGCTTCGGCACATGGCCGATCTGGTCCGCCAACGCGCGCGCAAGGTCGACGTGGTCGCGCGCTATGGCGGTGAGGAGTTCGCTGTGATCCTCCCAGAGATCGATCTCGCGGGAGCGGTGCTATTCGGCGACAGCCTGCGGCGGATGGTCCAAGACGAAGAGTTCGTGTTCGAGGGTCGGCGGATCCCGTTGGCGGTCTCCGTCGGAGTCGCCGATCTCGACCCGGGCATCGCCAACGCCGACGATTTGGTCAAGAAGGCCGATGCGCGGCTCTACCGAGCCAAGCAGACCGGGCGCAACCGCGTGGTGGCCGACGACGCCTGAGGCGATTGCCGTGACGACCAGTACGCCGAGGATCCGCGTGCTCCCGCGGGCGTTGGCGGAGCAGATCGCCGCCGGTGAGGTCGTCGAGCGGCCCGCTTCGGTGATCAAGGAGCTGTGCGACAACGCCGTCGATGCTGGCGCCACGCGGATCGACGTCGACTTGATCGGCGGCGGGCTCGAACGGATCACCGTGATCGATGATGGCTGCGGGATTGCGGCCGACGAACTCGAGCTCGCGCTCGCGCTCCACGCGACGAGCAAGCTGACGCGCGCGGAGGACCTGGTCGATCCGAGCTATCTGGGATTTCGCGGCGAGGCCCTGGCGAGCATCGCCGCGGTCGCAGCTGTCACGCTCATCTCGCGCACCCTTGAGGCGCCGGCTGCCACGCGTTTGCGCGTGCACCCTGGCCTCGACCCCGAGCGCGGTCCCGCGGCTGGGCCGGTCGGCACCCGCGTCGACGTGGAGCGGCTCTTCGCCAACGTTCCGGCCCGCCGCAAGTTCCTGCGCACGCCGGGCACGGAGCTCAGCCACTGCACCGAGGTTGTGCTGCGCGCCGCCCTCGTGAACCCGCAGATCGCCGTTCGCCTCACCCACGACGGGCGCACGCTGCTCGAGCTGCCGCGGGCGAGCGCCGACGAGCGGGTGGGGCAGATTCTCGAGCGTCGAGGAGCAGAGGCGGGCCCGCGTTTTTCGGTGACCGTGGATGGCGTCACCGTACGCGCCCACTTCGGTCGGCCGGCCGCGCCGCGCGAGCGTCCCGAACTCACAGTGGTCGTGCGCCGGCGAGTCGTGCGTGAGCGGGTGATCGCCCAGATCGCCCGCGAAGCCTGGCAATCTCTGCTTGCGGAGGAACCGGTCGCCTGCGTGTTTGTCGACCCGCCCGGCGGTGTCGTCGACGTCAACGTGCATCCGCAAAAGCTCGAGGTTCGCTTCGCCGATCCTCAGGGGGTCTACGCCGCCGTGCGACGCGCCTTTGCCCAGGGGCTGGCGCCCGCCCTGTCGATGCCGACGCTTCCCGCGGCAGAATCACCGCCGGTTTGGCGTGGTCCGAGCGCTCAACCATCGCGCGCAGCGGATGAGGGATCGGGGCCTCCCCTTCCCGGCGTCGATCGGATGGCCCCCCTGGCGGCCCCGGCAGCGACGTACACGCTTCGCACACGCGCGTTGGACGACGACTACGTGGCCGCGCGCACGCGATTGCACGCCGAGGCCAGCGCGTTGGCCCACGGCCCCGTCGAACCGGTCCGCGGTCCTTCGGCACCCGATCCGCCGGTCTTCGAGCTGCTCGATTGTCTCCCGGGCGGCGTCGCGTTGTTTCGCATGGCCGAGGGCATCATCGCGCTCGATCTCCTGCAGGTTCGCAACGTTCTTTTGTTGCGGCGGCTACACGCGGAGTTGGGGCAGGGTGGCCTGGCGGCCCAGAACCTGCTGGTGCCTGCGGTCGTCACCCTCGCACCCGCCGATGTCGCGCTGTGCGGCGACGAACGCGAACGACTGCTCGCGCTCGGGATCGTCGTCGATGGATTCGGCGAGGGGGCCGTGGTTGTGCGGGCGGTACCGGCGGCGCTCGACGGGTGCGTCGAGGGCCCGGGGATCGCGGCACTGTTGGCGCGGGTGTTGCCGACGGTTCGCGCCGGAGCGCGTGAACGCGAAGACGCGTTGGCTGCGGTGGCGGCGAGCGAGCCGCCCCATGCGAGTTTGCCGAGATTCGCCCGCCGGTTCATGCGCGAGCTCCTCGCCCTCGGCGAGCCGCTCGATTCAATTGCCGGTGTCCGACGGTGGAGCGCGGCCGATCTGGTCGCGCGCGGGAGCTGATGGATCCCACACTTCCCCGCGCAGTGGCGATCGTCGGGCCGACCGGCGCTGGAAAAGGCACCCTCGGGCGTCGCGTCGCGGCTGAGCTCGGCCTCGATGTGCTGGTCTGCGACTCCGTCAAAGTCTATCGCGGACTCGACATCGGCAGCGCCAAGCCGACGCACGAGCAACGCGCCGCGGTGCCTCACCACCTCGTCGATCTCATCGATCCCGATGCGAGCTACTCCGCGGGGGCGTACGCCACCGCCGCCTGGGAGGTGATGGAACGTCGCCGTGGGATCTTCGTCGGTGGCACGGGTTTTTATCTCCGCCACGTCGCGCAGACCACGAGCGGTCTTGCGGATGGCGATCACGACGAGCCGGCTGAGCACCCGCTGCGTCGGAGCTTCGAGGAGGACTGGCGAGCGCGCGAACACCGGCAGGCCGGGGCGACGTGGGCCGAGCTCGCTCGCATCGATCCGGAGACCGCGGCGACGATTCACCCGGCCAACTGGGTTCGCGCGGTGCGGGGGCTGTGGCTGTGCCACCGTCACGGCCGAGCGATTTCGCTGGTGCGTCGCGCGGCACCGCCAAGGCCGCGGCTTGCGCTGATGCTGGTGGTGCTAGACCCCCCGCCCGCGGAATTGGCCGCGCGCCTCGAGCAGCGGGTCGACGCGATGCTTGAGCGGGGCTGGCTGAGGGAGGTAGAGAAGCTCGTCGTCGCCGGTTATCATGCCGGGCACAAGGGGATGCAGAGCCTCGGGTATCGCCAACTCCTCGACGTGGTCGAAGGACGGGCCAATCTCGACCAGGCGCGCCTGGCGATCGTGTCGGCCACGCGGCAGTACGCCCGTCGGCAGCGGACCTATTTTCGCCATCAGTTTCCGGCGGCGCGGATCGTAACGATCGCGAAGGGCGACGACGCGCCCATCCAAGAGATCGCCGCCTATGTGGGAGTGCGGCCATGACGACCAAGGTGCTCGAGTTCGAGCGACCCATCGTCGAGCTCGAGGGCAAGATCCGCGAGCTAAAGCTCTTGTCAGGTGGTAGCGGCGAGATGGCCGCCGAAATCGAGCGGCTCGAGGAGAAGGCGCGGCAGCTCCAGCGTGAGCGCTTTGCCTCGCTGACCCCGTGGGAGCAGTGCCAGCTGGCCAAACATCCCGACCGGCCGTTCAGCCTCGACTACATCGCCGAGATCACGACCGAATGGGTTGAGCTCCGCGGCGACCGGGCGTACGCGGACGATCCGGCGATCGTCGGCGGTTTGTGCCGGTTCGACGGAGCTCCGATCGTCGCGCTCGGCCACCAGAAGGGTCGCAATACCAAGGAGAACCTCTACCGCAACTTCGGCATGGCGCGGCCGGAGGGCTACCGCAAGGCCCAACGGTTATTTCGCATGGCCGAGCAGTTCGGTTTGCCGCTCGTGTGCCTGATCGACACGGCCGGTGCGTACCCCGGCATCGGCGCCGAGGAACGCGGTCAATCCGAGGCGATCGCCACCTGTCTTGAGCTCCTATCCGCGCTCCGCGTGCCGACCATTTCGGTGGTCATCGGCGAGGGCGGGTCCGGTGGTGCGCTGGCGATCGGCCTCACGGATCGGATCCTCATGCTCGAGCACGCGGTGTATTCGGTGATCTCTCCGCGGGGTTGCGCGTCGATTCTGTGGAAAGACCCGGAAGCCGAGCAAGCCGCGGCAACGCAGCTCAAGCTGACCTCACATGATCTCGCGAAACTCGGCATCTGCGACGAGATCGTGCCCGAGGCGACGGGCGGTGCGCATCGCGGCATGGCCCAGACCGCCCAGAACCTCGCGGAGGTCTTGCGCCGTCACCTCAACGAGCTGCGCGCCCTGGCGCTCCCGCGTCTACTCGAGACGCGCTACGAGAAATACCGACGCATCGGCCACCTCGAGCGCGCCAACGAGGCCAGTCGATAGCGAGGCCGCCGTGTTCGCCCACGCACTCACAGTCTGTGCCGTGTGCGTGGGCTTCGCGCTGGTCCGAGTGCTTCGACGCCGGGACCCACGCGCGCAGGGGCACGTCCTGTTCGTCGCGCTCTTGCTCGCGCTGACGCTGGCCGCGATCGTCAGCGAATCGCGGTTCGCCGGTGTCGTTGCGCTCGGACTTGCGACGCTCGGCGTAGCGGTCCCCGCGCTGTTGGAGGCACTCGCGCGCACGGCGTTTGCCCGCGGGCGCCTGCGGGCCGCCGTCTGGGTCAGCGGCCTGCGGACGCTGCTGATGCCAGGCTCGGGGTTGGCGCGTCAGCAAGAGATCCTCCGCGGCTTGGCGCTGCTCGAGGAAGACGGGGTTGATCGCGCGCTGTCGCATTTTCGGGAGCTCGCCAACGACGCAGATGGGGGCGAGCTCCTGCTCATCCACGAGCAGATCGTGGCGATGCTGCTCTATGGACATCGCTGGGATGAGGGCATCGCCCACTATGAGTCGCAGTTTCACCCGCGCTACGCGGCGCTGCGACCGACGCTCGCCCTCGGCTTGCTGCGCGCGTACGGCGAATCAGGGCGGATCGACACCGCGGCGCTCCTGTTGCGCGCGCTTGAGGAGGGGCCGGTTGGGACCGATCCCCGAGCACTTGGGTTTGTGTCGCAGGCGCGGTTGACCTTCCTCGCCTACGCGGGTGCGGCGGTGCCCGTGCGCGCGGCCACGACCGAGCCCAGGCGTCGGGCGCTCGGTTTGTCGCCCGCAAGCTCCGCGCTTCTGCGAGGGATCGCCCTGGCGCGCGCGGGTGAAGGTGCGGCAGCGGCGGACGAGCTGCGCCGCGTTCCCGAGCTGGCCGGGTCCAGCGATGGCCGCGTCGTCGAGGCCAGCCGCGTAACCGTTGCGCGTCGGGATGCCGATGCGCTCGTGCTCGCACCCGACGTGGCGCGCTATGTCGAAGGCGTCGCCGCCCGACTCGAGGCGTTTCTCCAGGCCGCGCCGCGCCTGCGACTCACTTCGCGGTCTTGGCTAGCGCCGCTCATGGCCACGGCCATCGTTGCGATCCAGCTGGTGCAGGTCGCCCTCGACAAAGATGGCGTCGGGTTGCTCGATCTGGGCGTGCTTACCGGCGAGTTGTGGGACGCGGGGTCGCGCGGCCGCGCCATGGTAGGCGCCTGGATCGCCGGCCAACCGCTGGCGGCGGTGGTGCATGCCTACGCGATCATGGTCGGTGGGCGTCTGGTCGAGCGCGTCCTCGGGCGCGGACGGCTGCTTGCCTTGGCGGTCGGCGGTTCGACCCTCGGGCTGGTGGTTGCGGCCAACCTCCCGGGGCCGCTCGTGCCGATCGGGGGGGCCGCGTTCATGGCGATCGCGGTCGCGGGTGGAGCGCTGCTGCTGCTCCCTCGCGCCCGCACCCCCGGCCTGCTGCCGGTCACCCGGCGCGCGCTGGTGATTCCGCTTTCACTGGTGTTGCTCGCCGAACTCGGCGGAGCGGTGGCGGGTGTATTTGCGCTCGATGTGCCCCTCGCCGGAGCCTGGGTCGCGATGTTGTGGGCGGTGGTGGTGATCGGGCTGGTGCCGGGCAGCGGTCGTGTCGCCACCGTGTTCGCCGTGGTGGGTTGGCTGTCGATCGTTCCGCTTGCCATCGGAGTGGCGCAGATCAGTCGCGAGGATCCCCAGGCATTCCTGGCCTCGCGACGCGTCCCTGTGCACGCAGAGGGGGGCGTGCTCATCGCTGTCCCGTCCAACTTGGTGGCCTGCGATCGCGTGGTGGAGCCGAGCTTGGCGTTGCCGATCGAG
>CADEGN010000208.1 GCA_902826865.1 uncultured Myxococcales bacterium
TCGTGGCGTCGCGTGGCCGACAACGCGATCCCCGCCCGAGCCAAACCGACGGGCGCGTACCTAAACAGCGCGCTGGCCCGGCGAGAGGCATTCGATGGCGGGTTCGACGAGGCGATCCTGCTCACGGAGGCCGGAAAAGTGTCCGAGGGCAGCGCCGAGCACGTGTTTGTCGTCCGGCGGGGCCAGCTGGTCAGTCCGCCGTCGACCTACGACAACCTCGACGGCATCACCCGTCGGAGCCTCATTCAGATGGCGAGCGAGGATCTCGATCTCCCGTTTGTCGAGCGCGAGATCGGGCGCTCCGAGCTCTACGTCGCCGATGAGATGTTCCTGTGCGGCACCGGGGCGCAGATCACCCCGGTCCGATCGGTGGATCGACGAGCGGTCGGGGACGGCGGGATCGGCCCGGTGACCCAGCGACTTCAGAAGCACTTCGACGACGTCGTCCGCGGACGCGTCGCGGCCCGGCGTAACTGGCTCACGCCGGTGTGGGGCTGAGCTACAGGCCGCGGACGAAGGTGGCGAACACGAGGCCGACGAGCGACGCCCGGGTACATGCGGTGATCCGCGCCAGGTGGATCGTGCTCGCGTTGTTTGCCGGGTTGTGCGCGTGGCTCGTGCCGGGCGTGGGGCAGCTGCGTCACGACGACGACGTCCTCGCGTTCCTGCCGCCCGAGCATCCCGACGTCGTGGCCTTCCGCGAGATCGCAGATCGCTTCGGCATGCTCGAGGTCGGGTTGGTCGGCCTACGAACGAGCGACGGCAGCGACATGTTGACCGCCGCGCGCAGCCACGAGGTCCGCGAAGTGGCGCGCCGCGTCAGTGAACTCCCGGGCGTGCGCCTGGTGCTCAGCTACCCCGACCTTCCCGACCTTCAGGTCGAGGGCGACACCCTCGCCGTCGACCCACTTGTGCCCCTCGCGAGCACGGACGATGCGTCGATACGAACGCGTGTGCTTGCCAGCCAGGCGGCCGTGGGCAGCCTGATCGCTGGCGATGGTCGGGCCGCCGCGCTGCTTGTGTACGTGTTGCCGCCCGGCGCAGGGACGACGCGGGCCGATCAGCTTCAAGCGATCCGCGATGCGGTGGCGGCGAGCTGGGACGGTGAGGCATTCTTCGGCGGCGGACCGTTCATCGAGAACAATGCTGCGGCGGCTTCGCGGCTCGACATCGAGCGCCTCTCGCCCATCGTGATCGCCGTGCTATTGGTCTGCTCGGCACTGCTACTGCGCAGCGTGACGGCGGCGTTACTCAATCTCGTCGTTGCCGGGCTCGGTGTGGCGCTGGTCGTCGGGGCGCACGGACGATTCGGTGAGCCGTTCACCATCGTGAGTGGGACCACGCCCGTGCTGATGGTGGCGCTCGGCGGCGCGTTTGGTATGCACATCATCTCGGGTTATCAGCGCCGCCACGGTGCCGCGATCGATCGGGCCGACGGAGCCCTGCGCGAGTTGTGGTTGGCCGTCGTGTTGTCGGCGGCGACCACCGCCGTGTCGTTTTTCGCCCTGGTTGTGATGCCACAGCACCCGATGCAGAGCTTCGGCGTCGTCGCTGGCCTCGGGGTGCTGGGCCTGCTCGTGATCGCCTTGGTCGTGCTGCCGGGTCTGTTGTCGCTTCTGCCCGCATCGGTGCTGCGGCCGCGCCCTGCCATCACGCTTCCCTTTCCGCTGCGCCCACCGACCTGGCTTCTCGCTGCGCTGGCCGCGGGTGGGATCGCCCTGGGCGTGGGGTTGCGCGCCGACTCCGACACTCGCAACGTATTTGATCCCGACAGCGAACCGATCCGCGCCGATCGGTTCTTTAACGAGCACTTCGGTGGGGCGCAGTTTCTCCAGATCGCCATCGTTGCGGATATGCGCGAGCCCGTCGTGCTGCGAATGATCCGAGACATGGTCCAAGAGCTGCGCGGCGTCGAACACGTGGCCGACGTCCGCTCCCTGGTCGAGCCTGTCACGCAGCTCAACGAGGGCTTTGGAGGTCGCCGCGGGCTCCCGGCCAACGACGCCCAAGCCGGCCGGGTGCTCGCCAACCTGGCCGACCATCCGGCGATGGCGCAGCTACTCACCACGGATCTGCAGGGCGCCATCATTCACGTCAAGCTCGCGCCTGGGTCTGCGGACGCACAACTCCAGGCCGCCGCGTGGGTGCGAGAGATCGTTGCGCGTCAGCCGAGCAGCGCGATCGGTGTTGGTGAGCACGGCGAACCTGACGTTGCGGCGGCCCAGCGCGAAGCCGTGCGGCTACGGGTCGGAGCATTGCTCGGTCGTGCGCTCGCGCCCGCCGAGTTTGCCGCCCTGATCGACCGGGCCGCCAGCGAGGCGGAGCTCAAGGCGGAGGCGGTGCGTCTGCGTGATCGGGCCCTCGGCACTGACGAAGTCATCGAACCCCTGGCGCCTGCGGACTACGCCGCCGTCGATCCGGGGGAGCTCGTCCGCCGGCGGGGCTCTGATCTCCAGGCGTACCTGCGCGCGCAGCTACCCGTGCTCGTGGCGAAGGACCCCGAGGGTATCCGCTACGTCGCCGAGCAGCTCGAGGGTTGGATCGATGATGCGCGCGGCCGGGGACGGATCGCGGCGATGTGTGCGACGCTCGGGCTCGCCAATCCGGCCCCGCCGCTCGCGGCGGAGGCTAGCGGCCCGCAGCTCGCCGGGGCGTGTCGCGAGTTCGCCGACGTGGTCTCCGAGCTCGACGATACCGAGTGGTCCGTCCCCGAACAGAGCAGTGCGCCGCGCCTGCGCGAGGTTCCGATTTCGATCCGGTTGACGGGTCAACCGATCATCGGTCAAGCGTTCGCCGACAGCGTCACATCGAGCCTGGTCCAATCGACGGCGGTCTCATGGGTCGCCCTGCTCTTGGTGCTGATCCTCGGTGGGCACGCCCGTGCGATCGTTCCCGCGACGTGGACGCTGGCGGTAACGGCGGGCATCGTGGCGCTCCTGGGTCACCCGATCGGTGTCGGCACCAGCATGGTCTCGTGCGTCGCGCTCGGGTCCGGGGTCGACTTCGCGATCCACCTCAGCGTGCGGGCGCGCGCCGCCACCGGCGCCGACCCGGGGCGCGAGGCGGTCGACGAGCTTGGCGGCGTGGCGGTCGTCACAGGCCTTCAGCTCGCGGCGGCGTTCCTCGTGCTGCTGGCGTCCGAGATGCCGCCCTTGCGACAGTTCGGGCTCGGGCTGGCGGTGGGCCTGCTCTGCGCCGCGGCCGGGGCGGTTTTCCTCGCTCCGCGGCTGTTCCGGCGCCGGCCCGCCTGAGCCGCCAAAGCGTCGATTGCCTGTGCAATTCCGCTATGTTGGCACCGAGCGGTCGGGGTAGGCGTGAATGGTCGTCTCCCGTCCACGTCGAACGCCGACCACATGGGCCGACGGACCTGGCCCCCCCGCAGCGAGCAATCCCTCCTCGCCGGAGTACCGACGACAATGACCAAGTCCCTTGCCACGCTCGTCCTCGCCGCCGCCGCCCTGACCTCGGCCTCGCCGGCCGCCGCTACCCCCCGGACGCCGGCAGCAATGTTCGCGGTGGACCCTGCGAAGATCCTCGCGGAGGTCGATCGTCGCGCGGTCGCGTTCGCCGATCAGCGCTACGACGCGACGATGGAGATCATCAAGGGCGGTCAGCTCAAGAAGACCCTCGGCTTCACGGCGGTGATGAAGGGCGCGGACAAACAGCTGTTGGACTTCAACTCGCCCGGTGACGTGAAGGGCATGAAGGTGCTGATGGAGGACGCCGAGACCCTCTATCTGTATCTTCCGGAATTCAAGAAGGTGCGCCGCGTGGCTGCCCATGTCCAAAATCAGGGCTTCCTCGGCAGCGAGTTTTACTACTCCGACATGAAGCTGACGTTCGGGCTGCACTACAACGCCTCGTTCGGCGGCAAGGAGGGACCGCTGACGACGTTGGAGTTGACTCCGAAGGCCGGTGTCGACACGGGGTACGCAAAGCTCGAGCTCACGGTCGACGGTACCAAGGGCGGTGTCACCAAGATCCGCTACTTCGACGCCAGCGGTGCGGTGGTGCGCGAGCAGAACCGCACCGAGTGGATCAAGATCGGCGAGAAGCTGGTGCCAACGAAGGTGAGCATGCTCAACGTCAAGACGGGGGATCTGACCGTCATCACCCTGTCGAACATCCAAGTCGACCAGGGAATCGACGACGCGGTGTTCTCGCGTCGCGAGTTGTTGCGCGGATGAGTCACCCGGCGGCGGCCGCGGCCGGCCGTCCGCCCCCGAGGGCCCCCAACAGGGTGCGGAGCTAGCTTCGCACCCTGTTATGCTTCGTGCGAGTGCCTGTCGTCAGCGCCGCCCTCGCTCCGGCTCTCGCCCTCTTCCTCGGTCCAGCCTCCGGCCGCCGCGCCTATGAAGGTGTCCGCGAGGTCGCTGTTCTTGCCCCGGCGCCAGCGACCGACGCCGGTGTTCCGCTGCCCGCCGGAGAGGACATTCCCCTCGATGATCCGTCGCTGCAGCCGGCCGAAGGGCCGTCTGCGCAGCCGGCCGACACAACGCCGGCACAAACCGGCGGGGCTCCCAAGACCGACGAAGTCGAGGCACCGACATCACCGGACGATCTCGATCTCGAGGACGTGTTTGGCAGCGACGAGACCCACACCGACGTCAAGGCGCAGGCGCCGAGTGGGCCCGCTGCGGACCCGAGCAATGCGGCGCCGGCGGGACGTCGGTTCGCGGAGAAGCTGAGGGGCAAGCTCGAGACCCGCATACGCGTCGTCTCGAGCGCCTACTACGACGTCCATAAGGTTGCCAAGCGAGGTTTCGGCCGAAACGAGAACCGCCTCGAGTTCTACTTCTCGTATACGCCGGATCGCCATCTCCAAGTCGTGGGCGACATCGAGCCCGTGTTTTTCGGTCTCTCGCAGGTGCAAGCGCTCGATGATGTCGCCACCCAGAGCATGCTGACGCCGTTTCATATCGAATCGGATGCGGCCTACATCGCGCTACTCGACATCTTGCCGGGGCTCGACGTCAAGATTGGCCGCCAGATCGTCGTCTGGGGCACCGCCGACAAGTTCAACCCCACCAACAACATCAACTCCGACGACCTCGAAGATCGGCCGCTGTTCACCGAGCCGATCGCCAACCAGATGGTCGTCGTCGACTATGCGCCGCTGCAGGACAAGTTGTGGTTTCAGGGCGTGTACGTGCCCATGTTCTATCCCGCGCTGCTGCCGCCGTCGGCTGCGATTGCGCTGACCGATCCGCAGACCCCGGTGCCGTTTGCCTACGCGAGCGACAGCGCGAAGCTCGGTCGCTTGCAGCACCTACTGGAGATTCAGCCGGGGCTCGTGCCCGAGGTTGTTAGCCACGTGCACATGCCGAGCCGGCGCTTTACCAGCGGTCAAAGCGCGATCAAGCTCGGCACCAGCCTTGGCGGCGTCGATTTGACCCTGTCGTACTACAACGGTCGGCACGATATCCCGACGCCGGCGCTCGTCAGGTCGAGCCGGAAACCCGCGGATCCGAACTGCCCAAATACCCAGAAGGAGTGCACGTATCGGTCCGACGTGACGCTCCTGTATCCGCGCATGCAGGTGCTTGGGTTCGACTTCACAACCCAGGTGCCGTTCTTGCGCAACATGGGGCTGTGGGGCGAGGGCGCGCTGTTCTTTCCCCAGGCCCAGAAACTCGATATCGAGTTCCCGATCACCTACGACGTCACCAGCGGGCCGAACGACGACGGAATCACCAACCCGGTCAAGGGAATGTCGGGACGAACGATTCGCTCGACGCCTTACATCAAAGCCACCGCGGGCGCCGACTTCACATTTGGCAAGCACGTGTATGTCCAGGCGCAGTACCTGCGTGGGTTCATCGACGAGTTTGGCGCCGATCACATCCGCAACTACTTAGTTGCGGGGACGGATCTGATTTTCTTCGGTCGCCACTTCATCTTCCGCGCCTTTGGTGTCGTCGATTTTCCCACCGGCAAGGGCGACAACGGTTCATACGTCATCTACCCCGAGCTGATCGTTACGCCTCCGTGGGGCAGCGTCACACTCGAGCTCGGTAGTTTCTTCTTGCTCGGCAAGCCAGACACGAAGTTCGGCCAAGCTGCGTCGGGATCATCGATCGTCTTTTTCAAGGTCGCAGGTACGTTCTGAGGACACCGTGAACGCGCCGAACGAGTCCGCGCTGCTCGGTTTGCTCGCCTGGGTCGCAACCGCCATGGTCGCGCTGGCGATCGGCGGCGCGGCGCTGCTGTGGCCGGACAACGATGCCGATTGGGATGAGATCATCAGCGCCCGCACGCGCCCGCCGTCGATCAAGCCCAGCAAGCCCACCACCATGGCCCAGGACGGGGGGCTAAGCGAGACGGGGGACAGCGGTGGGGTGGAGGAACTCCCGGTCGAAGACAAGATCCCCGTCATTGAGGTTCCCGACACCCCGGATCCGGAGTCGGTGCTCGATGAGCTGCCGGCCGAGGGGCAGGGGCACTCGCGTGTGAGTTCGCGGCCGCTGATCGACGCTGCGAAGGTCGAGGTCGTCGACAGTGCGGAAGAATGGTACGTCCACCGGACGGTCCCGCGGGAGACCATCGATCAGATCGCATTTCGTTACGGAGTGCGACCAGACGCGCTACGCATGTGGAACGGATTGCGTGCGGAAGCGATCGACGTCAAGCCGGGGACACGGATCAAGCTCCATCCGCGCAAGATTCCGCCGCCTCGTCGCAAGTACGAGCATTGGGTCCAACCCGGCGACACGTGGTGGCAGATCGGCATCACATTTGGCGTTGATTCCCGCGATTTGCGGGCGATGAATTGGACCTCACCTCAGCGCTTGCGGGTGGGTGAGAAGGTCGAGGTGTGGATCGACCCCGTGGTGTATTTGTGGACCAGCAGCGAACACGACCCGCACATTCCGAGCAACGTGCGACTCGGGGCAGTGGGGATCGGGCCGCCGCAGAACGGCCGCCTCGTCAACGGTGTACGGCTGCCGCCGCATCCGGCGTATTCCCTCAAGCTACCCCCTTCGGCGTATGGGACGACCCACGCGGTCGCGCATGTTGTCCACGCGATGGACAAGTTTGCCGAGACGTCGGGCTACAAGGGGAAGATCATGGTGGGCTCGATGAGCGGCAAGCACGGCGGGCCGTTCGCGCCGCACAAGTCGCATCAAAGCGGCCGCGATCTAGATATTCGGTTGCCGTTGCGTGCCGAGGTCCCGCCCCACGCTCCGATCGTCCCGAGCCGCGTCGACTGGGTCGCTTTGTGGCGGTTGCTCGAGGCGTTCGACTCGACTGGGCAGGTGGTGATCGTGTTTCTCGACTATGCGATGCAGGAGCATCTGTACAAGGCGGCCGCCTCGATCGGTGTGGACGAGAAGACGCGCAAGCAGATGTTGCAGTGGCCCCGCGGCAACAAGGCCCACCTCGGCCTGGTCCGGCATAGCCCCGGCCACCAGGGCCATATCCACATTCGGTTTACCTGTGGGCCAAACGAGCCGGAGTGCGTGTCCGAAGCCGACTTCGATTTGGACGCCGATTAGACGGCAATCGATGCGCCCTTGCGGCGCGTCCGCCCGCCGCGGTCGTGATCAGGCCGCCCACGCGGCGCTGATTTCTGCGAGTAGGCGCGACTGCGCGGGCGAGAGTCCATCGGCCTTGCGTGCGATGTTCACGAGCAGCTTGGCGAGGCGCTTTCGCGCGGCCGCGCCGCGGTGTCGGCCCAGTGCGATGAAGGTCGCCACGCAGTCCTCAGGCTCGCCGCGCGTGTTGACGATCCGAAGAAGCGCCGTCTCGGCCCATCGCGGGGCACGTTCCGCCAGGGCGGGGAGCGCGTCGAGAAGGCCGGCGAGGTAGTCGTCGTCGAATCCTTCGAGCAGGTAAAATACGCTCCACAGAGCGCCGCTGGGATCGTCGTCGTCGAGCACCCCGAACATGGCCGGGATCTGGTCTTTCGTGGCGATGTCCTGCAGGCGCGCGATGAGCGGTGCGATGTCGTCACCGATGTCTTCGTCGGCGCGGGCGAGAAGAGCGACGCGCGCAAGCAGCTCCCCGGCACCGAGTTGCTCGACGGTCGCCCGATTGCGCGTTGTCGCGAGTCGAAGGGGCTTGGTCGTCGAAGGGGACTCGGACGCGTCGACGGCTCGCGGCGCTCGCCGGCTCGTGGCGGAGCGCTTGGCCGCGGGTGATGCTGCGGACTTCGTCTTGGCAGGAGGTCCCTTGGCGGGCGACTTCTTGGCGCTTGGCCGCGCGCCGGCGGTCTTCTTCGCGCGTGGCGGCGCGGCGGATGCCTTCTTCGCGCTTGGCTGGATCGTGGCGCTTGCCTTGGCGGCGGCGCGCTTTCTCGTCGCCGTCTCAGTCGCCGCTGGCTTGGCGGCACTGCTTGTGCGGCGCTTGGCAGCTCCCTTGTTCGAGCGCGGACGTGCGCCGCCGGGGGCGGCCGTCGGCGTGGCCGCGGGCTTGCCGACCGCTGAGCCGGCCGTTGCCTTGGGCCGCTTTGCGACCGCTCCCTTGTTCGTGCGGAGGTGCGCCATGCGGCGGCTTTACGCCAGCTCGGCCCCGCGACGCAACGGCGGATCTCGATCCGTGGTGCAGCCTGGTACGCTGCGGCGTGACGCTTCGAACCATCGTCGACTCCGTGGTCGAGGTCGAAGGCCCGCCCGATGATCTCCTGGCCCTCCGGGCGCGCCTGGACGCACTGCGCGCAGGTCATCCGGGCGCGGTGATCGAGCGCTATTTGGGGAGCGTGCCCCAGATCGCCCCCGACGTTTTCATCGCCCCGGGGGCGTCGATCGTGGGCGATGTCGTGTTGGCTGAGCGCGTCAGCATCTGGTTTGGCTGTGTTCTACGGGGTGACGTCAATCGGATCGAGGTCCGCGAGCGAAGCAACTTGCAGGATGGCACAGTCGTCCATCTCGGTGACCGCGATCCGACGTTCGTTGCCGAGGAGGTCGTGATCGGCCATCGCGCGGTCATCCACGGCTGCACCATCGGCGGGGGTAGCTTGATCGGGATCTCGGCGTGCATCCTCGACGGCGCGAAGATCGGTGAGGGTTGCGTGATTGGGGCGGGATCGCTCGTAACAGCTGGCGCGGAGATCCCCGCGCGTTCGCTCGTGCTTGGCGTGCCCGGCAAGGTCGTGCGTCGGCTCGACGCCGAGGCCGAAGCGTTTCACCGTGCACTCGCTGGCAAGTACACGCGCTTGGCCCACAATCACCGCGTGGGCTGACCCGGCCGTCACATGAAATTCTTGGTGTGCAGCTCGGACAGGGCGCGGGCGCTGTCTTCGTCGAAGCCGAGGCGTGCCAATCGGCGTCGGCGGCCGCGATCCATCTCGCGCTCGAGTTCGACGACAGCGGCCCAGCCGCGCGCAATCTCGGCCGGGGCGACTTCCCCGGCGGCGACGAGCACGAGCGCGTCGAACACATCGGCGTTGAGTCCGGCGGTGTGTGCCAGCGCGTCGTGGCGACGCTCGACCGCAGCGATCAGGCGCGGACGCAGCCCGGGATCCATACCCAAGTGACGGGCAAGGTGCCCAAGTCCGAAGGCGACGTGTCGCGCTTCGTCCTGCGCGGCCAATCGACAGACCGCGCGAGTCGCTTCATCCGGCGCGTACTCGTGGAGAAACCAAAGCAGGGCCAAGAACGATCCCTCGCCGAGCACTGAAAGCAGGAACATCGCGACGGCGAAGTCCGGTTCCTCGACGAGCGTGCGCAGCGACGCCTGCCCGCCTGCACTCGAGGTTCCGAGCTCCTGGCTGTGTAGGCACGCCCGCCGCGTGAACACCTCGATGTGGCGGGCCTCGTCGGCGCACTGGATCGCGATGAGCTGCATGACTTCGCGAAAGTGTGGGTGGATCTGGGCAAGAAAACGCGCAGGGACGAGCAGAGCTGCGGTCTCGTTCTCGACCAGGTACGTCATGATCTGGACGATCGCGTCTTCGACCACCCCGGGGTGGGTGAGGGGGCAGTCCCAAGGGATCGCCGTGTTCGGATCCCACTGCGCGGCCGCAGCCTGGGCGTACAGCTGGGGGACGTCGTCGGTCCAGAGCTCGTCCAGGTCCGAGAGCGCGAACGCGAGAGGTGCAACGCCGGCCTCGACGAGCGCACCGCGGGCCGCGAGGCCCCACTGCGGATCAGCCTGGCGAGCGATCGCCCCATCGCGCTCGCGGCTCGCGTGACCCGCCCGTCGCGCGTGCTGCCAGCGCGCGCGATCGGCCGTGCCAACCACGAATGCCAACCCCGGCCCGGCCGAGGTCAGCAACCTGTGGCCACGCGCGCGGCACCAGGCCGCCCCGTGGATGGCCAACTCCTCGCGGGTGCCGACCACGCGCACGCACGACCCGGGGGCGACGCCGCGCAACGCCAGCCCCAGGAGCACGGTGCCGCCATCATCGAGGCCAAGCGAACCGAGGTCCACGACGAGGGTCGGCGACGTCTCGTTCATCGCCGCAGCCGCGCGAGCTGGAGCGCGACGAACCCGTCAATGGTGCCGAAGGCATCGATGGCGCGGGCGAGCTGGGCGTACCCCTCGGTACGCCCGGGCTGCCACGCCTTCAGGCCCTCGAGATCCATCAATGGCCGGACGGTTGGGTCGGCATACGACATCCCGAGCAAGAGCTCGACGAAGCGTCGCATGGCCGGGCGATCGGCGGCGTCGTCGAGCACGCTGAAGTTGCAGTGATCGTACGGCGCCGTCTGGGCGAGGATCCGCGTGCTGCCGGTCGGCAACACACCCTCGCGCGCGAACAGAAGGTGATTGCCGTCGATCATGCACGCTGCGGCAACTTCACCGGCGATGAGCGCCCGCGCTGCGTCGCGCTCGCCGCCGATGTGGTCGCCGTGCTTTCCCACCAGCACATCGAACCGGCGCACCTCGACGTCCCGCCCCGGCTTGAGCCCGGCCGCGCGGAGGTGCTCGAGCGGGATCAGAGTCGCCTGCGGCGAATCGGCCGCGCCGACCGCGATGGTTTGGCCGCGGAGCCCCTCGAGATCGGACGGACCATCGCTCGCGCGAGTCACGATCACCGAGGTGAGATCGCGATCGCTGTCGCGCATCGCGATCGCACAGGCGCGCCGCCCCAGCTTGGCGGCCACCCGCTCCAACTGCAGCCACGCCAGGGGGCTGTTCCACGCCACATCGAAGTCGCCGCGGAGGTGGGCGGCGACCTGACGCTCATAGTTGGTGAACAGCACGGCGTCGAAGTCGAGGCCGTGGTCGGCAAAAAACGCGCGGAAGCCCTCCCAGATCGTGACGACCTTGGGATCATAGGCAACCGCCCCGAGCAAGACGGTGTCGTTGGTCATGGTGTTGTGTCTCCTCAGGCCAACGGCAGGCCGCACACAGCGCGGCCGATGAAGTCGTGAAGCGCATCGGTGGTCGGAGCCATCACGGTGGAGGCGCGAGCGTCGCGGAAGTAGCGCTCGACGCCCCGCTCCTTGCGGAACGCCGCACCGCCACAGACGCGCATGGCGAGATCGAGCACCGTGTTGGCGGTGTCGCCCGCGGCTGCCTTGCTCTCGAGCACGCGCAGACCCGCGTCGGCGCGGCCGTTCTTCAGGGCTAGCAGGGTATCGTCCGCGAGCGCGCGGGCACCGTCGATCGCGATCCGCATGCGCGCGATGTGGGCGCGGGTCACTGGGTTGTCGACGAGGCGTTGGTCGAGGTGTTCGAGGCGCGTGCCGGTTGCGTGCTCGATGGTGCGGGAGATCGCGGCCTCCATCAGCCCAAACGAGCAGGCCGCGTTCAGCAGCTGAAAATGCGGGAGCACGATACCCATCATTACGTCGAAGCCGCCGCCATCGCTGCCCAGCATCGCAGCGGTGGAAACGCGCACGTTGGCCGCAGTGATCGGACACGAGTCGTTGCCGCGTAGGCCGAGGCCGTCGAAACCGGTGCCGATGGTGAGACCAGTGGACGCACGTGGCACCAGCCAGATCGTGCTCGCGCCGTCGGCCGCGGCCGGGCGCGAGGACCACACGTACGACGTGGCGTGGTGGGCGGAGGTGACCCAACTCTTCTTCGCGTCGAGGCGGTAGCTATCGCCGTCGCGGGTCGCGGTGCTGGTCGGTGCCCAGAAGTGGCTCCGCGATCCAGCCTCCGAGAAAGCGAGGGTCGACAGGTGCTTGCCCGTGGCTGCGTCGCGGCGGATCTCAACCGGGGCGAGCTTCTCGAACACAGCAGTTGCGCACAGGTGCATGGCCAGCACCATCGCGGTGGATCCACAGGCTTGGGCGACGCGCTCGACGATGCGCACCGCCCCCGCCAGACCGAGGCCGGATCCGCCCACCGATGGGTCGGACAACACCCCGAGGGCGCCGCATTTGCCGAGGGCCTCGATGCCGGCTGACGGGAACACGCCCGCGGCATCGACATGCGCTGCCGCGGGGGCGATCACGTCGGTGGTGACGCGGTCGACCAGGGTGAGAAGATCGGAGATGTCGTGGTTCATCGGTGGCACCGGGCGGACGCCGGGGCGCGCCACCGAGCTTCATCCGGGCGGCACGTCGGCGTCGGATTCGACCGGGGACCCCCGGTCGCATGGTTGGAGTCAGTTGGTGTGCATGGGTCCGACGCGTTGAAAACGCGCGCGCGGATATTCGGTCGGTCTCACGGCGGCGTCAAGCCGGCCCGCCCACCCCGACGGCGGGCTCAATCCACCGTTGTGGATTCACCGTGGCCGCCGGTCGTGCTGGATCCGCTGGTGGCGCCGCCGGAACTTGCGGCCCCGGCCGTCTCGCTGGAAATGGCGCCCGAAACGGTACCCCAATCGCCCACGCCGTTGGTCGAGCCCGAGGTCCCCACCGCGCCGCGGCACAGGCCATCGAGCGGGTCACAGGTCAGGTTCGCGCAGCATGCATCATCGTCGATGCACCACCGATCGAGGGCCTGCTCCGGGACGCATCTCGGCACGCACGCCGCCTGGCCCTGGGTTGCGCCCGGTCCGGCTCCGGGATCGTAGGGCGCGACGCAGTGGCCCCCGGGACACTGCGCGGTTGCGTCGCACGTGTCGGGATCGCCAAACGTCGTCGCGTCGGTCGCCGTTCCCGTCGTGCCCGTGGATCCGCCACCGCCGCTGCCGTTGCCGCTGCCAGTCGCGCTGTTGCTGGCACCGCCACACCCAAGCCCACACGCATACAGCGCGATCAGCCATGCACGCCCGAACACGCGCACAGGTTACCAGCGCGGGAGCATTGGCAGCAACGCTCGTCCCATGCTCGGACAGCGTCTGAGCGCTCGTCGTGGCCTGGTGACCGCGATATCCTGGTGGCAGCGGTGGAATCACGGCGACCGTCACGGTGGGCGCGGCGAGTGACGATGCCAGGGGTCGTGCCCCGGGCAGCAGCGTTCGACCCAAACGACGGCGATCCGCTGGAGGACATGCTTGTTGCACCGCCGCCGCCGGCGAACGAGGCCCAGGCAACGCCGGTTCTCGATGCGCCGCCGGGCGTGCTGTTCCCCGGCACGCAGGTCAGCCACGAGAAGGCCTACGACAT
>CADEGN010000209.1 GCA_902826865.1 uncultured Myxococcales bacterium
GGCCTCCCCGCGGTCGGCATGGTTTTGGTGCGCGCGGGAAGCTTTCTCGGCGGGGCAAGGATCGCCGCGAATATCGCCGGCGCTCCCGAGACGGTGCGTCGTTGGGTTGGCTTTGGGTTGCTACCCCAGGCCGGCCTGGCCCTCGCGCTATCGATGCTGTTTTCGCGCATGTTCCCACAATTCGGCGCAAGTGCCGGCGCAATGACCCTCAGCGTCGTTGCCTTGAACGAGCTGATCGCACCTGTGCTCTACCGCTTCGCGTTGGTGCGCAGTGGTGAAGTCGGCCAGTTGCCACAATCAGTGACGGGTCAGCACGAGGCGGTCACGGTCGCTATTGCGGCCGAGTCCTCTACCTCGGGAGCGCTCGGGGTTGGCGCTGAGGCGTCGATGTCGGGCGCGATCGCAGTGGGTCACAGCGCCTCATCCACCGGCAACTATCCAGCGCAGGCCGTTGACGAGCCATTGCCGCCCGTGCGTACGGGCGGGACCTTGCCCGGGGATGTGTAGGGCGCCCGGGACGACCGCGCGCTCCGACGCACGGTGGGGCGGGTCGCGCTCATCGCCACCCACGGAGTCGATTCTCCTCGGTTCGGTAGAGCTGCAGCGCTTCACGCACAACCTCGACCGCGCGCGCGGGTCCGGAGAACTGCTCGACTCTTACTTGCTTGTTCTCGAGTACTTTGTAGTCCACGAAGAATCGGCGGATTTCCGCGAAAGTGTGCTTGGCGAGCTGTGCGATGTCGACGATCTCGGCGTAGGCAGGGTCGTGGATGTGCACCCCGATGATCTTGTCGTCGGCTTGACCCTCGTCTTCCATGTGCATCACGCCGATGGGTCGCGCATGCATCATCGCGAGGGGCACCACCGGCTCCTCGCCCAAGACGAGGATGTCCAACGGGTCGCCGTCGTCGCAGTACGATCGCGGGAGGAACCCATAGTTGGCTGGGTAGTGCACCGAGCTATACAGCACACGATCGACCTTTAAGAGTCCCGTTGGCTTGTCGAGTTCGTACTTCACCTTCGAGCCGCGGGGGATCTCGATCACCACGTTCACGGATTCGGCGACCGTGTCTGGGTTATTGGGCAGGTCGTGCCAGGGATGTGCCATCGCGGGAGCGTATCAGCCCCGCGGCGTGTGCAGGGGCTGGGGCGCCTCGACGCTTCCACTGCCGCGGCAATTCACATCCGACGATCACCCCACGCCAAGGGGTCCCGTGAAGACGACACCCCGGCGGTCGCCACCGGCGAAGTTCGCGTCGCCTCCCGCTGCGCTACCCTCCTGTTGTGTCCCACGTTCGCCCGCGAAGGATCATGGCGCTTCTCGGTGTCGCGGCGCTGCTGTACTTCCTCGCGTGGCCGGTGTCGGTTGAGCCGGCGGCGCACCAGGTCTCGTCGGCGCCGCCACTCGAGGGGTTGTATGCGACCAACGATCGCCTCGCCAACGCGAAGACACTGAGAACGCCGGCCGGGCCAGAAGATGTGGCTATCGGACCCGACGGTTGCCTCTACACCGGTGTGGCCGACGGGCGGATCCTTCGCGTCGACTCTGAGTTGACGCGCTTCGGTGAATTCGCGCAGACGGGCGGACGGCCCCTCGGGCTCGCGTTCGACGGTGCGGGTCGGCTGCTCGTGGCAGATGCGCGTCGAGGACTTCTGGCGATCGATTCAACTCGTGCGGTGTCTGTGCTCGCTCAGGAAGCGGGCGGCCTGCCGATCCAGATGGCCGATGAGCTCGCGATCGCACCCGACGGCAGCGTGTGGTTTACCGATGCCTCGCAGCGGCACAACGTCGACGACGCGCAGATCGACGCGCTCGAGAACCAGCCCACGGGACGTATCCTGCGCTACGCGCCGGATACGGGTGCCACGACGGTCGTCCTAGATGGCTTGCGGTACGCCAACGGCATCGCCATCGGTGGCGATGCCGAAGGCACCTACGTCCTGTTTAGCGAGACGTTTGCATATCGCGTGAGCCGGCTTCGGATCGACGGGCCACGCGACGGGTTGCTGGAGATCGTCGCGGACAACCTCCCGGGATTCGTCGACAACATCACGTTGGGCGCGGATGGGATCCTGTGGGTCGCCCTGGTGTCGCGGCGCAGTGGCCTGCTCGACGCGACGCTCCCGTACCCATTCGTACGCAAGATGATGGCGCGGATTCCGAGGGCGCTGGTCCCGGTGCCGCCGCCCTACGGCTTCGTGCTCGGTCTGGATCGCGACGGCGCGGTGACGCACAACCTGCAGGACCCGAGTGGTGTGATCGGCGAGATCACGAGTGCCACGCCAGTGGATGATCGCCTCGTCCTCGGCAGCGTGAACGCCGAGCAGATTGCGGCGATTCCGCGACCGGGTGCGGTGCCGACCACGTTGCGGTCGGCCGGGTCGTGCGATCTGCAGGGGGGATGAGCGCCGCCGCCGCAAGGCAGGCACGTCGGCGCGCTGCTTCTGGGACCCGATCCGCCGCGTAAGGCCGAGCGCGCGAAATTAGTGCGAGTAGGAATAACGTCACGCAGATCCTGCGGTGGCGACCTCGACCTTTGCGGCAGAAGCTCTGCCGGTGCGCGCCTCGCTTCTTCTCCTCACGGTGACGGCGATTGCGTGCGCACGCGGAACCCCGCACGCGGAACCCGAGGCGGTCGCCGCAGCGGTTGCGCGATATCCGATCGACATTCGCCTCCCCGATGGTCTTGGGGAGCTGCGAACCGGGCAAGTGCGACCGGATGGACGTCCGGAGCGTGTGGCTTGCGTTACCTGTCACGGCCACGCACCTGAAGACCTCGCCAGTCGGAACCCGACGGCGCAGATGCACGGGGCCATCCGCCTGAATCACGGAGAACTCCCGTGCTTGGCGTGCCACGACAGGTCGCGGCGAAACAACTTGCATCTTGCCGATGGCCGACGCCTCGCATTCGACGAGGTGGATACGTTGTGTCGGCAGTGCCACGGATCACAGGCCCGCGACTATGCCCACGGAGCCCATGGAGGGATGACGGGCTATTGGGATCGGTCGCGCGGCGGTCGTGTCCGTAATGCGTGCGTCGTGTGTCACGCACCGCACGCGCCAAGCATCGTCGGGGTGTATCCCGCGCCTCCGCCACTTGACGCCCCCGCGGCGCACCCGGAGGCCGGATGACAAACACCCCTCGGCGAACGCACCTCAAGGTGTTAGGTGCTTCTCTCGGCGCCGCCGCCTTCGCAAAGACCGTCGCGCCACTCGTGGAGTGGTCCGCAGACATGGATCTCGATGAGTTCATGCAGCGACACTATCGCGAGCTCGATTCGAACGCGTTGGCGGACGTGATCTCGCGCCACGAGTTTTCCGCGCGCGACGAATACGGCGCCGACGTAACGATCCGCGATGTCCGGCCCACACCGGGGGTCGTATTCGGCTATGCGCTCAACCTCAGCATCTGCATCGGCTGCCGAAAGTGCGCCGAGGCCTGCCACCAGGAAAACAACCACGATCGTCGAAGTCACCAGTCGTACATCCGCGTGTTCGAGATGTCAGCCGGTAGCATCGACTTCCACCGCGGTAATGCCGGCTACGACCACCCGGTGCCTGCGCCGGACAAGTACTACATGCCGGTGCAGTGCCAACAGTGCGAGAATCCACCGTGCGTATCGGTGTGCCCGGTCGAGGCTACGTGGTCTGAGCCCGATGGAATCGTCGTGGTCGACTACGATTGGTGTATCGGCTGCCGCTATTGCGAGGCGGCGTGCCCCTATCACGCGCGCCGCTTCAACTGGCACAAGCCCGAGATCCCCGCCGACGAGGTCAATCCCAACCAGGGGCTGTTGTCGAACCGGATCCGTCCGCAAGGGGTGATGGAGAAGTGCACGTTCTGCCTTCACCGCACGCGGCAGGGCCAGCTTCCCGCATGCCTCGAGGCCTGCCCGACGGGCGCTCGTGTGTTCGGGAACCTGCTCGATCCCGAATCAGACATTCGTTGGGTGCTCGCCAACAAGCGCGTCTTCGTCCTCAAAGAAGAGTTAGGCACGCGCCCGCGCTTCTTCTATTTCTTCGACGTCTGAAGGCACCATGGACGCCACGCATCACAGGCCAACGCGCAGCGCGAGAAACTACCTCCGCTTCCTTGCGCATTGCGTGGCGGTTACGTTCGATGGTGGAGTCGCCTACTTCGCGTGGATGGGCGTGTTGTTCACCGTGATGCTGATCGGTCTCGACGCGTTCGTCACCCAAACCCTGGGCGGTATGGGGCAAACCGCCATGTCGGACCATGTCTCGTGGGGCATCTACATCGCCAACCTGACGTACCTGGTGGGGCTCGCCGCCGGCGGCGTGATGATGGTAATCCCCGCATATCTATATCGCGATCACGAGATGCATAAGGTCGTGCTCGCGGGCGAGTTCTTGGCCGTCGCGTCGATCGTGATGTCGCTCGGCTTCGTCGTGGTCGATCTCGGTCGGCCTGATCGTTTCTGGCACATCATCCCTGGTCTTGGTCGCTTCAACTGGCCGATGTCGATGCTCACCTGGGACGTCATCGTCCTGAGCGGCTATCTCCTCATCAATCTGCATTTGTGCGGTTACCTACTGTACACACGTCATCTCGGCGTTCCCCCGCGGCCAGTTGTCTACGTCCCGTTCGTGCTGGTTTCGATCGTGTGGGCGATCTCGATTCACACGGTTACGGCGTTCCTATACGCCGGGCTCGGGGGCCGGCCCTTTTGGAACACCGCCGTGCTCGCCCCTCGATTCATCGCTTCAGCGTTCGTCACAGGTCCCGCATTTATCGTCCTGACGCTGCAGGTTGTCCGCCGCTACACGGTGTTCGAAATGGGTGACGGGCCGCTGCGAACCCTCACTTCGATCCTGCGGATCACGCTCCTGCTCAACCTGTTCTTGCTGTTGTCGGAGCTCTTTACCGAGTTCTACACCGGCGGGCATCACTCGCTCGGTGCGCAGTACCTGTATTTCGGCGCCGAAGGCAAGCACGCGTTGGTGCCGTGGATCTGGACTGCAATCGCATTCAATCTCATTGCCACGCTTCTGATTCACGTGAGCACCGTGGGTCAGCACCTATGGCGGATCAATGTGGGATGTGTGCTCGCCCTGGCCGGCGTGTGGATCGAAAAAGGCATGGGGCTGATCGTGCCGGGCTTCGTTCCCAGCACGCTCGGGGAGATCGTTGAGTACGTTCCGAATGCACTCGAGTACCGAGTGATGTTCGGCATCTGGGCGCTGGGGTTGCTCATTTACACCATGGGGGCCCGCGTGGCTGTGGCCGTCTACCACGGTCACGAGCGCTTCGCCGCCCGCTGGCAGTTCGACGATCGTGAAATGGTCGACGGTCGGGTCGAGCGCTCGGAGGAAGGTGGAACGCAATGAGCAAGATGCACCGGCGGACGTTTCTCGGCGGTGTGGGTACGGCAGCGGGAGCAACCGTTCTCGACGGTGCAACCCCGCGTATGGGCGATGAGATCGTCGAGCTGCCCGACGGTGTCAGCTGGGACAAGGCGCCATGTCGTTTCTGTGGCACGGGTTGCCACGTGCAAGTTGGGGTTGCCGGGGGTCAAGTGGTCGCGATTCGCGGCGACCGACACGCCGCGGTGAACCAGGGCCGACTGTGCGTGAAGGGCTATCACGTGGGCTTGGCGTTGTACGGGACCGATCGGCTTCGCACGCCGCTGCTGCGTCGCTCTGGTGAGCTCGTGCCCGTCTCCTGGGATACAGCGCTCGACGCCTTGGCCGAGCGGGTTGCCCGAGAGCCGGCCGGATTCGCGCTCTACGGCAGCGGACAGTGGACGATTCCGGAGGGATACGCCGCGCAGAAGTTGATGAAGGCGGGCTTGGGCAATAACCACATCGATGCGAACGCCCGGCTGTGTATGTCATCCGCCGTCACGGGTTTCCTGGCCACCTACGGCGTCGACGAGCCGGCCGGATCTTTCGACGACCTCGATCGCTGCGATGTGCTGTTGCTGTGGGGCAATAACCCCGCCGAGATGCACCCCGTGTTGTTTTCCCGCGTCGTCGACCGACGGTTGCGCGGGGAGTCGGTGCAGATCATCGACATCGGCACGCGCCGCACGCGGTCGACCGAGTTTGCCAACACGTTCGTGCCGATCACTCCGCAGGGTGATCTCGCGCTTGCGTGCGGCATCGCCCATCTGCTGCTTGAGCGCGGCACCTGGGATCACGAGTTTGTGACCAAACACTGCTCGTTTCGTGCGGACAGCACCCCGCCGACGCTCGAAGGGATGGCGATCGATTTTGCGGAGTATCGCCGGCGCATGGCCGAGTACCCACCCGAGCGCGTGGCTGAGCTCGCCGGTGTGGCCCCGGATGTGCTCTCGATGCTCGCCGATCTGTTCGGAAATCGCAGCTTACGAATCACCAGCCTCTGGTGCATGGGAATGAACCAGCACACGCAAGGGACGGCCATCAACTGTCTTGTTCACGGCCTGCATCTCCTTTCCGGTCACTTCGGCCGACCCGGCGACGCGCCGACGAGTCTCACAGGGCAGCCTTCTGCCTGCGGGACGGTGCGTGAGGTCGGCACGCTCGCGCACGCGCTGCCGGGAGGCGGCCTCGTGGCCAAGGCCGAGCATCGTGCCCACGCCGAAGAGATCTGGCGGGTTCCGGCGGGACGCATCTCGCCGAAGCCGGGCTACCACACGCTTGAGATGTTTCGCCGCTTCAGCACACCCCAGACAGCGGGGGGCGACATCCACACGCTTTGGGTCCAGGTATCCAATCCAGCGCAGAGCTTGCCGAATCTGGGCGCACTCATCGACCCCTCGCGCACCATCGACGACAAGTTCTTGGTGGTTTCCGACGTGTACCCCACGGAAACGACGCGCATCGCCGATCTCGTGTTGCCATCAGCCCTCTGGGTCGAGAAAAACGGGATGGTCGGCAACTCAGAGCGTCGAACGCAGCAGTGGTTCAAGATGGTTGATCCGCCGGGAGATGCGCGCGACGACTGCTGGCAGATCATCGCGCTCGCGCGGAGGCTCTTCGATCGTGGGCTGCCGGGGCTTCGTGACCGCGATGGACGGTTCCTCTTTCGTGTTGACGGTCCGCGCGGCCGCGAAGCACCGATCTGGGAGTGGTCGCGCTACTACGACGTGAATGTCGACCGGGCATTGTTCGACGAATATCGGCGGTTCTCGCACCACAAGCACAAAGATCTCGCGCCCTATGATGAGTACGCGAAAGCCCGTGGCTTGCGATGGCCGGTCGTGCAGCGCAGTGATGGAAGCTGGCAAGAAACACGAATGCGGTTCGTCGAGGGCGAAGATCCCCACGTCGGTGCGGGCAAAGGCGTCGACTTCTACCATTCAACCACCAAGGACGGGCGCGCGCAGATCTGGGCGCGCCCCTGGGTTGCGCCGCCCGAGCAACCGGACGACGAATACCCGCTGTGGCTATGTACCGGTCGCGTACTCGAACACTGGCACACCGGCACGATGACGATGCGCATGGCACCGTTGCGGAATGCGATGCCGCAGGCCTATGTCGAGATCCACCCCGATGATGCGCGACGTCTCGCGATCGCGGAGGGAGATACGGTGGTCGTGGAGACGCGCCGCGGCGCGCTCGAACTCGTCGCGTGGCTCGATGGTCGTGGCGCGGTCCAACCTGGGTCGGTGTTCATCCCTTTCTTCGACGAGCGATCGCTCGTCAATCGGCTCACGCTCGATGCGCACGACGCGTTTTCCAAGCAGCCGGACTATAAGAAGTGCGCGGCGAGGGTACGGCCCCGATGATCCCGAGCTCCGGTGGACGCGAGCGCGCCGCGCGGGCACTGGTGCTCTCGGCGGTGCTTGGCGCGACGATCGCGGTCGCGGCCATGTCGGGCGGCCGTGGTGCGAAGGAACCGTCCCACCTGGATGGGAACGACCGGGCCGCGACCGACGCCCCGCCCGCGGTCCGGTACGACGAACTTCCGCAGCGCGCTGTTGCTGGAGGCGATTTCTTTGCCGAGCTCGCGATGCTACCGGCCTCGGGTGGAAAACCATTGGGACCACGCTCGAGCCGGCGCGCTTATGTCGGCGCACCGCCGGTCGTACCGCATGCCGCGGCACCCCGCGGCGCCGCGGGGTGCCGCGCATGCCACGATACCGGGATGGCGTTCCCAGGCGGTGCGCAGGCTCCGCGAATGTCGCACGAGCCGTTGACGGTGTGCACGCAGTGTCATGTGCCGGCAGTCGGATCGATCTCGCCTGTGAAAGAGGATGGATGAGGAGCGTCGCGCCGGTGGGCGTAGCATCGGGCGCTCGCAATCATCTGGATTGTCACCATGGCTGACGTCGTGCAAGAGGTGTACGAGCGAGTGTTGGATGACGAGGGCGTCCACGCGCTGCTGGGGGACGTGCTCGGGCTGGCGCGTGCGATCGAGGTGCGGTCCAAGGCGGGACGCGGTGCCATGTCGGAGGCCCTCGATCGATCGGCGGTAGCGGACGCGCTTGTTCGATTGCAACGGGGGGATCTGCGCGCCCTCCAGCTCACGTACGAGCATGCGGGGCGAAGGTGGTGCGATACGATTCTTGCCCTCGAACCGGGGCGCTACCGCGTGCTGCGAGTCGGATGAGTGGGCGGCTTGCAGCGCCGCTTTGTGCGAACACGGCCGCCGTCGCATCGGCCGGCGCCGACCATGCGCCTTCACGGCTGCGCGTGCTTTGTTAGCCACGCGCGCGCCTCCGCCAGCGGGGTGGCGAACTTCTCTCCCGCCGCGGCGTACGTTTCGACGGCGCGTTTGGCCAACTGCCGGGCCTCTGCCCGATCGCCCCCCGACTCCCATTGCGCCCGCGCCAACAGCCACTGGGCGTCGGCGATCTCGGTCGCGCCGAGGCGTAGTCGTTCTCGCGAGTCCAGGGCCCGCCGGGCGTAGGTGGCCGCTTCGGCCGCCCGATTCGTCTCAAGCGCGATGTGAGCGAGCCCTAGCAGTGCGATGGCCAAATCGTCGCGTTCGCGGCCTCGCTCTTGGATCGCGATCGATCGCAAGTAGAGCTCCTCAGCCCTCTTCCACTCGCCGGTGTTGTGGCAGGCGTTCGCGAGGTTATCTAGGGCGAGGACTAGCTCCGGATGTTCTGGCCCGAGGCTCTTCTCGAGGATCGCAAGCGCACGCTCGTATAGGGGCTTGGCTTCGACGTCGCTTCCGCTCTGCGAGTAAACGACGGCAAGGTTATTGACGAACATCGCCACCTCGGGATGGCCGGGGCCAAGGGACTTCTCTTGGATTGCGAGCGCTCGGGTAAGCAGTCGCACGGCCTCCTCCTGCTGACCCGCCTCGCGCAAAAGCGAAGCCAAGTTACCGAGCGTCGCGCCGACCTCAGGGTGGTCGGGGCCAAGAGTCCGTTCGAGCACCGGAAGTGCCCGCTCGTAGGACTCCCGCGCCTTTGCGCGATCGCCCAGGCTGTTGAAGACGCTGCCGAGGTTGTTGAGCGTGGAGGCGACCTCGATGTGATCTGGGCCCAGCGCTTGCGTGCGGATCGCAAGGGCGCGCTCGTTGAGCGCCCGGGCCTCGGCGTAGTCCCCCGTGTCATGCCGCGCGTTGGCGAGGTTGTTGAGAATCGTCGCCACATCGGGGTGCTCAGGTCCAAGCGCAGCCTCGGCGATGCTCAGCGCACGTTCGTGGAGCTCTATGCCCTCCTGGTAGTTCCCCAGACTCTGCACGGAGTTGGCCAGGCTGCCGAGCGCGAGGGCGACGTCGGGATGGTTGAGCCCGAGGGCGCTCTCGCGCAGGGCCAGCGATTTCTCGTGAAGTACCTTCGAGTCCTCGAATTCCGCCGATCGCAGGTGTATCGCGGCACGGACGCTGCTGAGGCGAGCTTCGATTAGGCCTTCGCGATCCCAGCCCTCTCGCAAGGCGACCTCGGCGTGCTGCGCCCATCGTAGTCCGTCCTCTTTGCGCACCAGCCAATACCCGACGCAGTGGGTCAGCTCGACGCTCGCCACGGCCGCGACCTCGATTTCTCCCGCGTTGGCCGCCGTGAAGTAGGCTCGCTCGAGCGCGTGTTCCTGCTCGTCATGTCGACCCATTTGGCCAAGGGCGAGGCCGACCTCGAGCTCGGTCGAAGCGATGAGCGGGGACCACTGCAGTTCCTTCGCGCGCTGGAGAGCGGCCTCGGCGGTGGACAACGCGACGTCATAGCGACCGGCGGCTCGCATCCCGCTGGCGCGCGAAAGTTCGGCGCGCACCTCATCCACTGCGGAACGAATCTCCGGTGCGGGCGGTGCGGGCATGCGGCGCAAGCGGTCAGTGTCGAGGCAAGCTGACTCCGAGGGAAACCCAGCCGCCGCCGTAACCGCGCCTCGTACGCCCGTGGCATCCGTCTGCGAGAGCGCATCGATGAGGGCCGCGTGCGCCATCCGGAGTTCGGCTAGACACCACTGCGCGCGCTCGTAAGTGTCGACGTCCCAACTCGAAGCCACGTTGGCACGGACGCAAGCCTCGGTAGTTGCCTGTGCCCAAGCCTCAGCATGGCGGTCTAGCCAAGGCATGAGCTTATCGGCCGTGACTCCGGCGTAGCTCACTGCGGTTGCTGCAAGGCCCGCTCGGAGCGAGGCGCGTGACTCGTCGTTCCAATGCTCATATACCGTCTGCCCCTCGGCTTCGCAGGCGGCCGCGCGCCGGCGCTCGCCGATCTCGTGGATAGCGAAAACCGCGGAGGCGCCAGCAGCTACAACCAGCACCGACGCCATGACCCTGCGTCGGCGGGAGCGCGTGCGACCATGCTCAAGCGCGGCGAGGAGCCCCTCCATCGACGGCCAGCGGGCCGCCGGCGATGGTTCGAGGCCGCGCAGCACAGCGGCGCGGAGCCACGCGGGTACAGAGGTGCCAGCAGGGGCGGGCTTGTCAGGTACGCCGCGTTCCTTGGCGCGCGCGACGGATGGAGCGTCTTTGCCGGAGAACGGTCGGACCCCAAACAGACCCTCATAGAGCGCCACACAGAACGCATACTGGTCAGCCGCCGGCCCAACCGCTTCCCCTCGATGCTGTTCGGGCGCCATGTAATGCAGGGTGCCCATCACCACGCCGGCCACCGTGCGGTCGCCGGAGGCATCGATCCCAAAGAAGTCGGACGATTCGACGCGTGCAGCGTCATCCTCAGCCGTACCTAAGGCGTCAGCGGTTCGCACCAATCCAAAGTCCATTACCCGGACGCGATCATCGCTCCCGATCATCACGTTGCTCGGCTTGAAGTCACGGTGAACCATGCCGGCGGCGTGGGCCGCCACCAAGCCCTGCCCCGCACCGAGATATCGCGACAGCACCTCTTGCCAGGTGTGCGGTCCCTTGGCCAACCATGTCGCAAGCGTGTCGCCGCGGACGTACTCCATCGCGATGTAGATCCCGTCGCGTTGGTGCTCGACGTCGTAGACGGGCACGATATTTGGATGGCTGAGCTGAGCCATCGCCTGGGCTTCGCGGACGATTCGCGTTCGCGCTTCGCTGTCGGGCGTATTGCCGACGACAAGCTTGAGTGCAACTTCACGACGCAGCTTCGGGTCGTATGCGCGCGCTACCCTTCCCATGCCGCCGCGACCGATCTGCTCGATAATGACGTAACGTCCGAGGTGCGTAGGCAGCGGTGCGTCCGCAGTTGGCCGGCGCCCAGACGTGAGAACGACAGTCGCAGGCGAGTCAATCGTGGTGAGGCTCGCCGGGTCTTCCCCGTGCTCGTCCGAGCTCTCCACGACTCCACGATACACCCGCAGAGACTCGCTCGGAATCCGAACGCGCGGGAGTGCCGCCTATCAACGTACGCGCAGGTGCTGGTCGGGCCGCGCCAGCGACTCACTCACGGGTACGCGTGGGTGGCGAGCCACGCTCGCGCATCGGAGAGCTGGGCAGAAGACCCCTTGCCCGCCGCCGCGAAACCCTCGGCTGCGTCCTCGGCCAACTGGCGCGCTTCCCTGCGATCGCCACCAGTCGCCCACTGGGCGCGCGCCAGCGACCACTTCGCCCCGGCGATCTCTGTGGTGCTCGCCCCGAGATCCTGCTGCATGCGCAACGCCCGGGCGGCGAGCGTCGCGCCATCGGCAGCGCGATCCTCGTCCAGGGCAATGTCCGCGAGCCCGACCAGCGTTGCGGCTAGTTCGTGACTCGGCGAATCGTCGCGAGCCTCGAGTATCGCGAGTGCGCGCCGGTAAAGTCGCTCCGCCTCCGCCAGCGCACCCAATCGGTGGTTCGCCAGCCCGAGGTTGTTGTACACGCCAGCCACCTCTCGATCGTCGGAGCCCGAAGCGCTCTCGACGATGCCGAGCGTTTGCTCGAGCAACGGCTTCGCCCGCGCATAGGAGCCCTGGGCGACGAGTGTCATCGCCAGTGCATTTGCGGACCTCGCCAAGTCCGGGTGCTTGGGCCCCAAGCGCTTCTCCTGGATTGCAACCGCACGAGAACCCAGGCGCTCTGCCTCGTCATAGTTGCCGGCAACCCGCAATAGCCAAGCGAGGTTTGTCAGGGTCTTGGCAACATCGGGATGCTCTTGGCCGAGGTTTCGCTCGAGCACGACGACGGCGCGCTCGTAGTATTTCCGTGCTTGCTCGCCATCGGCGGTGAGGCCGTTATTGAGCGCGAGGTTGTTAAGCGTGGTCGCAACTTCAAGGTGGTCGGGACCAATCGTTCGCACTTGGATTGCCAGGGCATCTTCGTAGAGCGCCCGGGCCTTGGCCGGCGCGCCGGCGACTTGCTCCGTATTCGCGAGATCAATCAGAAACCCAGCTACGGTCGGATGTTCCGGGCCCAACGCCGCTCTCATGATCGCAAGCGCGCGCTCGCCAAGCGCCCTTGCCTCTGCGTGGTTGCCCAGGGCTTGGTGGACGTTGGCGAGGCCGCCCAGCGCGACGGCGACGTCGGGATGCTCGGGTCCCAGAAGCTGCTCGGCGCGCGCGAGCGCCTGCTCGTAGCGGGCTCTTGCCGCCGGATGGTCCGCCGCGCGTGAGTGCGTCGCGCCGATATGGTTGTCTAGGCGCGCTCGCAGTAGCCCTTCGTAGTCACCACTGGAGCGAAGTGCAAGCTCGGCGAGCTTGGCCCAGCGTAGTCCGTCCTGGATCCGTGCGAGCTTCGATCCGACACAGAGGGTGAGCGCGATGCTGGCCGCGGCCGCGACCTCGGATTCCCCGGTGTCAGCCGCCGTGAAGTATGCCTTCTCGAGCTCGGCCTCCTCTTCTCCGCGTCGTCCGGCGCGGCCGAGGGCAAGCCCGACCGAGAGCTGGGCGGAGGCGACGAGCGGTGGCCAGTTCAATTCGGTCGCGCGCTGCAGGGCCGCGTTTGCCTCCGATATCGCTTCATCATGATGCGCAGCCGCGCGCAGCGCGGCCGAGCGCGAAAGCTGGGCGCGCACCTCGTCGCTCTCGGCCCGAGCTTCT
>CADEGN010000210.1 GCA_902826865.1 uncultured Myxococcales bacterium
GACCTCTCGCGCTTGAGCACCGGCGGCCCCGTGTTTGATCCGGTCAAGCTCGCGGCCTGGAACAGCGACGACATCCGCGCAATGACGGTGGACCAGTTGATCGCCCGGATCCAACGCGACGTGTTGTCCCCCGAGCGCCTGCACGCGCTCGTGTCCCTGAGTCGCGAGCGGATTTCGCGGCTCGACGACTTCGTGCCCTACGCCGCGTTTTTCTTCGGCGAGGGCGTGGACCTGTCGGCGGTGTTGCCGGAGTTTCGGCTCAAGAAGCGCACCCGCCGCGAGGTCATCGACGTGCTCGCGCAGTTTCTCGACGAAATCGAGAAAGACAAGCGCGCCCGCGGCTTTGAGGTGGCGGAGATCGAAGCGTTCTCGCGCGAATTTTGCGAGCGGACCGGGTGGAAAGCCAAGGAGCTGTTCACCCTGTTGCGGCTGTCGGTCACAGGTCGCACGGCCGCCCCGGGCCTGTTCGAGACCCTGGCGGCGTGCGGCAAGGATCGCACGCGCCTGCGCCTGCGCGACGCGATTGCGCGGCTCGAACGCGAAGCGGACTGGTAGCCGCGCGGCTCGCCCAGCACCAGCCACGAAAACGGCACGTCGTCGCCCGGCGTTCTAGTTCAACCCTACCCGATAGACAGGTGGGCACCGCGATGACCGCATCGGGCTTCCCGCCGGACGGGCTTGCGCACCCGCGGACAGAGGCAGTTCCCGGGTTGAACAGGTGTAGGTCGAACGCAAAACGCGGGGCGGACGACGTGCCAACTTCAGCATAGCAAAGCTCGGCACGGGTGCATCGTGAAATCCACTCGGTTCCTCACGGCCGTTCTCGGCGCCGATGGTTTGCCATTGGGTTTGGATGCGCGTGGTCGCGAGCGAGTGGCCGGCCAGAATGGGACTTGCGCTGGCCACTCGGATGGTGTCTCGGCGGCGGCGCCCGTCGAGATCCCTCGCCGGGAAGATCACTGACCGAAACGGGGATCGGCCTGGGGTGCAACGGCGCGGAACTCCGGCCCCAGACCACCTTGCGTCGCGACCGAAGGACCGCCGCGGCTCATGAGCTCCACCTTGCCGAGTACCGCGTCTTCGCGTCGCTCGGTTGGTGTCATGTGCTGCTTGGTGTCCATGCGGATGGCGTCGCACGGACACGCCTCGACGCAGAGTCCACACACGACACACTTGAGCTCATCAATGACGAAGCTTGCCGGGCCCTTCTCGGCGTTGTCCTGCCGATCTTCGGCGACGATGTAGATGCACTTCGCCGGGCAGACCGTCGAGCAACACATACAGGCGACGCATCGCACCGATCCATCGTCGCGGTACATGAGCCGATGCACGCCGCGAAAGCGATCGGGGTAGTACGTCTTGATGTCGACATCCGGCTCGCCGTAGCGAATGGTGTCAACGTCGCCCATCCCTTTGGTCATGGTGTTCTTGAAGAAGTGCCGCGCGGAGGTCAACAACCCTTCGAGGATCGCGGGCAGAAACACCTGATCGCGAGCGGTGCGATGCAGCGAGACTTTTTTGACGCCGATGGTCATGGGCCTCCGACGGGCGCGCTGGGGGCGAGCAGGTAGACGACGAGGGCGGTTAGGACGATGTTGGCGATGGACAGGGGCAGAAGGCCCTTCCATCCGAGGCTCATCAGTTGGTCGTAGCGAAAACGCGGGAGTGTCCAGCGGATGAGCAGCTGTAGCCAGCACAAGGCCAGCACTTTGATGCCCCAGGTGAGCATTCCGATCGTCACGATCGCCAAATGCGGCAGCGCCGTTCCCCAACCGGTGAAGGCCGACCACAGGGCGAGGGTTAGGTGCACGCTGCCGATTAGGAGCAGTAGCGCACCCAGGGTCTCTGCGTGCTTGCTCGCCCGCCAGATGGCGGCGCCGGTTAGGCACAACACAAGGCCGCCGCCGGCGAAAAACGCCTGGCACGCCAGGGCGCTGGTGAACCCCGACGCCCCGAGGATCCCGAGCGGCAGGGCCCAGCCGCCGAGGAACAGGGTCGTGACCAACGCCGAGACGAAGACGACCTCGATAAACTCGCCGAGGAAGAACAAGCCGAAGCGCATGCCGGAGTACTCGAGGAAGTACCCGATGATCTCCGACTCGCCCTCGGGGATGTCGAACGGCGCCCGTTTGGTTTCAGCGATCGCTGCGGTGAAGAACAAGATGAAGGCGACCGGCTGGAGCACGATGCCCCAATGGCTCTCGAGCTGGGCTCGGACGATGGCGTGGGGCTCGAGCGAGCCGTAGACAAGCAGCGCGCCGACCACCGTGAGGCCGATCGCGACCTCGTACGAGATCATCTGTGCCGATGCGCGCAGTGACCCGAGCACGGCCCACTTGTTGTAGCTGGCCCAGCCGGCCAAGGTGGTCCCGTAGGTCGCGATCGAAGCGATCGCGAAGTAGAACAGCAAACCGACGTCGATTTGTGCCACCTGCAGTGGCGTGCCGCCGCGGCTCGCCGCGCACTGATCGACGTCCGCTTGGCTGAGAACGTCGAGAAGGTGGCCGTAGCACAGGGCGTCACCGAAGGGCACGATGGCGAACACAACCAGCGCCGGAACCAGCGCGAGCAGGGGTGCGAGCGTATACAGCTCACGGTGCGCGCGGCGGGGGATGAAGTCCTCCTTGAAGAGCATCTTCAGTCCATCGGTGGCGATGTGGAGAAGCCCCCACAAACGCAGCGTGAGGCCACCGATGCTGATTCGCGCCATGTTGGGACCGACGCGGTCTTGCATCATCGCGCTCTGCTTGCGCTCGAGCCACGTGAGCAGCGACGCCACCGGCATGATGAACGCGAGAACGAGCAGCAGAACCTTGGCCAGCGCGGGCAACAGATACGTCGAGACCCACGATGGGTCCTCGAAGCGCAACGGTACCGAGGTCACTCTTCCGGCGCTGGCGAATTGCAGGTGCGCTGACGCCGGGCGGTAGTCGTTCGGACCGATCTCGGGTGGCGCGACCTCCTCGACCACCGCGCTGCGGCGTTCTCCGCCGGGGCCGCGCAGGGAGGTCGCATCCACCTCGAGCTCGAGATGCATGCGCTCGCCCGGGCGCAGGACCGTCGGGTTGACGGCGGTCGCGAGGCGAAACGCTTCCCAGTCGCCGCCCTCGATTCGGAAGTCACCAACGGCGGTCGGCTTGTCGCCGGTGTTGACGATGGTGAGCCCGAGTTTGCCGGTCGTTGGGTGAAACGTGAGATCGACCGGCTCGGCGCGCAGCACATCGTGCTGGGCGACGGCCGATTTTGGATCGCCGCAGGCCGAAAGCCCGACGACGCCGAGCAGCACCACGAGCAGGTGGGAGAGCAGAACGAGCGGGGGACGGTACGGACGCATCGCCTCAGGGCCTCGGTGGTGGGTCGTCAGCCGCGGGAATGGGAAAAGCGGAGCAGGGTGGGCCGGGTGGCCTTGGCGTCGCTGACGAGCGCTGCCAGTTCACTGCTGCCGTGCTGCTCGGCGATCGCGCGGCTGCGCTCTCTGGCCGAGCCGATGTCGCGCTCGCCCATGGCGAGCACGAGTTCGCGGATGAGGTCGGCGCGTTCGCGGCGATCGCCCTCGGCGCGCCACGCAGGTCGGAGCACCCGCAGACGCCCGTGCCGGTTGATGAGGCTTCCGGTGGTCTCGGCCCAGCTCGACGCGGGCAAGACGATCGTGCATGCGTCGGACAACGGGCCCGCGCGATCGGCCAGACATACGCTGGTGATGGCGCAGAGCGCCGAGCCAACCACGTCCGAGGCCTCAAACGTCCCGTCGAGAAATACAACCGCCTCGTACGCGCGCCCCGCGAGCTCGAGCGCGAGCTCGCCCTCGTGCTTGGCCGCCCCGGCAGCCGCGGCGGCGCCGCGAGCGTTCGGGTTTTTATCGGCGTCGCGCAGCACGTCATCGCCCTTGCCCGCCGGGCGGCCGACGATATAGCGCTCGGCGCCGATCAAGCTGGCGAGATCGGCGAGCGCGAGGTTGGCTTCGTTGCTCGCAGCAGCCGAGAACACCACCGCGACCTTGCGACCTCGGCCGCGCAGGCGCCTCGCCGCCATCGCGACGGCATGACCGAGCAACACTTCCTCGCCGTCCACACGCGCGCGCCGAACACGGCGGCTCGGCTCGAGCTCTTTGTAGGTGTGGCGGCCTTCGTCGCACATCCAGTGTCCGTTGGTCGTCGCGTCGAACCGCGGGACGATCCGATAGGCCTGCTCATGGCGATGGTGAAGCTCCACGGCACAGCCGGTGGCGCACCCGGTGCAGGTGGTGTGGGTCGAGCGCAGCTCCCAGGCACGGATCGCGAACCGGAAGTCCTTGGCGGTCAGCGCCCCAACCGGGCAGATGTCGACCACGTTCATCGAGTAAGCGTTGTCGAGCGGGTGACCCTCGGCCACGTCCAGGGACTCGTTCTCCCCGCGGAACTGCATCCCGAGTTCGCCGGTCTTCGGGATCTCTTCGCAGAATCGAACGCAACGCGAGCAGAGGATGCAACGCTCGGCGTCGAGCACGATCTCACGGCCGATGTCCTTGTGCTTTGGTTTGCGGATCTTCGGCACGTCCACCCGCGTCAGCTGGTGGTCATGATCCATGTAGTGCCGCTGCAGGGTGCACTCACCGGCCTTGTCGCAGATCGGGCAGTCGATCGGGTGGTTCTTGAGGGTGAACTCGAGCAGCGCGCGGCGGGCCTCGAGAACCGTCGGGCTCTCGGTGTGCACGACCATGCCTTCGGCGACCGTCTGCTGGCAGCTCGGCTGAAGTTTCGGGTTCTTCTCGATCTCGACGAGACACTGGCGGCAGCTCGCGGCGATCGAGAGACCAGGGTGGTAGCAAAAGTGGCAGATGTCCTTGCCGGCGAGCTTGGCCGCTTCGAGGACGTTGGTGCCCTTGCGGACGACCACCTCGGTGCCGTCGATCACCACGCGCACCGTCGGCTGGCCCTCGACCGGCTCGGCCGGCAGGTTGGGCGCCATCGGCGGCTTGGCGGCGCTGACCTCGGGGATGCGCACCGAGCCCGTTGCCGACGGGGCCACGGTACGGCTCGCCGGCGGCGGCGGATCAGGCAGTCGCGGGGGGAGGGTCGCAGAGCTGGGCGTGTCGGAGTTCGCCATGTTCGAGCCTTCGCGGTCAGCGGTCGCACTCGCCGCCGATCATGTTGATCGATCCGAAAATGGGCACGACGTCGGCGATGTTCGCCCCGAGGATCATCTGGCGAAACGCCGAGCTGGTGTAGAAACAAGGCGGCCGGCAGCGGTTCTTGTACGGGCGCCCCGAACCGTCGGACACGATGTAGAAGCCGAGCTCCCCGTTGCCACCTTCGGTGTAGCTATACGCTTCCCCGGCCGGCACCCGCAGTCCGTCCATGATGTGCTTGAAGTGGGCGATCATGCCCTCGATCGAGTTGTAGACCTCGCGCTTGGCCGGCAGCGCGATGAGGGGGTCGTCGACCAGGACCGGACCGGGTGGGATCTGGGCGAGGGCCTGCTCGACGATTCGCAGGGACTGTTCGAGCTCCTCCATCCGCACGAGGTAGCGGGCCAGGTTGTCGCCCTCGTCGGCGATCGGTACGTCGAAATCGAAGTGATCGTAGACCGAGTAAGGATGGTCTTTGCGAACGTCGTAGGCCACGCCGCACGCGCGTAGGCACGGGCCCGTCATGCCGTAGCTGATGGCGTCCTCGGCTGAGATCACACCCACGCCCTGCATGCGGTCGAGGAAAATGCGGTTGCGCTCGACCAGCTTGCGGATGTCGGCCACAAGCCCGCGGACCTTGACGAGCTTCTCGCGGCACTTCGGCTCGAAGTTCTTGGTCAAATCCCAGGCGACGCCGCCGATGCGGCAGTAGCTGTGGGTCAGGCGGGCGCCGGAGACGTCCTCCAGCAGCTCCCAGAGGTGCTCGCGCGCGCGGTTGCCCCAGAAGAACGCAGTGAGCCCGCCGAGTTCCGCCAGCGAAGCGAACACGCAGGTGAGGTGATCGCAGGCGCGGGCGATCTCGCCCATGATCACGCGGATGTACTCAGCACGCTCGGGGATGAGCGCGGTCAGCCCCAGCAGTTTCTCCACCGCCATCGCGAAGCCGACGTTGTTGAGCATCGGCGAGACGTAGTTGAGGCGATCGACGTACGGGAAGATCTGGGTGTAGGTAGCGCTTTCGCACTCTTTTTCGAAGCCGCGGTGGAGATAGCCGATTTGCACGTCGGCGTCTTTGATCGTCTCGCCGTCGATGCGCAGCACCACGCGCACCGTGCCATGCATCGCTGGGTGCGACGGACCCATGTTGACGATGAGCTCATCGGTGGGAAGGCGCTCGGCCTCCTCGGCGAAGGCCTGCATCGAGGGCGACAGCGGGAGCTCACCAGCCTGGGGTCCGCGCGGGTCGTAGGTCTCGGCGGCGGTGGTCGGCAGGGGGCGTCCGGGCGGGGCGACGGGGCTGCTCATGCGTAACTCGTGGCTCGCGGGAGATGGACGAAAGTCGGCAAATTAGCTCACGCGACGATCGTGGCTGTCGGGTAGAAGGCGCGTCGTCTGATCGTCGGTGCTCGGCGCGTCGGGGCGGCGGATAAGCGGTTGGCGCCCGTTTTGGGGGTAGTCCTTGCGGAGCGGATGGCCGACGAACTCCTCGTACATCAGGATCCGGCGAAGGTCGGGGTGACCCTCGAACCGGACGCCGTAGAGGTCCCAAGCCTCGCGCTCGGCCCAGTTGGCCGCGTGCCAAAGCTGCGTCACCGTCGGTACCCAGCAGTCGTCGTCGGCCTCGTCGACGCCGACTTTCACCCGCAGCCGGTGTTTGTGCAGGATGCTGTACAGCTGGTAGACGACCTCGAATCGCGGCGACTGACCGAGGTAGTCGACCACCGTCAGATCCGACAGCATGTTCATCTTGGTGTCCGGGTGGTCGCGCAGCAGCGTGAGCACATCAACGAGGTGTTCGCGATGGATGAGCGCGATCTCGTCGCCGACGTGTGTCACCGTCTCGATCACCGCGGTCGGGCGCTCGCGCGCGAGGAAGTCGATCAGTCGTTGGGCCATCAGCGTACCCGCCCGTCCTGTGGCATGCGTTCGTCGGGCAGGAGCGTCATGCTCGTGCCGTCTTGCAGAACCGGTAGACGGCGTCGGTCGGTGTATCCGATCGCGGCGGTGTTACCGACCTGTTGCTGGACGTGGCCGCGGTGATCCTGAATGCGCTGCTGCAGGGTCATCAAGCCATCGAGCACCTGCTCGGGGCGCGGCGGGCAACCCGGCACGTAGACGTCGACCGGAATGATCTGATCCGCACCCGGGGTAACGGTGTAGTTCTGGTAGAAGCCACCGGTCGAGGCGCAGACGCCGAATGCCATCACCCATTTGGGATCGGGCATCTGGTCGTATACGCGGCGGAGGACCGGCGCCTGGCGCTCGGTGATCGTGCCGATCACGATCAGCAGATCGGCCTGACGGGGCGAGAACCGCGGAAACTCGGCGCCAAAGCGCGCGATGTCGTAGCGCGGACCCATCGTCGACATGAACTCCATCGCGCAACAGGCGGTGGCGAACGGATAGGTGAACAGGCTGTACTTCTGCGCCCAGTTCACCGCATCCTGCAAGACCGTGGGGACATAGCTGGATTCGGCCAAGCAGCGGCTCCTTCTCTCACGCCCAATCGAGCGCGCGTTTGCGCCAGATGTACGCCAGCGCGATGACGAGGATGGCGAGGAAGAGCACCATTTCCACCAGGCCGAACAGGCTCGCGCCGCCGGTGCAGACGCCGGCCTCGAGCGTCGACTGACACGACAGCTCGCGAAATAGCGACGCCCACGGGTAGAGGAAGGCGACCTCGATGTCGAAGACGAGGAAGAGAATCGCGACCTGGTAGAACTTGACGCTGAACTTGACGCGGGGGCTGCCGATCGGCTCGCTTCCGCACTCGAAGGGCTCGTCTTTGATCGCCGAGGTCCGCTTGGGGCCGAGGACCATCGTGATGCCGAGCATCAGGCCGCCGAACCCGATGGCAAACACGAGGAAGACGAGCGCGGGGATATAGGACGCGGCCATCTGGGGATGAATTCTCGCGCCCGGAGATATCACAAGGCCTGTTTCCCCGCGACCGCCGGGGCACGAAAGCCGAAAAGCGGGGGCCCATGGCACGCGCGGGGCTATTGGCCAACGCCGAAGCCGGGCCGGGAAGCCCAGCCTTGGTACGTCACCGATCAAGCCGGGGTGCACGCCGGGCGGGCTGCGGCCCCCGGGGTGAGGGCTCGAGGGTTAGTTCGTGCCTTCCATGGCCATTTCGAACACCTCGACCTCGTCGCCGTCCTTCGCCATGAACAGCACGCGAATTGGGCGGTCGCCTCGCCACGCGCGGAACTCGCTGTGAATGGCGCGCGCGGCCTCTTCGGCCGGAATGCCGGTCTCGAACGCACCCATCAAGGGGATCGCGACGGAGCTAAACCCCTTCACTTGGCACGCGACGATCACCGCCGCCGTGGCGCGCAGGATGTCTTCGACCTGCACCTTGCCGCCCGGCTCATCGGTGTTGGGCACGTGGATCAGGAACTTGGCTTTCATCGCCCCCGCCGGCGTAACGAACGCGGCGCCGACCGCAAGCGGGGCGTGCTCCTTGACGAGTTCCTCGACCTCGGCCCCCGCCAGTTCGCGTAGCTTCGAGGCCGGATAGTGGCTCATGACGCCATGGGAATTGGTCGGGCAGACGAATGCGTCTACTTCAACCTGGTCCCATGCGTCGGTGCTGATGTGGATGGTCAAGTGCTCCGTCGAGTCCACGTGGGGTACCCGGAGCGGAGGTTGCTAGTTCTTGAACACCGAGTCCAGCTCTTTCGCCACGTCGTCCTCGGAGGAGGCGCGCGCGACTGCGAGCTCCTTGACGAGGAGCGCGCGGGCGGTGCGAAGCATCTGCTTTTCGCTGTGGGAGAGCTGCTTGCTCTGCTTGAGGAGCGAGAGATCTCGGTAGACCTCGCCGACCTCGAACAGTGAGCCGGTGCGGATCTTCTCCATGAAGCCGCGATGACGCCGGTTCCAGGTTTGGCGGTCGCACGGGACCTCGTGGTCGCGAAGCAACTCGAACAACTCGTCGACCTCCGCTTCGGCCGCCACCGGGCGCATCCCGTTCTCCTCGGCCTTGTTGACCGGAACGATGATTTTTAGCCCCGAGCCCAGTACCCGGAGGTGATAGAAGGCGAGCTCAGCGCCACCCACGCGCTTGTGCTCAACTGCGACGATGTCCGCCACCCCCACGGTGGGGTACACGGATTTGTCTCCAACGCGGAATGAGGGCTCCATTGTCCGACCTCCAGGCTCCTGCACCAAGAGTGGCCGCCAAGCAAGGGTTGTGCCGCATGAGGACCTACACAGACGCACAGGGAAACCCGCCACACTCCCGCGAAAATACGCGCACTTAGCTGGCAACGGGAGTTGCCGATTCGCCGGTCCCAGGTGGCAACATGTGTTGCCACCCCGCTCGGCCCGCGACGACGCCGAGCCCCGAGCGGGCCCGCCCTGCCGCTACTCCGAATCGGTGATCCGCCAGCCCGCCGGGGACTGTTCGAGGGTGATCCGCCGCCCCGGCTCGTAGCGGAGCTGCGCGCGGCGTCCGTCGTCGGAGACCTCGATCGCGCCGGGCCGGGCGAGCGCGGCCTCGATGGCGTCCACCCGCTCGGACCAGTCCTCCCGCATCGTGTCCGCCAAGCCGTCGCTGAGGTACCGCTGCGCCGCGCCCCAGTTGGTCCCGGCGACCGCCGCGAGAAAGCCCCGGACGGCGGCCGCGGGGGTGCTGGCGTGCCGCGTCCCGGGGAGCCCATCGATCACTCGCCAGGTCCGGCCGCTCCGCGTCCACCGAAGCACGATGCCTCCGGGGTGCACCGTGGTGGCTTCGCGGGACGAGACCCGTTCGGCGTCCGGGAGGGCCTTGGCCGCCGCCGCGGTCTTGCGGCGCAAGTTGGCGTCCTCGCGCCACCGCGCGGCGAACGCCTTGTAGTCGATCTTGGCCTGGACCTCAGGGGCGAGCATTTCGTACGCCGCACGCGGATCATCGCTGGCGAGCGACGCCACGAGCGCGTGACGAAGGGCCTCGGGCGAGCGGGTACTGCGCGGTGCACACGCCACCGCGCCGAGCGCGAGCAAGAGTGCTGTCCGCGTGCTCATGGGGTCACCCCCGTGCGCTTGTCGAAGACCGTGTCACGGGCGAAGGCGGGATCCGTCTCCGGATAATCGAGGTTGTAGTGGAGGCCGCGGCTTTCCAACCGACGGCGTGCGCACTCGATCACGAGGTGACCGACAAGCGAGATATTTCGCAGTTCGAGCAGGTCGCGAGTCACGCGGAAACGGACGTAGTACTCGCGAATCTCCTCGCGCATGAGTTCGATGCGTCGCCGCGCCCGCTCGAGGCGCTTGTTGGAACGGACGATGCCGACGAAGTTCCACATGAGCGCGCGAACCTCTTCCCAGTTGGCGCTTACCATCACGGCTTCGTCGGAATCGACGGTGTCTCCGGCGTCCCACGGCCGCACAGCCGACGGCGGGGAACGTCCGTAGTCGTCGCAGACTTCCGCCGCCCCGGCGGCGAGCACCACGGCTTCGAGGAGGCTGTTCGACGCCAGGCGGCAGGCTCCATGCATCCCCGACAGGGCGACCTCGCCGATCGCGAGCAGCCCGGGGACGTCGGTGCGTCCGTAGGGATCCACGCCAACGCCGCCGCACATGTAGTGGGCGGCCGGCACCACCGGCAGCGGCTGGGTTCGCATGTCGATGCCGAGCGCCAGACAACGGGTGAAGATCCCCGGGAACCGTGCCTCGATGAACCCCGGATCGAGATGGGTGACGTCGAGGAAAACGCAGTTCGAACCGCTGCGCTTGAGCTCGGCATCGATCTCGCGCGCGACGACGTCGCGCGGCGCGAGGCTGCCCATCGGGTGGCGGCCGTCCATCAGCGGGCTGCCGTCTTTTCGGCGCAGGATCCCGCCCTCACCGCGCACCGCCTCGGAGACCAGAAAGCTCTTCGACTCGGGGTGGAAGAGACACGTGGGGTGAAACTGCATGAACTCGAGGTTGCCCACCGATGCACCGATGCGATACGCCATCGCGACGCCGTCGGCGGTGGCCACGTCGGGGTTCGACGTGTAGCGGTAGACTTTGCCGGCGCCCCCGGTTGCGAGCACGGTCACGGGGGCGACGAATGCACTGACCTGACCGCTGCGCACGTCGAGGCTGTAGGCGCCAAAGCAGCCGCGGGTGCCATCGACTTTCGTCCACGACAGCAGGTCGACCACCATCTGGTGCGGGAGGATCTCGATATTCGGATGGGCCTGGGCGGCGGCCAGCAGCGCACGCATGACCTCCGCCCCGGTCGTATCGTGGTGGTGGACCACCCGGCGGTGGGTGTGGCCACCTTCGCGGCCGAGTTGAAACGGCGCATCATGGGCGTCGGCCGTCCGATCGAAGCGCACGCCATAGTCCCGCGCCAACGCTTCGACGAGCCCGGGCGCGAGGGCGACGGAACGCTCGACCATGTCGCGATGGCACAGTCCTGCGCCGACCTCCAAGGTGTCGCCCACGTGGGACTCGAGGGTGTCATCGTCGGCGAACACCGCCGAGATCCCGCCCTGCGCCCACTGGGTGTTGGACGCCTCGGGCAGCGATTTTGTCAGCACGACAACCTTGCCGCGACTTGCCGCGCGCAGGGCAAAAAACAGCCCCCCGAGCCCGCTGCCGAGCACGAGGTAGGACGCGCGATGGACCGGCGTGGTCACGGGCGAGCGGGGAGCCTACCACCTCGCCGCGCCCACAGCACGGTGGCCGCGAACCACCACGAACGGGTCGTCTTCGCACGGTCGCATGGTCGTGGTTGTGACCTCCACGGTCGCGTCGATCACATCCCTTCGAACTGCGAGGTCGCGGTATCGGGGCGAGCGTGCGCCCCGTGCTCGACGATCTTGGCGTCGCGATCGCTTTCGGCAGACGATGGGAAATCGGCGTGACGATCCAAGTCGCGCGCGCAGCCCTCGGGGAGTATCGCGGACCGGGCCCGCGGCGGAACATCGATCCGTCCCAGGGTCGCCGCCGGGCCGCCCCCGCCGCCGGGCAACCGATGGTTTCGTGCCTCGGCCAGGGCGGTCGCGCTATCGTGGTTTGGCCTTGCCTCGCTGCTCCCCCGCCGTCGCGCTCGGGCTCGCGTTTCTGACCGCAGCTTCCCCGGCGCTCGGCCAGCCGCGCAACAACTACTACCGCTGGGTCGAAGCTGACGGGACGATCCACGTAACCAACGTTCCCCGCCGGACGCCGGGGGCTTGGCAGCTGTGGAAGAGCCTGCCCGGGAGCGGGAGCGGGAGCGGGGGCGGCCGCGGAAGCGGGCCCGGCGGACCGGCGGACGATAGCCCGGTCGCGCTCTCGGCCGAACGATTCCACCGCTACGACAGCATCATCCGCGCTGCCGCGGCGCGCTATCAGCTCCCGCAGTCGCTGCTTCGCGCCGTGATTCACACCGAAAGCAACTATCACTCCCACGCCGTGTCGCGGGCAGGCGCCATCGGGCTCATGCAGCTGATGCCGAAGACCGCGCGTTCACTCGGCGTTCGCGAGCCGTTCGAGCCCGCGCAAAATATCCACGGCGGCGCGCGGTACCTTCGGCTCTTGGCCAACCGCTACGGCGGCGATATGGTCCTCGTCCTGGCGGCCTACAACGCCGGAGCTGGCAACGTCGAGAAACACGGCGGGGTCCCGCCCTTCGAAGAGACGCGCGCGTATGTGCGGAGTGTATTGCGCCGGTACTACGCCTATGAGCGCCAGGCCCAAGACGGCGGCGAACAGCTCCGCCGTTCACCCGCCCGCAACCTGCCCGAGTAGGACCGAGGCATGGCCGGGCGCGTGCCCGACATGGGCGATGTACTCGCACCACGCTGGGCGCGGTTGAACCCCACCCGCGGCGCGGGTAGGGTTCCCCCCTCGCGCGTGCGCGCACAAGGAGTACGACCATGGGTCTTCTGTCTCGCCTCACCGGCATGGTCTCGAACAAGAAAGCCACCGACGACGTGCTGCTCGCCCACGCGATGCTGCTGATGGCCGGCGCCGACGGCTATATCGACGACGAAGAGATCGCCACCGTCCAGGCCTTCGCCTCGACCTTGCCCGAGTTCAAGGAGGGTGACTTCGGGCAGATCGTTGGCGACGCGCAAAAGATGGTGCGCAAGTATTCCAACCTCAAGGAATCGGTCAACGCCCTGAGCGAGCTCTCGAACGAGAACGTGCGCAAGAAGGCGTTCCTCCTCGCCGCCGACATCGCGCTGGCGTCCGGCGATATCGACGAAGCCGAAGACGCCCTGCTCGAGACCATGCAGCGGATCCTGCAGG